>NZ_SOCE01000001.1:430281-749409 GCF_004365175.1 Kribbella voronezhensis | reverse complement strand
AGACGAACCCGACGAAGACGGGGCTGCTTCAGCGGCCGGAGCCTCCTGAGCGGCCTCCTGCGCCGGGGCTTCTTCAGCGGCCGGAGCTTCAGCGGCAGGGGCTTGAGCGGCCGGGGCTTCCTCGGCAGCCGGTTCTTCAGCCGCCGGGGGCTCCTCGGCGGGTGCCTGCTCCGCGGGGGCTTCGGCTTGAGGCTGAGCCGCCTGCTCGGAGCCGGCGGATTCGCCGGCGTCGCCGATGACGGCAAGTTCGGCGCCGACCTCTACGGTTTCGTCCTCGGCGGCCTTGATCTCGAGCAAGGTGCCGGCGACGGGGGAGGGGATCTCGGTGTCGACCTTGTCGGTCGAGACCTCCAGCAGGGGCTCGTCAACGGCAACCGTGTCACCGACCTGCTTGAGCCAGCGGGTGACGGTTCCTTCGGTGACGCTCTCCCCGAGGGCCGGCAGGGATACAGAGGTCGGCATGACGGTCGTTGCTCCTTCGTCTGATCGGTTCGAGAGTCAGCCTACGGTGCCGCCGGTACGAGCGGGACGCGGGTCACAGCGCACCCACCCGTACCAGCATCTGCAAACTTACTCGTGGAAGTGCAAAGGCTTTCCGGCCAGTGCGAGGTGGGCTTCGCCGAGGGCCTCGTTCTGGGTCGGGTGGGCGTGGACCAGCGGGGCGACGTCGGCCGGGAAGGCTTCCCAGTTGTAGATCAGCTGGGCTTCGCCGATCAGCTCGCCGACCCGGGAGCCGACCATGTGCAGGCCGACCACGGCGCCGTCCTTGGCGCGGACCAGCTTGACGAAGCCGGCCGTCTTGAGGATCTGGCTCTTGCCGTTGCCGCCGAGGTTGTAGTTCAGGATCTCGACCTCGCCGTACTTCGCCTTCGCCTGCTCCTCGGTGAGGCCGACGGAGGCGACCTCGGGTTCGGAGTACGTGACGCGCGGGATGCCGGCCTCGTCGATCGGCGCCGGGTTCAGGCCGGCCAGGTGCTCGGCGACGAAGATGCCCTGCTGGAAACCGCGGTGCGCGAGTTGGAGACCGGGCACGATGTCGCCGACGGCGTACACGCCGGGGACGCTGGTCTGCAGGTGCTCGTCGACGGTGACGAAGCCGCGGTCGAGGGCGATGCCGACCTCCTCGTAGCCCAGGCCGGAGGTGTTCGGTCCGCGGCCGACCGCGACCAGCAGCAGCTCGGCCTCGATCACCTCGCCACCGGCGACCGTGACGCGGACGCCGTTGTCGTGAGTGTCGACCGACTCGAACGGCGTACCGGTCTTGAAGGCGATCTTGCGCTTGCGGAACGCCCGCTCCAGCGTCTTGCTGCAGTCGGTGTCCTCGGCCGGGACGAGTCGCGGCAGCGCCTCGACGATGGTCACCTTGGTACCGAAGGAGGTCCACGCGCTGGCGAACTCGACGCCGATCACGCCACCGCCGAGGATCACCGCGGACTCGGGGACCCGGTCCAGCGTCAGCGCGTGCTCGCTGGCGATCACCCGGTTGCCGTCGAGCTCCAGCCCGGGCAGCGAGCGCGAGTAGGAGCCGGACGCGATGATCACGTTCTTGCCGGTGTACGTCGTCCCGTTGACCGCGACCGTCGTCGGGGAGGTGAGCCGCCCCTCGCCCTCGATCACGGTGATGCCGCGGGACTTGATCTGTCCCTGCAGCCCCTTGAAGAGCCGGTCGACGACGCCGTCCTTGTACTTGTTGACGCCGCCCATGTCGACGCCCTCGAGCGTCGTCCGTACGCCGAACTGCTCGCCCTCGCGCGCCGAGTCGGCGACCTCGGCCGCGTGCAGCAGCGCCTTGGTCGGGATGCAGCCGCGGTGCAGACAGGTGCCGCCGAGTTTGTCCTTCTCGACCAGCGCCACGGACATCCCGAGTACCGCGGCCCGCAGCGCGGCGGCGTACCCGCCGCTGCCTCCGCCGAGGATCAGCAGGTCGTAGGTCGTGGTGCTGTCTGCCGCGTTCGTCACAGGTTCCTCCGTGGGCGTCTGAGTCGGCGGGCGGCCCCGGATCGCGGGGTTCCGGCCCGGCGTCATCTTGTCACCGCGGGCGCGGACTGTCGCTCCCGGGCCCGTACTGCGGGACCGGCGTGTCACCGTGGGCTTGCGGAGATAGGCGACACTTACGGGATGAAGTGGTTTCGCCGGCAGCGGCCGGGAACGATGCGCAAGTCGGACAACCCCGACCAGGCGCACCTGCGGGAGTTCGCCCAGACACGGCAAGGTGTCGAGGGATTCGTCGAGCCGAAGACGGCCGTGACCGACTACACGCTGCTGCTGGTCGCCATCGACGGTGAGTGGACCCGACGCCGCGTCCCGTCGGTCGCCTGGGCGCACAACTTCGCGAACAAGCTGGGCATCCCGTCGTACGACGCGGCCGTCGTCGGCTATCCGCCGCGGATGCGCGAATACAACGCGCGCCAGAAGAAGAACGGCCGCGCCTAGCGAAACCGATCCGCCGGATCGAGTACTTCGGACAGTTGCTCGACCCGGCCTGCGAGCGGGTGATCAGCTGGCCGATGCGGCCAGTTCGACGAGGGTGCGGACCGAGTAGCCGGTGCCGCCGGAGTGGGTGTAGCCGGACGGTCCGCCGTCGTTGAAGGCGGGACCGGCCACGTCGAGGTGCACCCAGTCGATGCCGTCGGCAACGAAGTCGCCGAGGAAGGCAGCCGCCGCCAGTGCGCCGCCCCACGGCTCGCCGGTGATGTTCGCCAGGTCGGCGACCTTGGAGTGCGAGCGCAGCTTGTCGAGCATCTCGGTCGGGATCGGCAGCGGCCACATCGCTTCACCGGCAGCGATCGCGGCGTCGACGACCCGGTCCCGGGCGGTGTCGGTGTTGGCGAAGGCGCCCGCCACCTTGGTGCCCAGGGCAACGACACAGGCGCCGGTCAGGGTCGCCACGTCGACGATCAGATCAGGGTGGTCCTCGGACGCCCGGACCAGTGCGTCGCCCAGCACGAGCCGGCCTTCGGCGTCGGTGTTCAGCACCTCGACCGTCTTGCCGCCGTACATCGTCAGTACGTCGGAGGGCCGCGCCGCCGAGCCGGACGGCATGTTCTCGGCCATCGCGGCGTACGTGGTGACCTGCACCGGCAGGCCGAGGCGCGCGATCGCCAGAGTGGCGCCGATCACGGCTGCCGCGCCGGCCATGTCGGACTTCATGCTGACCATGCCGCTGGCGGTCTTCAGCGACAGGCCACCGGAGTCGAAGGTGATGCCCTTGCCGACGAAGGCGAGGTGGGTGACCGGCTTCTTCGGTGTGTAGGTGAGCCGGACCAGCCGCGGCGGGTTCTCCGATCCCTGGCCGACGCCGAGGATGCCGCCGTACCCGCCCTTGGCCAGCGCCTTCTCGTCGAGCACCTCGACCTTGACGCCGTGCTCCTTGCCCAGCTTCACCGCGTGCGCCGCGAACTCGGCCGGGTGCAGGTCGGACGGCGGCATGTTCACCCAGTCGCGGACCTGGTGCACGGCGTCGGCGACGATCTCGGCGCGCTCGAGGGCGGCCTTCGCGTCCCGGTTGCGGGCCAGGTCGGTCAGCACGATCAGGTTGCCGGGGACATCCTCGCTCGCCTCGGACTTGTAGGCGTTGAACGAGTACCGCCCGATCAGCGCACCCTCGGCGATCGCGCGGACACACTCGGCGTCCGGCGTCGGCAGGGCGAACGCGACGGACTGGCCGGTCTTGGCGGCGCGGACCCCGACCCCGGCCGCCGTACGGAGGTCCTCGGTCTTCAGTGCGCCGTCCGGGGCGGTACCGAGGCCGACCGCGATCAGCAGCGCCGACTTGCCCGGCTTCGGGCCGGGCACCTTGGTGACCTCCCCGGTCTTGCCGGTGGCGCCGAGACCGGACAGCACCTCCACCAGCTGCCCGCCGTACGCGGCGTTCAGCGACTCGGTACCGGCGGGCAGGGCCACGCCGCCGTCGAGCTTGACCACGCCGATGACCACGACGTCGGCTTTGACGCCGGCTGCATCGGACTTGCTCAAAGTGATGGTGCTCACGAAATCCTCAGTCCTCCTTGACCGGATGGCAGGCCGCCGGTCGTCACGGTACGTGCGTGCTGCCTGTGCATGCTACGCGTCACCAGCCGGCGGATGTGCGCAGATGGCCGCACGGAAGTGGCACGGAGATGCGGGCCACACTGTTGCGCCATCGGTTTCCGGTAAGTTCCGCTGCATGACCGAGTCTGGTGTCCTGAAGAAGTCCCCGTTGCACGAGCGGCACGTCGCGCTCGGAGCCAAGTTCGCCGAGTTCGGTGGCTGGGAGATGCCGCTGGAGTACGGCGGTGTCGTCGCCGAGCACACCGCTGTCCGGACCTCCGTCGGGGTCTTCGACGTGAGTCACCTGGGCAAGGCGACCGTGCAGGGACCCGGCGCCGCGGCGTACGTGAACTCCTGCCTCACGAACGACCTGGGCAAGATCGCGCCCGGCCAGGCGCAGTACACGCTGTGCTGCGCCGAGAACGGCGGTGTGGTCGACGACCTGATCGCGTACCTGCACGCTGACGACAACGTGTTCCTGATCCCGAACGCGGCGAACACCGCCGAGGTCGTCCGCCTGCTGCAGGCCCAGGCGCCGGAGGGCGTCGTGGTGACGAACACCCACGACGACTACGCGATCCTCGCTGTCCAGGGCCACGACAGCGACGCGGTGGTCGCTGCGATCGGTCTGCCGACCGGGCACGACTACATGTCCTTCGTGGTCGCCGACTTCTCCGGTACGCCGGTCGTCGTGTGCCGCACCGGTTACACAGGCGAGCGCGGCTACGAGCTCGTCGTACCGAACGAGGCGGCCGTAGCCGTGTTCGACGCGTTGCTCGCGGCGGGGGAGCAGTACGGCATCGTCCCGGCCGGCCTCGGTGCCCGCGACACCCTGCGGACCGAGATGGGCTACCCCCTGCACGGACAGGACATCTCGCCTGACATCACGCCCGTCCAGGCGCGGTCCGGCTGGGCCGTCGGCTGGAAGAAGGAGCACTTCTGGGGCGACCAGGCACTGCGGGCGGAGAAGGAGGCCGGGCCCGCCAAGATCCTCCGTGGGCTGCGGGCCGTCGGCAGGGGCATCCCGCGGCCGCACATGACCGTCGTGGACGCCAGCGGCGCCGCGCTGGGCGAGGTCACCTCCGGCACGTTCTCGCCCACGCTGAAGAAGGGCATCGCCCTCGCCCTCCTCGACGCGAGCGTCAAGGAGGGCGACGAGGTGGCAGTGGACATCCGTGGCCGGCAGGAAGCCTTCGAGGTGGTCAAGCCGCCGTTCGTGACGGTCAACGTCCGGGAGAGCTGACCAACTGCCCTGAACAGGGCACGAACGGTTCGAGTTCGCGGCGGCGAGCCCGCCGCCGCGAACGACCGACTGCCATCAGCGGCCGCGAGGGCACCTTGTCCCGCAACCTGGGCGCAGCGCCACGGCAATGCGCACTGGGCAGGCTGACAACGCTGTTGCACCACCCGCGACCGGTCCCGCCCTGCGCCGCGCCACCGGGCAGCACACCACCGATCAGCACCATAGCTGCGGCGAACAGTTTCCAGGACAACCACGGAGCAGACATCGTTCCTCCGGTTCGAGGCGGCACCATGAGCGGTGGACCGGGCGGCGTACGGCGGCTGCTGCCGACGTAGTCGCAGCATGTGGGAACCCGGTTACCCAGCGCCTACCACCGAGCTACGCTGCCCCCGTGGAGCTCCGGTTGCTTGGCCCCGTGGAGGTGGTGGCCGACGGCAAGGTCAGTCAGCTGGGTCGCCGCCAGGAGCGCCTGCTGCTCGCCGTACTGGGCCTGTCTGCCAATCAGCTGATCCCTGCGGTCCGGCTGATCGAGTTGCTCTGGCCGGACGAGATCCCCGCCCAGCCGCACCGGACCCTGCAGGTGTACGTCTCCCGCCTGCGCAAGGCCCTACCGGCCGAAGCCGGCATCACGGGCCGGGACCAGGGCTATCGGCTCGACATCGACCCGGCATCGATCGACGTTGACCGTTTCCGCGAGCTCCGACGAGCCGCGGTCGGTCAGGAAGCCGCGGAACGGTCGCGACTGCTGGGCCAGGCCCTCGAACTGTGGCGCGGTCCGGCGCTCTCGGACGTGGCCTCCGACGAGCTACGTCATCGGCTCTGCGCAGGGCTGGAGGAAGAGCGGCTGACAGCGCTCGAGGAGCGGATCCACGCGGACCTGGAAGCAGGACGGAGTGCGGAGCTGGTTCCCGAACTGACCGGCCTGCTGGCTGTTCACCCGACCCGGGAAGGTCTGTTGGCCGCTCAGCTGGTCGCGCTCTATCGCGTCGGCCGCCGGCTGGACGCACTGGAACTGGTCGCAGCTGCGAAGCGGACGCTCCGGGCAGAGACGGGACTGGAGCCCGGCCCTCGGCTGCAGGAACTCGAGGTGGCGATCCTGCAGGACGACCCGGCGCTGCTGACCGACCGGCCCGGCGCCGTACCGCGTCAGCTCCCGCCCGCGCCGAGGACGTTCGTCGGCCGGCAGTCGCAGATCGATGCGCTGACCGAGCTCCTGACCGCCCGGGCGAAGGGCTCGGCGGGTTCCGTTGTCGTCGTTTCCGCCATCTCCGGAATGGCCGGGGTCGGGAAGAGCGCTCTGGCCGTCGAGGTGGCTCATCGGGTCGCGGACCTGTTCCCGGACGGCCAGCTCTTCCTCGACCTGCGGGGCTACGGCGCCGAGAAGCCGATGGCGCCGATCGACGCGCTCGGTATCGCGCTGCGAGGCCTGGGCGTGGCGGGAACCGAGATTCCGGCTGATCCATCCGAAGCGGCGGCCCGCTGCCGATCGATTCTGGCGGAGCGACGAGTCCTGCTCGTCCTCGACAATGTGGCCGGATCAGCGGCTGTGGACGGCTTGCTGCCGGGGCTCGGCGCAAGCGCGGCCATCGTCACCAGCCGCTCGGCGTTGCCGGGCCTGGACGCTGCCCAGCTCCAGCTCGATGTGCTGACCGCCGCGGAAGCAGCCGAGCTTCTGGAGCAGTTCGCCGGCCCCGCCCGGATGGCCGCTGAACCGCAGGCCGCGGCCGCCCTGCTGAACGCTTGTGGGCACCTGCCGTTGGCGATCCGGATCCTCGGCGCGCGGCTGGCCTCCCGACCGGCGTGGCCGATCAGCCACCTGGTGGAGCGGGTCACCGACGTACACAGCCGACTGGACCAGCTCAGCCTGGAAGGGATGAGTATCCGGACCGTCTTCGCCAGTTCACTGGAGCACCTGGAGCGGTCGTCCGACCCAGTGGATCGCCGGGCCGCGGAAGCGTTCCTCCGGCTCGGCGTGCCGGACGGCGCGCACCTGCGGTTGCTCGAGGCGGCCAGGGTTCTCGGGATGGACGAGACAACGGCCGAAACCGTCCTGGAGCGGTTGGTGGATGCCCAGCTCCTCGAGACGCCCTCGCCGGGCAGCTATCGCCTGCACGACCTGCTGTGGGCCTTCGCGCGGGAGCAGGCTGAGGCCGCCTTGACGACGACCGATTGGGCCGGGGTGATCGAGCGGCTCGTCGAGCTGTACGCCGCGGTCGCCTGGCACTGTCTGGAAGGCCGTGATCCCACCGCCGCGAGACTGGAATGGGCAGCCGGCCGACGGAAGTCCGGCGAAGTGCCGGAGAACCTGCAAGGAGAGCAGGGCCTCGACTGGCTGGACGCCGCCGGCGCGAAACTGACCGCCTTGTGCCTGCAGGGAAGACACTGCGGCGAAACGACGCGAGAAGGTGTGCTGTCGCTGGCTCTCGGGTTGTCCAGCTACAACTTTTCGCGAGAATGCTGGCCGGACGCGCTGCGCCGGGCGACGGTTGCGCTCGAGATCGCCCGGCAGAGCTGTGACGAGTTGGCGGAAGGACTTCTGCTGTCGGACCTGGGGATCTATCGCGCCTATTCCGGTGATGTCGAAGGTGCCGTCGAGGCCTACCAGGAAGCGATTCCGCTGCTGGCGCGCTGCCAGGCCGCGCGCGCGGAACTCGCCGCGCTGAACAACTACAGCCAGATTCTCCACGGCCTCGGCCGCCACACCGAGGGGCTCGACCACGGGCTCCGGGGGATCAGGCTGGCTGAGCACCAGGGCGAGGTCACCGCGGGCGCTCATCTCGTGGTCAGCCTCCACTACCAGGCGCTGGACGATCGCGATCGGCAACGGCAGCACCTGGAGAGTGCCCTGCAGTCCTCGCGATCGATCGGCAACCAGTGGAAGGAGGCCTACATCCTCGATGAACTCGCGGTGCTGGCCTACCGGGACAACCAGCTTGCCGAAGCCGTCGAGCGTTTTCGCGCCGCCATCGCCGTCTACGGCGAGCTGAGCCAGGAGCACGACAGAGCGGGCTCGGTCGGCCAGCTGGGTGAGGTGCTGCTCGACCTCGGCCGACCCGACGAAGCGGTCCCTGCTCTCGAGACCGGACTGCGGGAGGCGATCAGAGCCGGGGACGAGGCACGCGAAGACGAGTTGCGGCAACGGCTGAGCGAGGCGCAGGCGGCGGCTGAAGGCGAGCCCGCTGGTCACGACCGATGACCGCGGACGTCGAGTACCGGTTGCTGGGACCCGTGCAACTGCGGGCAGGTGGCCGGCCGGTTGAACTCAAGCGGCGCCAGGAGCGGTTGCTGTTGGCGATTCTGTTGCTCGAGCCGGGGAAGGTGGTGCCGGCCGAGCGGCTCGTGGGGCTGCTGTGGCCGGAGGAGGGGCCGGGCCATCCCAAGCGGGCTCTGCAGGTGTACGCATCGCGGTTGAGGGCTGTGCTGGCCAAGGTCGATCCGGAGACCCGTCTGGAGGGTGGAGCCGAGGGGTACGCAGTACTGGGGCCTGCGGGGCGGACGGACTGGGAGCTGTTCGAGGCGCTTGTTCGGGAGGCGAAGGCGACGCAGGATCTGGAGCGGCGCCGGAAGGTGCTGCTGGATGCGTTGGCGCTCTGGCGCGGCCCTGCGCTGGCAGAGGTGACGGAGGAGCACGTACGCCGACGGCTCGCTGCCGGCCTCGACGAAGCTCGCTGGGAGGCGCAGGAACTTCGTGTGGCCGCCGAACTGGAGCTAGGGCGGCACCAGGACCTTCTGCCCGAGTTGGCCGATCTCAGCACAGCATTGCCGTTCCGGGAGACCATCGCGTCGGCGTACATGCTGGCCCTGTACCGGTCCGGGCGACAGGCGGATGCGCTGGCTGTCTATACAGACCTGGTACGTCGTCTGGCCGACGAGCTCGGGACAACGCCCGGTGAGAGCGTCCAGGAACTCCAGTTGGCGATCTTGCGGCAGGACTCTGCCCTGGACCTGCAGTCAAAGAACCAGCCTCTCCACCAGCTACCCGCCGACAACGGCTCGCTACGGGGACATGGCGCGCTACTGGGCGAGCTCATGGCTGAGCTGAGCCGTTCGGGCCGGCCGGACGGCGTACCGGCGGTCGTCTGTCTGTACGGCGCCGGTAGGTCCGCGGTGGCGATCAGGCTGGCGCATCAAGTCGCGAGGGAGTACCCGGATGGACAGCTCTTCGCCCGCCTCCAGGACAGCTCAGGCGAACCCGTACCTGCCCAGGCCGTGCTCGGCAGCCTGCTGCGCTCGCTCGGGGTCGACGACGCGGACCGGCCGCCCTCGGTCGAGGAGCGGGCGAGCGTACTGCGCAGCAGGCTGGCCGGCAGGTCAGTACTACTCGTGCTGGACGAGGCCGCAGACGCGGGCCAGCTTCGGCCGCTGCTGCCGGCCGATGGGCGATGCGCGGTGATCGTCACGGCGAAGCAACCGTTGCTCGGACTCGAGGACGCCGTCCAACGGGAAGTCCGGTCCGACCTCCGGAGGGCTTGATCGACCGGGACGAAGCGGGCCCGATTCGGGATTGCGAGACGTCGGCGGCTCGATATACCTGATGGTTGTAGATTCAACACCCTGCGTGACAATATGGCACAAAATTGCCACTGACGGTGCTGTGCCGATGCTTTTCGCGAAGTATTGGTCGCTCACCGTGACGATCGGAGACAAATGTTCCGGTCCGGTACCCGTTCCGGTAACGATTTGTGCACTGGTGCCGGGCACCGCTGGTTTGGTGTCACAGTGTCAGGCAGGCTAGCGCGCGGTTGAGGGGGAATCGCCGTGTCAAGGGGATTTGACTCGGGCCCGCTCGGAAGACCAAATGGCCGGCACGATCTACAGACCGCTGCCGGATCAAGAACACCTGAATCTGGCTGACAGAGCTGACGGAGCGCGAATGAGTATTGGGTCACCTGACTCGACCGTAGGTGTCGAGGACCACCCGGCGTCGGCTGAGCCGGTCCGTGCGGCGACGGTCGCGCACGGCAAGTCTCCGACCCGGATCGCAATGGACCGGCTCCGCAAGGACAAGCTGGCCATGGTGTGCGTGGGCATCATCGTGCTCTTCATCCTGGTGGCGGTCTTCGCGCCGTTGCTGGCCAAGCTCGAGGGGCAGACCTTCAACGCGTTCCACACCGACCTGGTGGACGAGTTCGGCTTCCCGACCACCGGCCCGAACTCGCAGCACTGGCTGGGCGTCGAGCCGAAGACCGGCCGGGACAACTTCGCCCGCTGGGTCTACGGCGCGCGTCCGTCGCTGATCGTCGCCTTCTCGGCGACCTTGTTCGGCACCGCCGTCGGTGTGGTCGCGGGCCTGCTGGCCGGCTTCCTCGGCGGCTGGACCGACCGGATCATCTCCTGGATCATCGACTTCGTCCTGAGCCTGCCCTACCTGCTCTTCGCGATCGCGCTGGTGCCGATCGTGGAGTCGATGCGCGGCGGGTCGTTCAACCTGACGCCGGAAGAACAGGCCTCGACCCGGTTCTACGTCTTGATCTTCGTCCTCTCGTTCTTCGGCTGGGCCGGTCTGGCCCGGATCATCCGCGGTGAGGTGCTCTCGCTGCGGGAACGGGAGTTCGTGCTTGCTGCCAAGGCGATCGGGGTGCCCACCCGGCAGGTCCTGTTCAAGGAACTGCTGCCCAACCTGGTGGCGCCGATCGTCATCTCGGCCTCGCTCTCGCTGCCCGCCTATGTGACGGCGGAAGCAGGTCTTTCCTTCCTCGGAGTCGGTCTGGTCGAACCGGTTCCGTCCTGGGGCCAGACCATCGCGGTTGCCACGAACTGGTTCAAAGCGGACCCGATCTTCTTGTGGCTCCCGGTGGTCGGCATCACCGCTCTGGTGCTGTCGATGGCCCTTCTCGGCGACGCCGTCCGCGACGCCTTCGACCCCAAGACTCGCCGGTAGTACGGCGATTGCCCCAGCGGCAGAAAAGGAGAAACACGACAATGCAGTGGAAACGGATCACCGCGGTGGCGGCAACGGTCATGCTGGCCGCGGTTGCCTGCGGCAGCCCGTCGTCGAACAACAACTCTGGTGGTGGCAAGGTCCAAGAGGGCACCACCCAGGAGAAGGCGACCGACCCGACTGCCAAGGGGCCGGCGGCAGAGATCGATGGTGCCAAGAAGGGCGGCACCGTCACGATCCTGTCCGACGTCACGCCGGACACGTTCGACCCGACGAACATCTACTACGTCGACGGAAACCAGATCGGCAAGCTGTTCTACCGGGCCCTGACCCAGTACAAGCTGGACGAGAAGACCGGTAAGCCTGTCCTGGTGCCGGACCTCGCCGAGGACCTGGGCACGAAGTCGGCCGACGGCCTGACCTGGACGTTCAAGCTGAAGCAGGGCATCAAGTACAGCGACGGCTCCCCGGTCAAGGCCGAGGACTACGCGTACTCGATCAAGCGCTCCTTCGCGCACGAGCTCTACGACTCGGGACCCACGTACCAGATCCAGTTCTTCAAGGACGGCGAGAAGTACAAGGGCCCGTACGCCGCCGGTGGTGACAACTACTCCGGTGTCGAGACGCCGGACCAGAACACCCTGGTCATCCACCTCGCCAAGAAGTTCGACGACCTTCCGTTCTACGCGGCGTTCCCGCTGTTCACGCCGATCCCGAAGGCCAAGGACACCCAGAAGAACTACGAGCAGAAGCCGCTGGCGACCGGTCCGTACATGGTCCAGTCCTACAACGCCGGCACCTCGCTCAACCTGGTGAAGAACCCGAACTGGGACCCGAACACCGACCCGGTGCGGCACCAGTACGTCGACGGCTACAACTTCAAGTTCAGCCAGGACCTGATCAAGGCCCAGCGTCAGGTGCTGGCCAGCAACGGTCCGGACGCCAACGCGCTGAGCTACAGCAACCTCGACACCTCGCTGCTGCCTGAGGTCAAGGACCAGAGCCAGTTGGTCAAGGGTGACGGACCGTGCACCATCACGCTCCCGATGGACACCCGGAAGATCCCGCTGGAGGTCCGCAAGCTGGTCGCCGCGGCCTACCCGTACGACGCGTGGCGCAAGGTCGCGGGTCTGAACTCCAACGACTCGCCGCCTGCCTCGACGATTCTGCCGCGGGCCGTTCCCGGCTTCGAGAAGTACGAACTGCCGGGCCTGAACGGCACCGGCAAGGGCGCCCAGGACCCCGCGGTCGCCGCGGACGTCAAGGCGAAGCTGCAGGCGCTCGGCAAGTCGGGCTTCGAGCTCAGCCAGTACTACTCGATCGACGACAAGATCTCGACGCAGGTCTTCCAGCTGCGCAAGCAGGTCTTCGAGGCGGCCGGGTTCAAGTACAAGGGCATCGGTGTCGCCAAGGCCAAGATCCGCACCTACACCGGTGACCAGAACGCTCCGGTCAACATCGGCAAGACCCCGGCCGGCTGGTGCTCCGACTGGCCGAGCGGCACCAGCTGGTTCCCGGTGCTGTTCAAGTCCGACGCGATTGCCCTGGGCAACAGCATCGGTCAGCTCCAGGACAAGACGCTGGACGCCGAGATCGACCGCGTCACCGCGCTCGACCCGAACGCCCAGCTGAAGGAGTGGGGCAAGATCGACAAGATGATCCTCGAGAAGTACCTTCCGGCCATTCCGTTGTACTACAGCGCCTCGGACTTCCCGATCGGGAAGAACCTCGGCCACGTGATCAACGACGTGACGCAGGGTATGCCCGAGTTCACCTCGATCTACGTCAAGCAGCCCTGACCGAACGCCTGAGCAACAAGTTCGGCTCTGAATGAAGGGGTGGTGACCGGGCCCTCGGTCCGGTCACCACCCTCATCGGTGAGGAGAAAGCCCCGTGCTCTATTTCGTGGCGCGCCGCCTGGTCAGCGCGCTGAGTGTCGTGCTGGTCACGCTGATCGCGACCTTCACGTTGTTCTTCGTCGCCCCCACCGATCCGGCGGCGGCGATCTGTGGCGACCGCAACTGCACCCAGCAGCGGTACAACGAGATCAAGCGCAACCTGCATCTGGACCGCCCGAAGGTCCAGCAGTTCGCGGAGTACACGGCGGGCATCTTCGCCGGCCGCACCTTCGAGACGGCCGGCGTGAAGCAGAAGTGCCCGGCGCCGTGCCTCGGCTTCTCCTTCAAGAACGACCGGCCGGTGTACGAGACCCTGAAGACCAGGCTGCCGGTGACGGTCTCGCTGGTGGCCGGGTACGCGGTCCTCGTCCTCACGATCGGTGTCTTCGTCGGCTCGATGGCCGCGAAGAGACGCGGGACCATGGGCGACCGGGCGCTGATGACCAGCACCTTGGTACTGAGCTCGATCCCGTACTACATCGTGGCCCTGATGATCTCGCTCTACCTCACCATCCTCTATCCGATCCTGCCGCGCAGTGGGTACACGCCACTGACGGAGAATCCCGGCAAGTGGGTGGCCGGTCTGCTCACCCCGTGGCTGGTCCTCGGGATCTACAACTGCACGCAGTACGCCCGGTTCTCCCGCGGCTCGATGGTGGAGACGCTGAGCGAGGACTTCATCCGTACGGCGCGCGCCAAGGGCCTGTCGGATCGGAGGGTCACCTACAAGCACGCCCTGCGCTCGGGCCTGATCCCGGTCGTCACGATCTTCGGCCTCGACATCGCCGGCAGTCTCGCCGGTGCCATTTTCACCGAGAAGATCTTCGATCTGCCCGGACTGGGTAACCTGGTGATCGACAGTCTGAACAACTACGACCTGCCGGTGATCATGGGCACGGTGCTGGTCGCCTCGGTCTTCCTGGTGATGATGAACTTCATCGTCGACATCGCCTACAGCCTGATCGACCCGCGGGTGAGGCTCGCGTGACGACACCTGCCAACGAAGAGGGACGCAAGGCCGTCCAGGACAGAAAGGTTGGCCAGGACACCATGGTCGGCACCGTACCCAGCGACGGCGAGGTGGCGCGGGACGCCCGCAACCCCTCCATCGCGACCCGCGAGCGCCGCTCGACGGCGCTGACCCCGAGCGGCGAGACGCCGTACCTGGTGGTCGAGGACCTGACCGTCAAGTTCCCGACCGCCGACGGCGTGGTCAGCGCGGTGAACGGGCTGAGCTATGCCGTTCCGCTCGGCCGGACGCTGGCGATCGTGGGCGAGTCCGGGTCGGGCAAGTCGGTGTCGAGTATGGCCGTGATGGGCCTGCACGACCGTAAGCGGACCCGGATCACCGGTTCGATCCGGCTGGGCGGCGACGAGATCGTCGGTCTGCCGGAGAGCGAACTGATGAAGATCCGCGGTGACGCGGTCGCGATGGTCTTCCAGGACCCGCAGTCGTCGCTGCACCCGCTGTACACGGTCGGCAACCAGATCTCCGAGGCCTACCGGGTGCACCACAAGGTGTCGAAGGACGTCGCGAAGAAGCGCGCCCTGGAGATGCTCGACCTGGTCGGCATCCCGAACCCGATCCGCCGGTTCAAGCAGTACCCGCACGAGTTCTCCGGTGGTATGCGGCAGCGCGCGATGATCGCGATGGGTCTGGTCAACGACCCGAAGCTGGTGATCGCCGACGAGCCGACCACCGCGCTGGACGTCACCGTGCAGGCACAGATCCTCGATCTGCTGAACAACCTGCAGAAGGAGTTCGGCTCGGCGATCGTGCTGATCACCCACGACCTGGGTGTGGTGGCCGAGATGGCCGACGACGTCCTGGTCATGTACGCCGGCCGCTGTGTCGAGTACGGCACGGCCGAGGACGTGCTGGCCCGGCCGCGGATGCCGTACACGTGGGGTCTGCTGGAGTCGATCCCGACCGTGTCGGCCGCCTCCGAGCGACTGCGCCCGATCAAGGGCCTGCCGCCGAGCCTGCTGGCCCTGCCCAGTGGTTGCTCCTTCAACCCGCGCTGTCCGTACAAGGACCGGGTGAAGGGCGAGCGCTGCATCACCGACCTGCCGGAACTGCTGCCGGTCGACGGCGCTGGCGCACACACATCCCGTTGCCACCTGCACGACAAGGCCTCGATCTACGAGGCCGAGGTCGCACCGAGACTGGGCTGAGGAGAGACATGAGCAAGACAGTGCGCCCCGTGGATGCGACCACCGGCGGCACGGAGCCTGCGTTGCTGCAGGTCCGCGACCTGAAGATGCACTTCCCGATCAAGGAGGCCGCCGGCCTCGGCCGAGCCAAGAAACTGGTCCAGGCCGTCGACGGGGTCAACTTCGACCTGAAGGCCGGCGAGAGCCTCGGGCTGGTCGGCGAGTCCGGCTGTGGGAAGTCGACGACGGGCCGGATGATCACCCGGCTGCTGACGCCGACCGCGGGCCAGATCATCTTCAAGGGCACCGACATCGCCCAGATGAAGGAGAAGGACCTGCGGCCGTTCCGCCGCCAGCTCCAGATCGTCTTCCAGGACCCGTACAGCTCGCTGAACCCGCGGCAGACCGTGTCGAACATCATCAGTACGCCGTTGCGCGTGCACAACCTGGTGAAGCGCGGCAAGGAACTGGAGCGGGTCCAGGAACTGCTCGAACGGGTCGGCCTGAACCCCGAGCACCACAACCGGTACCCGAACGAGTTCTCCGGTGGCCAGCGGCAGCGGATCGGGATCGCCCGGGCGCTCGCGGTGGAGCCCGAGGTGATCATCGCCGACGAGCCGGTGTCCGCGCTCGACGTGTCGATCCAGGCCCAGGTGATGAACCTGATGGAGGACCTGCGCCGCGATCTGGGCATCGCCTTCGTCTTCATCGCGCACGACCTCGGTGTGGTCCGGCACTTCTGTGACCGGGTCGCGGTGATGTACCTGGGCAAGATCGTCGAGCAGGGAACGCGGGACGAGATCTACGGCGCCCCGCAGCACCCGTACACCCAGGCGCTGCTGTCGGCGGCTCCTGACCTCGGCACGATCCGCGGCGTCCCGCCGAAGGAACGGATCCGCCTGGTCGGCGACGTACCGTCGCCGATCGACCCGCCGAGCGGTTGCCGGTTCCGGACCCGTTGCTGGAAGGCCGAGGACATCTGCGCCACCCAGGAACCGCCGCTGGTCGCCCAGGCCAAGTCCGGCCCCGGCCACGCGGCCGCCTGCCACTTCGCCGAGCCCAAGGTCGACCTGACCGCCGCCACGGCCTGATCCAGCTGTCCGAGAGCCGCCCCGACCACCTGGCCGGGCGGCTCTCGTCCGTCCCGGCGGTCCGCTGGACTGGTTAAGGTTCGGGGATGGAGTTTCGTTTGCTGGGGGCAGTCGAAGTCCGGGACGGTGGCCGGCCGGTGGGGTTGCCGCGGCGGCAGGAGCGGCTGCTGCTCGCGGTGTTGTTGCTGAGGGCAAATGAAGTGCTGCCGGTGGACGAGCTGGTCGATCTGTTGTGGCCGCAGGATCCGCCGGCGCGGGCGCGAAGTGCCTTGCAGGTGTACGTTTCGCGGTTGCGCAAGGCGGGTGTGCCGATCGAGGGCAGCCGCTCCGGATACGCCGTACGGGTGGCGCCGGAGGCCGTCGATCTCGGGCGGTTCCGGCAGCAGACCGCCCGAGCGCGGGCTCTGAAGGATCCTGTACTGCGGTCCGCCGCGCTCGCCGAGGCGCTCGGGCTCTGGCGGGGCGAGCCGCTGGGGGAGGTGACTTCGGAGCCGATCCGGGCGCGGTTGTGTGCCGGGATCGAGGAGGAACGCACAACCGCCTTGGAAGACCGGATCGACGCGGATCTCGCCGCCGGCAAGTACGAGCAGTTGGTGCCCGAGCTGGCGCGCCTGGTCGCGGCCGATCCACTGCGCGAGCGGCTCGTGATCGCCTGGATGACCGCGTTGTACCGGACCGGACGCAAACAGGAAGCACTGACCGCGTACGCCGACCTGGCGGAGCGGCTGGCCGATCAGTACGGACTGGATCCGGCCCCGGCGCTGCGGCGGCTGCACCTGACGATCCTTCGCGACGACCCGCTCGGCCCGGTCAGGTCGACCGCCGATCCGACGACGCCGCGCGAGCTGCCGGTGGACGTCTCGCTGCTGGTCGGGCGGGACGAGTTGCTGGCGGACGGCGTACGGGTGTTGACCGATCGAGGGCGGGAAGAGGCCGCGGTCGTCTGTCTGTGGGGTGCGGCCGGGGTCGGGAAGTCCGCCGCGGCGACGCGGATCGGGCATCTCGTGGCGGAGGCCTTTCCCGATGGTCAGCTGTTCGCCCGGCTGCAGGACGTCGGGGGAGCGGCCGTGCCGGCCCGGACCCTGCTCGGTCGAATGCTGCGGGCAGTGGGAGTTCCGCCGCCGGCCGTCCCGGACTCGCTGGCGGATCGGATCCGGCTCTTCCAGGAGCGGACCGCCGACCGGGCGTTGCTCGTCGTCCTCGATGACGCGCTCGATGCCCAGAAAGTTGAACAGTTGCTCCCGTCCGGACCGCGCTGCGCAGCGGTCGTCACGTCCCGGAAATCCCTTCCAGAGTTGAAGAAGGCGACTCATCGGCAGGTGTTGCCGCTCGAGGATGCCACCGGCAACGACCTGCTGGTCAGGCTGATCGGCCGCTCGCTGCGGGACCAGGCTGCGATCGCGACCGTGGCCGGTGCCTGCGCGGGTCTGCCGCTGGCGCTCCGGATCATCGGTTCGCGGCTGGCCCTGTCCGGCGACGACGCGTTGCCGGCGGTGGCGGGCGCGCTGGCCGACGACGAGGCGCGGCTGGACTCGATGGTGGCCGGCGACCTCGCAGTACGGACCAGTCTGCACCGCAGCCTCAGCCTGGCCGAGCCGCGGACCAGGGAACTGCTGGCACGGTTGTCGCTGGTCGGCGTGACCGAGTTCCCCGTCTGGGTGGCGGCACCGCTGCTGGACTGCGACGAACCGGCCGGGGCCGCCGCCTTCGATCAGCTCGTCGACCTCGGCCTCGTCGAGCTCGCCGGCCTGGAACCGTTCCGGCGCTACAAGATGCACGCGCTGGTCCGTTCGTACGCCGCCGAGCAGCTCGCCCGCGCCGGAGACTCCGCCGAACCGATGCGACGCTATCTCGAAGCGGTGCATCGGCTGACGGCGCTGGCCAACTCGGCTGTCAACCATGGCTGGACCACCGCCGCTCATCTGCGGACACCGCCGGCTCCGGTGCTACCGGATGCGGAGGAGGCGATCGAGGCCGATGCGATCCGGTGGTTCGAATCCAGCTGGGGACTGGTCGATGCAGCCGCGCGCTCGGCCCTTGTCGGCGGAGCCCCGGAGCTCGCGGCCACGATCGGATTGTTGCTGATCGGCTACCTGGGTGTTCGGGAACTGCGCGAAGCGCGCAACGACCTGCTGACCACCATCAGGGATGTGCTGGCCGAGACCGGTCCGCTGGAGCTCCTGGTCCGGATCGAGCTGGCCAGGCATACGTATCGGGTAGTGCCTCCGGCCGAGCGCCGAAGCGAGGGCGAGCGGCTGCGCGGGCTCGCCGAGCAGACCGGCTCACTCGACCTGCAGGCCCGCGCCGAGCTGCAGATCGCGATGGCCTCGGTGCAGCTGGCCGACTATCAGCACAGTCGCGAGCACGGCCTGGCCGCGCTCGCCCTGATCGACCGGCCGGACGGCCCGAAGCACCTTCGCTTCTTCGTACTGCGCGACCTGATGCACGTCGCCGCGGAGCTGAAGGACTACGACGCTTCCATCAGCTGGGGTGAAGAGGCCATCGGCCTCGCGCCGCCGGACAGCAACGTGCAAGCCGAAGCCCGGGTGGTGCTCGGTGAGGTCCAGGCCGAGGTCGAGCAGTACGACGCTGCCGAGGCGCAGCTCACGAAGGCGGTGGAGACATTCAGCGCGTTGTCCAACGACCATGGCGCCGCCCAGACCAACTCCCTGCGGGCGGCCATCGCGGCCAAGCAGGGCAGGCTCGACGAGGCCCGCTCGCTGCTGACCCAGCCGAAGGCCCTGTACGCCGAGACAGCCAGCCGTTATCTGTGGCTCCGGATCGGCCTGGCCGAAGCCGACATCGCAATGGCGGCCGGTGACTACGCCGAGGGCCGCCGGATTCGGCTCCAGCTGATCGAGGAGGTCGTTGCCTCCGGCGACAAGTCGGTCGAGCAGTTCATCCGCGACCAGCTCGACAACGATCCGCGCGACCCCGCGAACCGGCGCTGAGCTACTCGTGGGCGCCGTGCCGTAGTTCCTCACGTTCGCGGGCATAGCGGACCGCCTCGAAGGCGACCAGCAACGACAGCAGCGCAGCCAGTACTGCGACCTCGGCGAGCGCCGGCAGGTGGCCGACGGCCGGGATCGCGATGAGGCAGAGTGCTGCCGTCACCAGGCGGCTCACGCCGAGCCGGTGAGTGGTCCGCCATTTGAAGCCGACGTGTCCGAGCAGATAGAGCACGACGCCGGCGAAGAGCGCGTAGAGGCCGATGCCCTTGAGTGGGTCGTCCAGGTGGTGGTGTTCGCTGTCGCCGACGTACTCGAGCACCTTCTTCAGCCCCAGCGCGAGCAGCACGATGCCGGCCACCATCGGGAAGTGCAGGAAGGTGTAGGCGTCGCGGCCCAGCTTCGGCCGGGTCTCCAGCGGCTCGGAGGCGAGCGCCTGTTCGCCGTACTGCGCGGTGGCGTCGAAGTAGATCCACCACAGGGCCGCGGAGACGATCAGTCCGAGCAGGGCGGCGAGCAGGATCGGCCAGGAGATCGGCAGGTCGGTGACGCCGACGCCGATCGCGACGATCGACTCGCCGAGCGCGATGATGACGATCAGGCCGTGCCGCTCGGCGAAGTGGGCCGCCGAGCGCAGCCGCCAGCCGCGGGCGTCGATCAGATAGGTGCCCCCGTAGTCCGCGGCCAGCGCGAGAGCCCAGAAGAGCGTCTGGTTGTTGCCGTGGAACTGCGAGGCGATCAGCAGCAACGCCGTACCGGCCAGCATCGAGGGCGCGAACCTGAGCAGCGTACGGCGCAGTCCGGCGTCGCCGTCGGCGATCAGCCAGAACAACCACAGGTGCATCGCGCGGAAGACGAAGTACGCGATCGCGATCACCACCGGACCGGGCAGGCCGCCGGGCAGGTCGTGGAACGCCTCCGGGATGGCCAGGGCGATCACGAACATCGCCGCCATCGCGGCGACCATCACGCCGCGGACCGATCCCTCGTCGGCCTTGACCAGGTTGCAGAGCCAGGAGAACCCGATCCAGCTCCACCACAGCAGCCCGATCAGCAACAGGCCACGCAGTACGCCCTGCCAGCTCAGGTCGTGCGCCATCAGCGCGGTGATCTGGGTCAGCGCGAAGACGAAGACCAGGTCGAAGAACAGTTCCAGCGTGGTGACGGCGTGGTCTTCGGTGGTCGGTTGCGCCTTGATCGACGCCCGGCGAATGCTCATGGTCCACATTCTGGCCCATGCCGATCGGGGCACAAGGCAACGGAGGCGTCGCTCCGGGCGGGGAGCGACGCCTCCGTCGTACGGGGGGGTTACTGAGGTGGAACGGCGGGCCCTCGCCGAGCAGGGGTCTGACGAGGGCCCACCGGGTCGGTTACGCCCGGCCGTGCGCCTGCCGGCTGCGACGGCTGAGGGAGTCGATCGTGACGGCGACCAGCAGAACGCCGGCCGTCACCATGTAGCGCACGCTGGAGTCCAGGCTGAGCAGCGCCAGGCCGTTGGAGATCGACATGATCACCAGCGCGCCGAGCAGTGCGGAGTACGCCGAACCGCGGCCACCGAAGAGGCTGGTACCACCGATGACGGCGGCAGCGATCGCGTTCAGGTTGGTGTCCCCACCACCGGTGCTCTGGTTCACCGCGATCAGCCGGGCGGTGGCCAGGATGCCACCGACGGCGGCGAAGGTGGAACAGGCCGCGAAGACCGACAGATAGATGAACCGCACGTTGATACCGGCTCGCCGGGCCGCCTCGACGTTGCCGCCGACCGCCACCACCGAACGGCCCCAGCGGGTCCGCCGGATCATGAAGTCGGTGGCCAGCACCAACGCGACGAAGAGCAGGAACATCGACGAGACACCACGGTCGCCGTTCAGGACCAGAACCGGGATCAACAGCACCAACGCGAGGGCGGCCGCCTTGATCGCGATCATCGCGGTGGGCGCCGTGGACAAGCCCGCGGCCGCACGGGCACCCCGGTTGCGCAGCCGGCTCAGCGCGTACGCCGCGACGACCACCACGACCAGCCCGTAGGCCAGCGCCGGCGACAGGAAGCTCTGGGTGGCGAACTTGACGATGCCGGAGTCGAACGGGATGTTCAGCGTGCCTTCCTTGCCCAGGACCAGCAACTGGAGACCGAGGAAGCCGAGAAGGCCGGCCAGCGTGATGACGAAGCTGGGCACCCCGAAGCGGGTGTACAACGCGCCGTAGAACAAGCCGATCACCAGGCCGAGCAGGGCCGAGACCACCAGCGACAGCAGTAGCGGCCAGCCCTTGTTGACGAACGTCACGCCGAGCACGGCACCGGCCAGTCCGCTGACCGAACCGACGGACAGGTCGATCTCACCCAGCAGCAGGACAAGAACGATGCCCAGGGCAATGACCCCGACCGACGTCGTCTGCAAGGTCAGGTTGACCAGGTTGCGGCTGGAAAGGAAGGAGTTGTTGGCGATCTGGAAGACCGCCCAGATGATGACCAGGCCGACCACCACGGGCACCGACCCGAGGTCACCGGACCGCAGCCGCGAGGTGAAGGCGGAGATCGCTCCGCTGACGCCGTTGCTCGCGATCAGGCGCTCGTCCTGCAGGTCGGCGGGCAGTGCCGCCGCCTCCTGCGCTTCCGGCACGGTGTCCTGCACGGGAGCCTTCGATCCGTCGACCGGGGTGCTCATGATGCGGAACCTTCCTGCCGGGTCCGGCGCGCCGCGCGCTCGGAGACTGCGTTGTCGGTGGCGCCGGTGATCGCGGCGATGATGTCCTGCGACTTCGTCTCGCTGACCGTGAAGACACCGTTGTTGCGGCCGAGCCGCAGGACGGCGACCCGGTCGGCAACCGCCATCACGTCGGCCATGTTGTGGCTGATCAGGATGACCGCCAGCCCGCGCTCGCGCAGCCGCTCGACCAGGTTGAGGACCTCGGCGGTCTGAGCGACGCCGAGGGCCGCGGTCGGCTCGTCCAGCATGACGACCTTGGGCTGGCCGAGCAGGCTGCGGGCGATCGCGACCGTCTGCCGCTGACCGCCGGACAGGCTGGCCACCGGGATCCGGACGCTCGGGATCTTGGCGGACAACTGGCGGAGCAGCTCCCAGGAGGAGCGTTCCATCTCCACCTCGTCGAGCACCTTGCCGTTGCGCAGTTCGCGCCCGAGGTACAGGTTCGCGACCACGTCGAGGTTGTCGCACAGGGCCAGGTCCTGGAAGACGGTGGCGATGCCGAGTTGCTGTGCCTCGGCCGGACTGCCCACTCGCACCTCCGCCCCGTCGAACACCATCGAGCCGTCGTCGGCGGTGTAGACGCCGGCGATGGTCTTCACCAGCGTCGACTTGCCGGCGCCGTTGTCGCCGACCAGCGCGAGCACCTCGCCGGCCCGGACGTCGAGCTCGATGTTCTTCAGCGCCTGGACGGCGCCGAACCGCTTCGAGACGCCCCGCAGCGACAGCACCGTGCCGGTGCCCACTGTTGCAGGGGTGGGAGTGACAGTCATTGATCAGCCTCCTGAGGCTTACGACACACAGTTCCGGTGTATGCCCCCGGGACAGGGACACACACCGGAACGGGCTTACTTGAGGCCGGCGGCTGCGCAGGCTGCCTGGAACGACGCGGTGCAGATGTCGGTGACCTTGTAGATCCCGTCCTTCACCACAGTGTCGTTGATGTTGGCCTTGGTGACGGCGATCGGGTCCAGAATCGTCGCGGGAACACCCTTGAAGTCGCTGGTCGAGTCGGCCTTGCCGCCACCGGCGAGCGCGACGGCTGCCTTGGCGGCGGCCTCGGCCTGCGGCTTGACGGCCTTGTAGATCGTCATCGCCTGGTCGCCGGCGACGATCCGCTGGATCGCGGCGAGCTCGGAGTCCTGACCGGTGACCGGCGGCAGCGGCTTCACGCCACCACCCTTGAGGGCCGCGATGGCGCCACCGGCGGTGCCGTCGTTGGCGGCGTACACGCCGACGAGGCCGTTCTTGATCGCGCTGAGCTGGCCTTCCATCCACGCCTGGGCCTTGTCCGGGCTCCAGTCCGGGGTGTCGAACTCGGCGG
This sequence comes from Kribbella voronezhensis, assembly GCF_004365175.1. Classification (NCBI taxonomy): domain Bacteria; kingdom Bacillati; phylum Actinomycetota; class Actinomycetes; order Propionibacteriales; family Kribbellaceae; genus Kribbella; species Kribbella voronezhensis. Next base: position 726,136 of record NZ_SOCE01000001.1, on the reverse strand, counting down.
CGACCTTGTAGCCGCTGCTGTCGAGCACGCTGTGCGCGCCCTTCTTGAAGTCGGCCGCGTTCGGGTCGGTCGGCGAGCCGTTGATCACGGCCAGGTTGCCGGTGGTCTTGCCGGCCGCCTTCAAGGTGTCGACCAGGGTCTGCGCCTGCAGCTTGCCGACCGTCTCGTTGTCGAACGAGACGTAGTAGTTGGCGCCGTCGATGAAGCGGTCGTAGGCGATGACCGGAACGTTCTGCGCCTTCGCGGCGGCGACGACCGCGGCGGCGGCCTTGCCGTCGACCGGGTCGAGCACGAGCACCTTGGCGCCCTGGGTCAGCGCGGCCTCGGCCTGCTGCTGCTGCTTGGCCGCGTCCTGGTCGGCGTTGCTGTAGATCAGCTCGCAGTCGGCGCAGTCGGTCTTCAGGGCCGCGGTGAACAGCGGCCGGTCGAGGCTCTCGTACCGGGTGGTCTTCGACTCGGGCAGCAGCAGCGCGATCTTGTTACCGGACTTGCTGCCGCCCGCGTCGGACTTGTCGTCCGACCCACAAGCGGCCAGCGAGAGGGCAACGGCGGTGACGGCGATGCCGAGGCCGAGCAGACGGGTTGGTGACACGGACATAGCGACTCCTTGACGTGAGGGCCCGAGTAGGCCTGAGCAGAGTCAAGGTCACAACCGGCCTTGACGTCAAGGCTTGAATTCAAGAAATAGACATATCGTTGTTACACGGTTGTCTCCGCCGGCTTGGCGGCCCGGGCGTGGCTGAGTACCGATGCCAACTCGATGGCACCGAGCACATCGGCTTCGTCACCGAGTTCAGCCGGCCGTAACTCGACGGTCGCGGCGGCACTCGGGATCGCGCACCGGTCCAGGGCCTCGCGCAGCGGGATCATGATCAGGTCGCCGGCCTCGGCCATCTTGCCGCCGACCACGATGACCTCAGGGTTGAACAGGTTCACCAGGCCGGCGACGGCCACGCCGACCCGGCGGCCCGCGTCCTCGATCACCCGGCGGCAGCCGAGATCACCGGCCAGTGCCCGGGTGATGATGTCGCGCAGGCGGAGTGGGCCATGTGAGGCGGCGAGGCTGCTGAGCAACGCCCGGGAGCCGACGAAGGTGTCGAGGCAGCCGCGGTTGCCGCACCGGCAGATCGGGCCGTTCTCGTCGATGGTGAGGTGGCCGATCTCGCCCGCCGTACCGGCCGAGCCGCGGAAGACCTCGCCGCCGAGCACGATGCCGGCGCCCACGCCGTACGAGAACTTGAGGTAGCAGCCGTGCTGTACGCCGCGGAGCGCGCCGGCCCGCAGCTCGCCGAGGGCGGCCAGGTTCGCGGTGTTGTCCAGGACGACCGGGGCGCGGAGGTGGCCGGCCATCGCCTCGGCGACGTTGACGCCGCGCCACCCCGGCAGGACCGCGTCAGAGCCGGCCTGGCCGCTGACGGAATCCACCGGGGCGGGCAGGCCGAAGCCGATCGCGCCGATGTCCTCGACACCCGCGCCGACCGTCTCGGCCAGGTCCGCGAGCAGCCGGGCCGCGCGCTCCATCCCGTCGTCGGCGACGTGGTCGGCCTGCAAAGGCATCAGTTGCTGGGCGAGGATCTCGCGGCTCTCGGACGCGATCGCGACGCGGACATCACGCTCGCCGAAGGCGACGCCGGCCAGCAGGCCGCCACCTGAAGCCAACGACACCAGTACTGCGCGGCGTCCGTTGCGGATGCTGCGGGAGAGTCCGACCAGGCCGGCCTGGTCGAGTTCCTTGACCATGTTCGACACGGTCGCCGCGGACAGCCCGGAGGCGGCGGCGATCTCGACCTGCGTCAGCGGGCCGTGCTGGCGGACAACCCCCAGAACGCGCTCGCGGTTGGCTTCGCGGAGCGAAGCCTGCGAGCCAGGCGCGGGGCGGGTTGCGTTCATTACATAAAGATAACGGATCGCGGCGCTTTCGCGGCCTCTCGGATTGTCCCCACCCGGAAAGTGATCGCCATGTGTCCTCGTCGTTACGCTCGGTCCTGTCCGTCCCAGCCCCCGGCAGGACAGTAATGCACCCACCGGTCAGCACCCCGCAGCGCCGCCGAGCGAGTCTGTCAGGTGACTACGGCGAGGGTGAGCAGGGCGGCGGCGAGGGCGAGTTCGACGGTGGCGCCGAGGGTGTCGCCGGTGATGCCACCGAATGCTGTTCTCGCCCGGCGGATCATCAGCAGGCCGACTGCGATCGCGACGACGACAGCGAACGCTCCACCAACAAGCTGAACGTCTCCGCGGCTGGCGTAGGTCGTGAGGGTGACTGCGGCGAGGGCGAGGGCGGTGGTGATGAGTACGGCGAGGGCAGGGACCGTGGCGGCGACCATGGCGCCTAGGCCGTCGGGTCTTGCTGACGGGACGGTCGTGCGGCAGGACCAGGGGAGGGTCAGGCGGCTGGCGACTGCGGCGATGAGGATCGCCTGCCAGCCGAAACCTGCCTGGATGCAAGCTGTCAGGGCGGCGACGTCGATCAGCAGCACGGCCACGATCGCAACGACGCCGAACGGGCCGATGTCACTCTGCTTCATGATCCGCAGCATCGTCTCGCGGTCCCGCCGGCTGCCCAGCCCGTCCGCGGTATCGGCCAGCCCGTCGAGGTGCAGTGCGCCGGACAGCGCCACTAGAACCACAACGCCCAGTACTGCGGCCAGCAGCGGGGCGCCTGGCTGCAGTGCATGTACGCCGGCCACGACAGCCGCCGCGATGCCGCCCAGCAACAACCCGACCAGAGGAGCGAGCACCATCGCCTTCCCGGCCACCGTGCGATCAACAACACGCGGCATCGGCGCGGGCAACACCGACAAGGTCCCAACCGCCAGCCGGCACCCGTCACTCCACCGCCGCCGCCTCGCCGCGTCGCCGGATTCGTGAACGGCCGGCTCGTCGCCGGTGCCCAGGGACGGTAGCTCGTCGCCGGTGCTGAGTCGTGGAGGTTCGTCGCCGGTGGTGGGTGCGTTGTCCGGGTCGGGGTCTGGAGTGGCGTTCTCGGTGGTCATAGGGGGATGGTCCGTCCTGCGAGGCACCAGAGGACGTGGTCGGAGCGGCGGGCGATGGTTGCGTTCAGGCGGCCCATCAGGTCGCGGTAGAGGCGTGTGCCGGCGTCGGCGGGGACCACGCCCGAGCCCACCTCGTTGCTGACGGCAACCACTAGTCGCGGCGTCTGTGACCACGCGGCTGCCAGCTGTGCGATCCGGCTCTCCACATCGGGCACCCCGGCGTGGTCAGTCCAGACCTCGCAGTCGTCCATCACCCTGGCGAGCCAGAGTGTCAGGCAGTCGATCAGCAACGGCGGCCCGTCCGTCGCCAGCAGCGGCACGAGATCGACGGTCTCTGCCAGACCCCAGGTCGCCGGTCGTCGCTCGCGGTGCCTGGCGATCCGCTCGGCCCATTCCGGGTCGTCAGCTGTTCCGGTGTAGCCGGTCGCCACATACACGGTGTCCGGGTGGTCGTGGAGGAGACGCTCGGCCTCGGTCGACTTGCCCGAGCGCGCCCCGCCCAGGACGAGGGTCCGGTGGCCCGTCGTGGTCGGTGCGGTCCAGGCGAGGCGCTCGCCGCCCGGCGTACGGATGTCGTAGCGCAGACCGTCCGGCGTACGGGTGGTCGTCACCTCGTAGCCCTCGACGGCGACGATGCCGTCGGCGCCTAGACGCAGGACGCCGTCGACCAGTGCGCCGTCGGGGCCGGTGACGAGTTCAGCCATCGCTGCGGTTCCCGGCTTCGAAGACGACCGGTACGTCGAAGGCCGCCTTGCGTGCTGTCCGGCGGAACGCGTTGAGGATCGGCCGGCCGAGGACGAGGACCAGTACTGCGCACAGGATGCCGCGGGGGATGTCCCAGCCCAGTGAGGTGGCTACGACGAACAGGAAGTACCGGTGCAGGTTGTCCAGGAGTGAGTCGCCGGGGACGAAGGAGAAGTCGCTGCCGAAGGTCGCGTACGGCCAGAACCACAGGTTCATCACCAGGCCGTAGAGGACACCGGCGACCATCGAGTACGCGGCCAGCAGCAGCACTTCCAGCCGGCCGCCGAGGCGGGGGAGCAAGCCCGCGAAGCAGCCCACCCACGCGCAGGCGAACATCTGGAAGGGCATCCACGGCCCGACCCCACCGCTGATCAGGGCGCCCGCCAGCAGCGACAGCGAACCGAGCACGAACCCGAAGCCCGCACCGAAGGCACGCCCGGCCAGGATCAACAGGAAGAATCCAGGCTCGAGCCCTGCCGTCCCAGGGCCGAGCGCGCGGAGCGCAGCGCTCACCGCTGCCAGCATGCCGAGCAGAGAGATCACCTTGGCGTCGATAGCCGACTCGGCAAGCTCTGCCAGTACTACGGCCACCAGCAGCGGCAGTAGCAGGACGAACAACCAGGGAGCGTCCGTCGTATGCCCGAGCGCCGATTCGCCACCCTGTGCGCTGTGCCAGAACAGCGGCCAACCGAAGGCCAGTAAGCCGACCAGAGACGCCAGCACGAGCGTCGCCGTACTGCGTGGCTTGAGGCGGATCAGTCTCATGAGGCGCGGTCCAGAGCGGTGGCAACCTCGCCGACTGTGAGGAACGGCAGCGGGGCAAGGATCTTCGCCACCTGTGGTGCGAAGGCAGGTGAGCCCGCTATGACGGTCGCGGTCTCGCCGTCGCTCACCAGTTCGCCGTCAGCCAGGACCAGGACGCGAGTGGCCACCTCGGCGACCATCTCTACGTCATGGGTCGACAGCACGACCGCGTGGCCGGCTGCTGCGAGTTCCCGCAGGATCTCCACCAGGCGGCGCTTGGCCCCGTAGTCCAGGCCGCGGGTCGGCTCGTCCAGCAACAGCAGCGGGGGAGCGCCGCAGAGCACGACTGCGAGGGCGAGGCAAAGGCGCTGCCCTTCCGACAGGTCGCGGGGATGCTGCTGGTCATCGATGTCGGGGGCCAGGCGGTTCAGCAGTGCTTGGCAGCTTCCCGCAGGCACCCGGAAATCGGAGTCGGCTCCCGCGCACTCGTCCGCCACCGTCGCGGCGTACAGGAGGTCCCCGGGCTCTTGCGGTACGAGCCCCACTGCCTTGACGAGTTGCTTGGGACGCGTACGCCGTGGGTCGGCGCCGGCCGCCGTCGCAGTACCGGAGCGTGGGGTGACCAGGCCGACCAGTGCGTTCAGCAACGTCGACTTGCCGGCTCCGTTGCGACCCATCAGGGCAACGATCTCGCCGGCCTTGATGGTCAGGGAGACTCCGCGCAGCGCAGTGACGTTGCCATAGGCCACTACCAGGTCGTTGCAGTTGGCAAGCTCACGGCCCTCGACCGGGACCGGCCGGAGCGGAGCGTGGTCGGCCAGCCGTCCTCTGAGCGCGACTGCGGCACGTCTGGCGTCGCGAACCGACAGTGGCAGCGGAGACCAGCCGGCAAGGCGGCCCAGTTCGACGACAGGCGGGGCGACGGGCGCGCTGACCATCAGGTCGACCGGGAGGCCGGTGGTCACGGCAGTCGATCCACCGGGCACCTCGATCACCCGGTCGGCGTACTGGATGACCCGCTCGAGCCGGTGCTCCGCCATCACCACAGTGACGCCGAGGTCGTGTACCAGACGTTGCAGCGCGGCCAGCACTTCCTCGGCAGCTTGCGGATCCAGCGCCGACGTCGGCTCGTCCAGAACCAGTACTGCGGGGTGCGAGGTGAGCGCTGCGCCGATGGCAGTCCGCTGTCGTTGACCACCGGACAGCGATGTCAGGGCGCGGTCGCGGACATCGGCCAGTCCCAGCAGGTCGAGGGTCTCCTCGACGCGGCGGCGCATCACGTCCGGAGCGACACCGAGAGATTCCATGCTGTAGGCAAGCTCGTCCTCGACCGTGTCGGTGACGAACCCGGCCATCGGGTCCTGGCCGACGATGCCGACCACGTCGGCCAGATCGCGCGGGCGGTACTCGCGGGTGTCGCGGCCGTTCACCAGCACCCGGCCGGCCAGCGTGCCGCCGGTGAAGTGCGGGACGAGACCGTTGATGGTTCGCAGCAGGGTGGACTTGCCGGAGCCGGTGCGCCCGATCACCAACGCCAGTTCGCCTTCCGGAACGGTGAAGCTCACGTCGCGGATCGCGGGGTCCTTGGCGCCGGCGTACGTGACTGTGACGCGGTCGAACTCGATCATGCGGGCACCAGCTCTACGCGTCGGGTCAGTGGAGGTGCAGCGAAGGCCGGAGCGAGGCCGATCAACAGGCCGATGACCGGGACGACAGGGACGGGCGGGACCACCAGCGGGCCTGCCAGTACGAGGCCGTTCACTCCGCGAGCGGCGGCAACGATCATGGTTGCTGCTGCGGCGGCTCCTGCTGCTGTGACGAGCCATTCGGGGAGTGCCCACGGATCCGGGCGGTAGCGGGTTCTGGTCACTCGCTGGCGGCCGACGGCCATGGCTGCGACAGCAAGAAGCAAACCGATGGTGAGGGCCGCAGCGGCTACTGGGAAGGCCATGGCGTCTGTGAGCAGCGAGTAGACGCCCAGTGCGATGCCCAGCAGGCCTAGCAGCACAGAGCCGCCGGTGATCCTGCGCTGTCGACGCGGGACCTGTGCGGTGCGGCCGTAGCCGCGAGAGTCCATCGCTGCGGCCAGCTCGACCGACCTGTCCAGAGCGCCCTCCAGTACGGGCATTGCCGTAGTACGGAAGGAACCTCTGGTGCGGCCGCGCAGTCGCCGCGCACCGCGGATCCGTCTGGCGTCGGTGACGAGTTGCGGAGCGAAGGTCAGCGCGACCACGCAGGCGACCCCCATCTCGTAGAGGGCCCCAGGCAACGACTTGAGCAACCTGCGCGGGCTGGCCAGCGCGTTGGCCGCGCCGATGCAACAGAGCATCACGGCGAGCTGGCCCCCGTCGTACAGCGCTGTCAGGAGGGCTTCGGCGGTCACTTCACCGCCAAGCTTCACGCCGTTCGCCCAATCCGGTAAGGGAATCTGGGGAAGCGTGAAGAGGACGGTGTTGCCCTGTGAGCGGGTGGAAAGGAGCGCCTGGAGCACTATGCGCAGGCCGATGACGACCAGGCCGAGCTTGAGGAACGCGACGTAGCTGTTGGCCCAGGGTGCGTCACTGCGGCGTGCGGCGACCACGAAGCCCGCGACGGCGAGGATCAGGACCAGCAGGACCGGGTTGCGGGTCCTGCTGGCGGCCACGGCGAGGCCGAGCGCCCACAACCACCAAGCCCCCGGGTGCAAAGCCCGGGGGAGTGTGAGGTGGTGGACGGCGCGCACCTACTGGCCTACGTGCTGACTGCTGCGGCGGCGGCTCAGGACGAGGCCGCCACCGGCCAGCAGAAGGACGACGACCGCCGCGATGATGATGCCCGCCCAGGGCGCACCGCTGTCGTCGTCCTGCTTGACCGGCGTGGTGGTGGGCGAGTTGGCGCCGGGAGTGGCAGTCGGGATGAGTGTCGAGCCGACCGGTGCCTGGATCTGCAGCTGAACGGGGTCGTCCGTCGCAGGGACCTTGATGTTCTTCAGCGGCTGGCCGCAGCCCGTCTCCGGGTAGCCGCCGATGCCGCAGGTCAGGCCCTTCTCGATCCGGACCGGTCCGACCGCGGCGAGGATCTTCGCGCCGGTGGCAGCCGGATCGGCGACCACGCAGGTTCCGGTCGCGGCCGGCGGCGCCTGACCGCTGGCCGAGTCGGCCTGCGTCCCGGGGTCGATCACCAGGGCGACCCGCTTCTTGCCCGACTCGACCGGCGTCGTACCGCAGATCGCCTGGAAGTCACCGGCAGCGCGGGGCACCCGCGGCTTGGCGCCGCCGACGGCATACCGCCAGCCCTCGACAGCACCGTCCTTCGGTACGACGCCGTCCGAGCCCTTCTGCGCGAAGGCCCACTGGCCACCGCTCCACTGGTAGTAGCCCCAGAAGCGGAAGCCGTCCTCCGCGTTGGCTGTGGTGGTGACGGTCCCCGCCAGCAGGAGACCCGCCAGCAGGCTGAGGACCAGTCGTACGGTCCGGTGTGCACTCATTTGTCGTCTGTCCTCGCTCAGGCCGGGACCCCGGTGGAGGACTTCGCGCCGATCCGGCGACCGAAGGTCGGGCCGAGCGGCCCGGCTCCACCCGCGAGCCACGGCGGGTTGGTGAGCCTGCAGCCTGTGTCACAGTGGTCCGGCTCGCCGGGTGGTCGCTGGGACCACCACGGCCTACGGTTGCGGGTCAGCGCCGGGTTTCGACCGGCTTCCCTGTGGCACAGGAGTTTGGTTCGAGCGCAGCTTACCGCCGACCGCACGCGAGCCCGTACGGCGGACCTGCGGCAGCGCGCGGTTCGCCGTACGGGCTCGTCGTCGTCCTGTCGGTGCTACTCCTGCGCGGCGAGGCTCATCGGGCCGTAGACCTCACGGCCGTCCTCGAGCAGGTACACCTGCCCGACACCCTTGTCGGCCAGCTCGCGCCAGGTCTCGCCCAGCCAGCTCTCCGCGTCACCCTGGGCGGAGAACTCCGCCCCGGTCAGGTCACCCGGATCAGCCGGCGCGCCGGTCGCGGTCTCGAACCGCCACGTCCAGCTCATGAGCCCGGCCGGGTCTGCGGGGCGTTCTGCAAGGTCTTCGCCGGATCCCGCTCGACCACGTTGCCGAGCACCTCGTCGATCTGCTTCAACTGGCCCTCCTCGAGCTTCACCCCGGCGGCCTTCACGTTCTCGGTGACCTGCTCCGGGCGGGACGCGCCGGTGATCGCGGACGACACGTTCGGGTTCTGCAGCACCCAGGCGACGGCGAGCTGGGCCAGCGACAGGCCCGCCTCGTCGGCGATCGGCTTCAGCTGCTGCACGCGGGTCAGCACGTCGTCGGTGAGGAACCGCTTGACGAAGTTCGCGCCGTCCTTGTCGGTGGCGCGCGAACCCTCCGGCGGCTGCTGCCCCGGCAGGTACTTGCCGGTCAGCACGCCCTGCGCGATCGGCGAGAACACCACCTGCCCGATGCCGAGCTCCTCCGACGCCGGCACCACCTCGGCCTCGATCACCCGCCAGAGCATGCTGTACTGCGGCTGGTTCGACACCAGCGGGATGCGCAGCTCACGGGCCAGCCGGTGCCCTTCCTGGAGCTGCTCGGCGGTCCACTCCGACGTACCGATGTACAACGCCTTGCCCTGGCGGACCACGTCGGCGAACGCCTCCATGGTCTCCTCGAGCGGCGTCTCGGTGTCGTAGCGGTGTGCCTGGTAGACGTCGACGTAGTCCGTCTTCAGCCGCTTCAGCGACGCGTTGATCGACTCGTGGATGTGCTTGCGGGACAACCCGGTGTCGTTCGGCCCGCCGGGCCCGGTCGGCCAGTACACCTTGGTGAGGATCTCCACCGACTCGCGGCGGACCCCCTCCAAGGCTTCCCCGAGCACGCTCTCCGCCTTGGTGTTCGCATAGGTGTCAGCGGTGTCGAAGGTGGTGATCCCGGCCTCCAGGGCCGCCTTCACACAAGCCTTCGCCTGCTCGTTCTCCACCTGCGACCCGTGCGTCAGCCAGTTCCCGTACGAGATCTCGCTGACCTTCAGCCCACTGTTCCCGAGATACCGAAAGTCCATACCCCGACCCTACTTCCCCCACGCCGCCCCCGTACGTCGAACCCACATCGCGCCTCCCGCGCCGACGCTCGACCCACCCACCCCAGGACGCCGGAAGGTCGAGGCGTTCGTCTGCCGAGATCTCGCACAGCTCGAACGCTCAGCTGTGCTTGAGCAGCGGTCGGCGAAGCGGGTTCGCAGTACTAGCTGGGCTTTTCGCCGCGGGCGACCATGGGCTTGGGGAGGCGCCAGCGGCGCATCTGCATGGTGCGGCGGACGGCGTAGAAGCCGATGCCCTTGGCCGGCTCGGTGGGGAACTTGCGGGCGACGGCGCGCTTGAGGCCGCTGGTGAGCAGGAACCAGTCGGCGGCGATCGCGACGATCATCAGCAGGAACAGGATGTTGACGAGTCCGGGCAGCCAGACGAACGCCTGGGCGAAGACGACGCCGAGCAGCGAGACGACCAGCAGGACGGGCAGCGCGAACTCCATCACCGACCAGCGGGCGTCGACGTAGTCGCGGGCGAACCGGCGTACCGGGCCCTTGTCGGCGGCGGGCAGGTAGCGGTCGTCGCCGGTCTTCATCGCCTCCTGCATCTTGCCGCGCTCGAGCCGGACCTTCTCGCGCCGGTACGCCGCGGCCTCCTTGCGGTTGCGCGGTTTCTTCAGCGCCTGCTTGCGGGCCGCCTCGGCCTCGCGCCGGGTCGGGGTCGGCCGGCCCTTGCCGCCGACCTTGGCCGGGGTGCTCGCCGGAGTTTGGGGCGATGTCTCAGACTTGGTACGTCGGAACACGGGGACTGGACCTCATTCGGACTGGCTGGCTCAACCGGGCGGCTCGCCCGACTCGGGGTGGTCCCCGGACCTGACCACCACTTTATCGGGGCCGGTCCTGATGGTGTGGTGACCCATCGGGACATAGGGTGGTTGACACGCACGCCGGGTCCACTCTCCGGCACAGAAGGGGTACGGATATCGATGAGCATCTTCAGGCGGGTGTCGACGATCTTCAAGGCCAAGGCCAATTCGGCTTTGGACAAGGCTGAGGATCCTCGCGAAACCCTTGACTACTCGTACCAGAAGCAGCTCGAGCTGTTGCAGAAGGTGCGCCGTGGTGTGGCGGACGTCGCCACCAGCCGCAAGCGGGTCGAACTGCAGGCGTCGCAGCTGCAGTCACAGTCGCAGAAGCTGCAGGACCAGGCCCAGAAGGCGCTCTCGATGGGCCGCGAGGACCTGGCCCGCGAGGCACTGACCCGCAAGTCCGGCCTGCAGGGCCAGATCGACGACCTGACCGCCCAGCACGCCCAGTTGCAGGGTGAGGAGGAGAAGCTCACCCTCGCCTCGCAGCGGCTGCAGGCGAAGGTGGAGTCGTTCCGGACCCGCAAGGAGACGATCAAGGCGACGTACACGGCCGCCGAGGCGCAGACCCGGATCAACGAGGCCTTCTCCGGCATCTCCGAGGAGATGAGCGACGTCGGCCTGGCGGTCCAGCGGGCCGAGGACAAGACCCAGCAGATGCAGGCCCGGGCCGGCGCGATCGACGAGCTGCTCGCCTCCGGCGCGCTCGACGACGCCAGCGGTTCGAACAAGGACAGCATCACCCTCGAGCTGGAGCGGATGTCGTCCGGCTCCGACGTCGAGAACGAGCTGGCCGCGATGAAGGCCCAGCTGAGCGGAGGCTCGGCACCGAAGGAGATCGCCCAGGACGCGCCCGGTGCGGCGCAGCCTGTTCAGCAGCCCAGTCAGCAAGCAGAGCCGGTTCGACCGCAGGACGGAGACGCACGATGATCGTCCGGATCATGGGTGAAGGTCAGTGGAAGCTGGCCGATGACAAGCTCGACCAGCTCAACGCGGTCGACACCGATCTGGAGAAGGCCGTCTCCTCGGGAGACGAAGAAGGGTTCCGTACGGCGTTCGGCGCGCTGCTGGAGTTCGTCCGCGGCGGTGAGCGGGTGCCCGACAACGAGTTGCACGACTCCGACGCGATCCTGCCGCCGGGTGACAGCACGCTCGCCGAGATGCGTGAGCTGATCAGTGGCGACGGCCTGATCGCGGGCTGACAGCGATGTCCCGGACGCCGTCGGTGACCGGGACACACAGTGTGATGGGCCGGCCCGCAAGGGTCCGGCCCATCGCCGGTTCACAGGTTGTCCCCAGACTTGTGAGTTGTTGCTGTCGGAAGGCGCTGAGGCGTAGTACTCTCAGGTGAATTGCCGCCGACGGGGTGGCGAAGATGCGGCAAATCGGACCCGGGGGAAACAGGGACCGATTCTCACCGGGGGGTGACTGCGGGTGACGGACAATGCCGTCATGGGGGAAAACATGCCGGAGGTGGGTTCCATCGACCCGACCGCTACGGACGTGCTCGATCGGCGTCGGCCGGTCTGGGTGGTTCCGGACACGGTGCCTGCCATCGTGCCGCGCTCGGCCTGGGTGACGGAGCCCCCGTGGGTGGCCGTCTACCGCTGGGCAGCGATCGGCGGTGACCTGCTCGCCGCGGTGATCGGGGCCTCGGTCGCGTTGCTGACCAGGTTCGGTTACACCGTCGGCGCGGGCTATCTGATCTTCGGCAGTCTGTTGCCGTTGGCATGGGTTGCCGCGGTCGCCCTGTCGAGGGGCCTACGAGTCGCGGGCCTTCGGTGCCGGTGCCGACGAGTTCCGTTCCATTCTTCGGTCCGGGGTCGGGCTGACCGCGGTCGTCGCGATCGCGTCGTACGCGACGAAGAGCGAGATCGCCCGCGGGTTCGTCGTGCTGGCGATTCCCGCGACCGTGTTGCTCGCCCTGCTGCTGCGGTACTTCCTGCGTCGTGACCTGAGCCGCCACCGGTACCGCGGACGCTGTATGCGTCGCGTGCTGGTGGTCGGCCGCAACGGCGAGGCGGCGGAGTTGAGCGAGCGGCTGGAGAAGCGCCCGGCCGATGGGTACCGCGTGGTCGCGGTCTGCCGCCCCCGCGGCGACTCCCGCCCGGGCGGTACGCCGGCCGACGCGCTGGACGAGGCCGACATCATGGCCGCGGTGAACCGCCACTCGGTCGACGTGGTCGCGATCGCTTCCGACCCCGACCTGGCCGGTCAGTCGCTGCGGCGGCTGTCCTGGGCCCTCGAGCAGCACGGTGTCGAGCTGATCGTCTCGCCGGGCATCATCGAGGTGGCCGGGCCACGGATCTCGATCCGGCCTGTCGCCGGGCTGTCGCTGCTGCACCTGGAGCGGCCGTCGGCCAGTGCGGGTCCGCACCTGTTGAAGAGCATCTTCGACCGCGTGGTGGCGCTGATCCTGCTGATCGTGGCGCTGCCGCTGCTGGCCGGGATCGCGCTCTCGGTCAAGCTGAGCAGCCGGGGTCCGGTGTTGTTCAAGCAGCAGCGGGTCGGCCGGGCCAACGCGGTGTTCACGATGCTGAAGTTCCGCACGATGGTCGTCGACGCCGAGGCGCGGCTGGCCGAGCTGGAGCCGCAGAGCGACGGCAACACGGTCCTGTTCAAGCTCCGGTTCGATCCCCGCGTCACCAAGATCGGCGGGTATCTGCGGCGCTTCTCACTCGACGAGCTGCCGCAGCTGATCAACGTCCTGCGCGGCGAGATGTCGCTGGTGGGGCCGCGACCTCCGCTCGAGCAGGAAGTCGCGATGTACGCCGCCGACGACACCCGCCGGATGCTGGTCAAGCCCGGGCTGACCGGTCTGTGGCAGGTCAGTGGCCGCAGCGACCTGTCCTGGGACGAGTCGGTCCTGCTGGACCTGCGGTATGTGGACAACTGGTCGATGACGCTGGATCTGCTGATCCTGTGGAAGACCGTGCGAGCTGTGGTGAAGGGCTCGGGCGCCTACTAGGGCGGCCGGGCTGGGGGAAGGGCTCCGTCGGCGACGTCGGCCGCCGGGGCTGCTGGGGAATGACGAAGGGGGACCGAATGGCGACGACGGAAGACGGCGTACTGGCCGTGGAACTAGCCGCCGCCGCGGGGGAGCTGCTGCTCGAGCTGCGCGGCACAGCGCTGTCGGGGCGAGAGCTGGGGGTACAAGGCGACCAGCGCGCGAACGAGTTGCTGATCGCGGGCCTGGCGGAGCGCCGGCCCGACGACGCAGTACTGAGCGAGGAGTCCGCGGACACCACCGCGCGGCTGTCGGCCGATCGGGTCTGGATCATCGACCCACTGGACGGCACCCGGGAGTACGGCGAAGGTGACCGGTCCGACTGGGCCGTTCACGTCGCGCTCTGGGAGCGGGGTGAGCTCGCGGCCGGTGCGGTCGCGCTGCCGGCTCAGGAGATCGTCCACGACACCGATGAGCCTCAGCAGGTGCCGCCGCGCGCGGACGGCCCGCTGCGGATCGCCGTCAGCCGGAGCCGCCCGCCGGCCCTGGTGGAGTATCTGGCGACCGAGCTCGACGCCGAGCTGGTCCCGATGGGCTCGGCCGGCGTCAAGGCGACCGCCGTACTCCGCGGCGAGGTGGACGCCTATGTCCACGCCGGCGGCCAGTACGAGTGGGACTCGGCAGCGCCGGTCGCGGTCGCCGAGGCAGCCGGGTTGTTCTGCAGCCGGATCGACGGATCGCCGCTGCGTTACAACCAGGCCAGCCCGAAGTTGCCGGACCTGCTGGTGTGCCGCCCGGAGTTCTCTGCGAAGCTGCTGGCTGCCATTGCCAGTCAGCACGACGTCGCGGAAGTGAGAGTCTCGTGAGCCGGAACTACCAGTTGACCCAACTGGAGACCCTGGAGTCCGAAGCGATCTATATCTTCCGCGAGGTGGCCGCCGAGTTCGAGCGTCCGGTGCTGCTGTTCTCCGGCGGCAAGGACTCGATCGTGATGCTGCGGCTCGCGCAGAAGGCGTTCCACCCGGCCCGCATCCCGTTCTCGGTGATGCATGTCGACACCGGGCACAACTTCCCCGAAGTACTGGAATTCCGCGACTGCCGGGTCGCCGAGGTCGGCGTACAGCTCGTGGTGGCCAGCGTGCAGGAAGCGCTGGATCGCGGTTTCGTCCAGGCTCCGCCGGACGGCACCCGGAACCGGATCCAGACCCCGGTCCTGCTGGAGGCGCTGGAGAAGCACCAGTTCACCGCCGTCTTCGGCGGTGCCCGCCGCGACGAGGACAAGGCCCGGGCCAAGGAGCGGGTGTACTCGTTCCGCGACGAGTTCGGCCAGTGGGACCCGAAGAACCAGCGGCCCGAGCTGTGGAACCTGTACAACGGCCGGATCCACCTCGGCGAGAGCATCCGGGTCTTCCCGCTGTCGAACTGGACCGAGCTGGACATCTGGCAGTACATCGAGCAGGAGCGGCTCGAGCTGCCCTCGATCTACTACGCGCACGAGCGGACCGTGTTCGACCGCAACGGCATGCTGTACGCGGCGAACGAGTACTGCGTGCCGAAGGCCGGCGAGGAGACGTTCACCGCGACCGTCCGGTACCGGACCGTCGGCGACGCCTCGCTGACGGCCGCCGTACTGTCCGACGCCGACACCGTCGCGAAGGTCATCGACGAGGTCGCGAGCACCCGGATCACCGAGCGCGGCGCCACTCGCGGCGACGACAAGTTCAGCGAGGCCGCGATGGAAGACCGCAAGCGGGAAGGGTATTTCTGATCGTGGACATCCTCAGACTGGCCACGGCCGGATCCGTCGACGACGGCAAGAGCACTCTGATCGGGCGGCTGCTCTACGACACCAAGTCGGTCTTCACCGACCAGATCGAATCGGTCGAACGGGCCAGCCGCGACCGCGGTGACGACTACGTGAACCTGGCGCTGCTGACCGACGGCCTGCGGGCCGAGCGGGAGCAGGGCATCACGATCGACGTCGCCTACCGGTACTTCGCGACACCGCGACGCAAGTTCATCGTCGCGGACACGCCGGGCCACATCCAGTACACCCGCAACATGGTGACGGGTGCTTCCACCGCGGACCTCGCGCTGATTCTGGTCGACGCCCGCAAGGGCCTGCTGGAGCAGAGCCGCCGGCACGCCTTCCTGGCCACGTTGCTGCACGTCCCGCACCTGGTGCTGTGCGTGAACAAGATGGACCTGGTCGACTACTCCGAAGAGGTCTTCGAGCAGATCCGCGCCGACTTCACCCAGTTCGCCGCCAAGCTCGACGTCGGCGACCTGACCATCATCCCGGTGTCCGCACTGGTCGGCGACAACATCGTCACCCGGTCGACCGCGATGAGCTGGTACGAAGGGCCGAGCCTGCTGCACCACCTGGAGAACGTGCACGTCGCGAGCGACCGGAACCTGATCGACGTCCGGTTCCCCGTCCAGTACGTGATCCGTCCGCAGTCCGACCTGCACCGCGACTATCGCGGGTACGCCGGCCAGGTGGCCGGCGGCATCCTCAAGCCGGGCGACGAGGTGATGGTGCTGCCGTCGGGTTTCACCACCACGATCCGCTCGATCGACACGGCCGACGGCCCGGTCGAGGAGGCGTTCCCGTCGATGTCGGTGACGATCCGGCTGACCGACGAGATCGACGTCTCCCGGGGTGACATGATCTGCCGGGTGAACAACGCACCGGCGGTCACCCAGGACATCGACGCGATGGTCTGCTGGATGGACGACACCCCGCTGCGGCCGGGGCAGAAGCTCGCCATCAAGCACACGACCCGGTCGGCGCGGGCGATGGTGAAGGACCTGCACTACCGGCTCGACATCAACTCGCTGCACCGCGACATGGCCGCCGACCACCTCGGGCTGAACGACATCGGCCGGGTCCGGTTGCGCACCACCCAGCCGCTGCTCTGCGACGAGTACAAGCGCAACCGCTCGACCGGCGGCTTCGTGCTGATCGACGAGGCGACCAACCGCACCGTCGGGGCCGGCATGGTGAACGAGGCCCGGTGAGCACGAGCGAGCCCGCCGACCTGCGGGTGCTGATGGTCTGTTCCAGCGGCGGTCACCTGGCCCAGTTGATGACGCTGAAACCGTGGTGGTCGGACCGGGACACCGCCTGGGTGACGTTCCCGACCGAGGACGGCCGGTCCCTGCTGGCGGGGGAGCGGACGTACTTCGCCTACTACCCGACCACCCGCAACCTCAAGAACCTGCTCCGCAACACCGTGCTCGCGCTCCGGGTGATGCGCAAGGAGCGACCCGACGTGGTGGTCACGACCGGCGCCGGCGTCGCCCTGCCGTTCTTCGTCCTGGCCAGGCTGAGCCGGATCCCGACCGTCTACATCGAGGTCTTCGACCGGATCGACCACGCCACCCTGACAGCCAAGCTGTGCCGCCCGTTCACCACCCGGATGCTGGTCCAGTGGGAAGAGCAGAAGGACCTGTACGCCGGATCGACCGTGGTCGGGAGACTGCTGTGAGCCAGCTCGACGTCCTGGTCATCCTCGGGACCGACCACCACCACTTCGACCGCCTGATCAGCTGGCTGGACGCCTTCCTGGAGCAGCCCGGCAACGAGTCTCTGCGGGCCCTCGCGCAACTGGGCGACACCGCCCCACCACGCCGCGCCGAAGGTGTCGGCATCGTTCCGTACGACGAATTGCAGCGCCTGATGCGGCAGGCGACCGCCGTCGTCACGCACGGCGGGCCGGCCACGATGCTGGAGGTCCGCAAGCAGGGCCGCAAGCCGTTGGTGGTGCCTCGGGACCCTGCGCTGGGCGAGCACGTGGACCAGCATCAGCAGGAGTTCTCCCGCCGGATGGGCAAACTCGGGCTGGTCACCCTCTGCGAGGAGCGCGGGGCGTTCCTGGATGCCTTGGCGGCCATCCTGAAAGACCCGGAAGCCCATGCGGTGACCGAGCAGGAAAACGAACGTGACAGAGCGCAAGTGGCCGCTGCAGTCGCCACGACCGGCGCCATCATCGACCGGCTGGCGCTGGCCCGGCGCAGCAAAAAGCGCTGAATCATTCGCTTGAATCACCTGCAAAACAAGCGTTTCACCTCTGGGAATGTGGATCGGAACCGCGGCAGGGCACCGCTCGCCGGCCGCCTGATTTGAGTAAAGAGTTCGTTCAAATCACAGCCCAGATTCAGATCGAATCAAGGTCTGAGTGTCCGGATATCCGGACTTCTTCTACGTTACGTAACGATTCAGCTTGTTATCTAGCTGTAATACTACTCTCCGTGTTCTCGTCACGGAGCGTGCAGGTTAAGGCCGCATCCGGTGGTCTTGAGCACGTCCCGGAGTTCTGCGTAAGCTCACCGCGCCTGGCCCGGCTGGGGATGGCCAGGTTCCACCAAGTCGCCGACTCGCAACGCCGAGTTCCGCCCTCCGGGTCGGCGATCACCTACCACCCGGCAACAGAGGGCGGAAGTGGGGGACCCACAGGTTCCCGGACCGCGCCGGACCGAAACGTCCGGTCACGTCCTTGGGGCGAAGCCGCGCCAGCGGCCGGGTAATACTTCCGACCCGAGCCCGACAGCTAACCTCACAGGCGTGCAGGAAGGACTGCCCCCATGCGGGATGAAATCTCCCGTAGGCACGCACGACATCGTGCTGCCGTTCCCTCCGACGTTTTGAACGAACCGGCCGCCAAAGCAGGCCGGAGAACACTGATCCCGATCGTCGCGGCGATCGCGATCCTGCTGGGTACCACCGGACTGGGCTTCGCGGCGCTCAACCAGCCGGCGAAGCCGCCGGCTCCCGTCCAGCTGTCGGCCACCGCCGACGCGTACATCTCCAGCAAGTCCCCGACGCAGCGCCACGGCTGGTCCGCCCGGCTGGTGGCGAAGGCGAACGAGGCATCGATCCTGGTGCGCTACACGGTCCCTGTGGCGGCGTCCGGGTTCGACCGCAAGGCGACGCTGGTCCTGCACCGGTTGACCCGTGGTACGGCCGGAAAGATCACGGCCTCCACCGGTCCGAGTGGCTGGGCCGAGAACGTCACCTACGCGACCACTCCGAAGGCCGCCGGTACGCCGATCGCGACCGTGGCGGACGACGGTACGTCGGCCGAGCTGCGCATCGACGTGTCGGCCGCGGTGACCGATGCCGGCGTACTCAACCTGGCACTGACGCAGACCGACGGCAGCGACTACGCCGTCTTCGGCGCCCGGGAGTCCGGGCTGAACCAGTCGAAGCTCGAGATCAGCTACGTCCCCGAGGGTGACGGCCCGACGCCGTCCATGCCCACCTCCGCGCCGACGAAGCCGACCACCTCGGTTCCGACCTCGACCCCGACGGTCGTCCCGACGAAGCCCACGGCGACGCCGACTACGACCACGACCACCACCAAGCCGCCGACGACGACGCCGACGACGACCAAGCCGACCTCGACTCCCACCGCCGGCCCGGGCTGTACGGTCTCGGCTCTGCTGGTGCCGTCGTGTGGTGCCTGGTTCGGTGCCGCGGCGAACCCGCTGGGCAGCGAATCGTGGGATGCGGCGCTGCCGGCGTTCGAGTCCACGATCGGCCGGACGGTCGACATCGCGCACTACTACAACTCGAGCCCGAAGCTGTTCCCGACCGCGGACATGATCAAGCGGGCCCGTGAGCCAGGCAAGAAGCGGATGCTGTTGCTGAACTGGAAGCCGGAGATGGGCCGTACCTGGGCCCAGGTGGCGGCCGGTGACCCGACGGTGGACGCGGCGATCGATGCCGAGGCCAAGTACCTGAAGTCGACGTTCCCGGAGAAGTTCTTCCTCGGGATCCACCACGAGCCGGAGGACGAGGTCAAGCCGGCCGCCGGGTCGGGGATGACGGCCAAGGACTACAAGGCGATGTACCGGCACGTGGCGCTGCGGCTGAAGGCCAACGGCGTGACGAACGCGGTGTTCGTGATGAACTACATGGGTACGCCGCACTGGGGCTCGCAGTCCTGGTTCGCCGATCTCTACCCCGGTGACGACGTCGTCGACTGGATCGCGGAGGACCCGTACATCTTCGGGACCTCCAAGGACTGGTGGACCGACTTCGCCAGCGCGGTCGACCGCAAGGACACCTACACCTACCCGAACTGGCCGGGCTTCTACACCTGGGCGACCACCAAGCACCCGGGCAAGCCGATCATGCTGGGTGAGTGGGGCGTCAACGAGCAGACCGCCTTCAACATGTCGAAGTCCGACGTGCTGAACACGGTCAACGCCGGGCTGGCCAAGCGGCCTGCGATCAAGGCGCTGGTCTACTGGAACGAGACCAAGTTCAACCCGGTCGGGGAGACCAGGCTGGACTCGTCGAGCGCGGCCAGGTCCACGGCCCAGCAGGTGCTCGGCAGCGGATCGTTGCTCCGCCGGCTGAACTGACCCTCCCCGGGGCGCCAGGCCCTGCCCTGGCACCCCATCCGCCCTCCCCGGGGCGCCAGGTCCGCCTGGCGCCCCACCCCAAGCCCCCGGCCTTCCGAGGTCCGGGAAACCGGGACTGGCCCAACCCCCGAGGGGCCAGGAGCCCGGGAGGTGCCTGAGCCCTTCCCCCACGGGTTCAGGCACCGCAAGGACCAGGTCCCGCGGGATGCACCCGCCCCCACTCACCCCGCGGGACACTGGCCCACCAACCCCGCAGTACCGCCCTCCCACGTACTGCGACCGCCTCCGCCACCACGTTGGACACTGGCCCACCAACCCCGCAGTACCGCCCTCCCACGTACTGCGACCGCCTCCGCCACCACGTTGGACACTGGCCCACCGGCCACGTAGTACCGCCGTCGGCGACACCGCGCAGTAGCAGCGGTGTGCGTGCTGCGAGCGGCTCCGCCACCACGTTGGACACTGGCCCACCGGCCACGTAGTACCGCCGTCGGCGACACCGCGCAGGAGCAGCGGTGTGCGTGCTGCGAGCGGCTCCGCCACCGCGTTGGACACTGGCCCACCGCTCCCTCCGCAGTACCGTCTCCGATACCGAGCAGTAGTAGCGGTGTGCGTGCTGCGAGCGGCTCCGCCACCACGTTGGACACTGGGCGGGTTCAATCTCCCTGATCCGGTGGCGTGGGCAGTAACATGCAGTGATGAAGGAGCCGAGCAGGGGGCAAGGCTGGAACCGGTGGTTCATGACCGCGGCGGTGTCGACCGGCGCGATCGCCATCGGCCTGGTGAGTTGTGCGCTGGTGTCCGACGACGACGGCCAGTCCGGCGGCGGTCCGATCCCCACACCCACCAGCCCCCCGACCACCCCCGGTACGCCGGGCACCCCCGGAACCCCAGGAACGCCGGGCACACCCGGAACACCTGGTACGCCGACCCCGACACCCGGCTGCGGCGTCACCGACCTGCTGGTCCCGAACTGTGGTGTCTGGTTCGGTGCCGCGGCGAACCCGATCGGCAACGAGTCGTGGGACGAGGCGCTGCCCGACTTCGAGAACGTGATCGGGCAGCCGGTCGACATCGCGCACTACTACAACTCCAGCCCGCAGCTGTTCCCGAGCTCGAACATGATCAAGCGCGCCCGCGAGCCCGGGAAGAAGCGGATCCTGATGCTCAACTGGAAGCCCGAGATGGGCCGCACCTGGGCCCAGGTGGCCGCCGGCGACAACGTGGTGGACGCGGCGATCGACGCCGAGGCGAGCTACCTCAAGTCCACGTTCCCGGAGAAGTTCTTCCTGGTGATCCACCACGAGCCGGAGGAAGAGATCCAGCCCAGGGCCGGTTCCGGGATGACCGCGAAGGACTTCGCGGCGATGTACCGGCACGTGGTCGAGCGGATGCGCGCGAACGGCGTGACGAACGCGGTCTACGTGATGAACTACATGGGGACGCCGCACTGGGGTTCGCAGCCGTGGTTCGAGGACCTGTACCCCGGTGACGACGTCGTCGACTGGATCGCCGAGGACCCGTACATCTTCGGTGAGAACCCCGAGTGGGGCAGTGGTCTCGGCCGCGCCGTGAACCGGAAGGCCGCCAACTATCCGAAGTGGCCCGGCTTCTACACCTGGGCGACGACCAAACATCCGGGCAAGCCGCTCATGCTCGGCGAATGGGGCGTCGACCGCAAACTCGGTGAGACCAAGCGGAGCGCGATCTTCGGCGCGATCCCGGCCCAGCTGAGGCCGTACCCGCAGCTCAAGGCGATGGTCTACTGGAACGAGACCGAGTACGGCACCGTGGGGGAGACCCTGCTGGCTCCCACCGACCCGTCGGTCCAGATCCTCCGCAAGATCCTCGAGGCCGAGCCGCTCAAACCCCCGCCGGTGCCCAAGGTCAAGTAGCACCCGCCCACCTCAGCCACCGCCGCCGAGGTTCAGCCGGCGCTGCCGAGGTTCAGCCGGCGCTGAGGCTCAGCGGTGCTCGGGGCGCAGCTAGCGCTGAAGGGCAGTTGCGCGCCGCCGGACCGCAGCTGGAGCCTGGAAGCCCTGTCAGCGCAGGGCGATCAGGAGATGGCGGCGGCCCGCGCCGATGGCGGTGACCCAGCTCGGTGGCGGTACGCCGTTCTCGACCGTGACCGGCCCGGGCTTGCTCCGGTCGCTCCGGTCGCCGGTGGCCAGCTGTCCACGCCCGTTGGCGCCCCACGTCATCACGGTGCCGTCGGTCAGTACTGCGACGCTGTAACCCTCGCCGGCCACGACGTGTTGCACGCCGACGAGTTTCGGGTCCTTCCCGCGCCCTCGGACCTGGGTGGCGTACGCGCGGGTCCTCAGCGTGCCGTCCCCGAGCTGACCGCCGTTGTTCCGGCCCCAGCCCACCACCGAACCGTCCTTGAGCAACGCCAGATTATGCTTCTCCGCCGAGGAGATCTCGGTCGCCCCCGTCAGCGGCCGGCCCGGCGCGACCAGCACCTCACGCGGGATGTTGCGCCCGGTCGTCGTCCCGTCGCCGAGCTGGCTGACCTCGTTGCGTCCCCAGGCGACGACGCGCCCGTCGCCCAGCAGGGCAAGGGAATGCTGGCCACCGATCGCGATCGCCCGTACGCCGGTCAGCGGCGCCCTGCCCGCCCCGGTGATGAGCACTGGCAGCTTCGCCACCGCGGGCGCCGACGTACCGAGCTGTCCGAAGCTGTTGTCCCCCCAGCCGAGCACGGTGCCTTGGTCGGTCAGCGCGAGCTCGCTGCCGCCGTCCACCGCGACCGCCCGTACGCCGGTCAGCGGCGCCGTTCCGCCCGGGTTCAGCACCATGCTCGGGGTGAGCGGATCCGGGGTGATGTCGGCGTTGCCGCGCTGGCCGGAATTGTCGCGGCCCCAGACCACCACGGTGCCGTCCTTGCGCAGGGCAACGGAAGTGTTGGAGTCGGCCGCGATGTCGGTCACCCCGGTCAACTGCCCCGGTGCGCCGTCGGGCGCCCGCACGTACGCCGGGGAGGACGACGCCGCGCGGCTGCCGTTGCCGAGCTGGCCGTCTTCGTTGGCTCCCCACGACAGCACCCTGCCGTCGTGGCGCAACGCCAGCGAGTGCTGCTCGCCGGCCGCCAGCCGGATCACCCCGACCAGGTTCTGCCCGGCCGCATCCTGGACCGGTCCGAAGCTGGTCCGGATCCCGGTCGGCGCCGAACGGCCCAGCTGGCTGGCATCCGAGAAGCCGGTGGACAGCACCAGGCCGCCCGTGTTCGCCGGCCCCGCCGCGCTCGGAGCCGCCAGGGGCTCCGCCTGCGCACATCCCGCCACCCCGACGAAGGCCAGAGCCAGTACGGCGACCGCGGATCGCACGCCGCCGGAACGGTGCACGATCGGGGACGGCGAGGAAGCGTGGAACAGCGAGGAGGGGCTGGAAATCATGACGTTTCTACCGGTTTCGCTTCCGCGGCCGGCGGGTCACCGGCCAGGTCGGGGGTACGGCGGCGCCGCAGCATCGCGGTGAACGCCGTCAGCGCGAGCTGGTCGCGCAAGGTGTACAGCGCGCCGAGGTAGGCGACGGCCCCGACCGCCAGCACCACCACAAGCAGTCCGTCGGACGGATCGCCGGCGAGTTGGAGCAGTTGAGCGGGTACTGCGAAGCAGGCCAGCGCCAGCCCGCCGACGTACACCGACAGCTTGCTGAACGGCAGCCAGTGCAGGTTGTTCATCACCTGCGCCATGCCGAGTACGTTGCGGACCACGATCGCGGCCGCCCAGGCGGTGGCCGCGCCGATGATGCCGAGCGGCGGGATCAGCAGCAGGTTCAGGCTCAGGTTCACCCCGAGCGCGACCAGGCTGTTGACCAGGCTGAGGCCGCTCCGGCCGGCCATCAGCAGGATCAGGTCCACCGGTCCGCCGGCCGCCGCCAGCAGCGCGGCGATCGCCAGCACCACGACGACGCCGTGGCCGCTGCGGTACGTCGAACCGCCGAACAGGTGCAGCAGCAGAGGCGCAAGAGCCAGGCAAACAAGGAAGAACGGCCAGGTGAGCGACATCGTCCAGGCAGTGATGGTCTGGAAGACGCGCTTGGTCGCCTTGTGGTCACCGGAGGCCAGCAACGCGCTGGTGTGCGGTGCGGCCACCTGCTGGATCGCCTGTGTGCCCAGCTGCCCGATCACGAACAACCGCGTCGCCACCGTGTAGACAGCGGCCTCGGCGGGCGAGCGGAACGCGGCGATGAGCACGATGTCGGCCCGTTGCAGGATGCTCTGACTGATCCGCGAGATCACCCGCGGCCAGGTGTAGACGGCGTACTCGCGCCAGAGGTCCTTCTTCGTCGACGCGGCCCGGCCGAGGCCACGCTTGGAGATGAGTCGGTGCTCGATCCGCTCGTACCAGGCGACCGCGACGACCGCGCCCACGAAGTACGGAGCGGCCCAGGCCAGCGTGAGGCCGCCGAGGCCCGCGTCGGCAGCGACGGCGACGACGATGCAGCCCACCTGCAGCATCGCGCGGCCCATCTTGTCGACCAGCACGGTCGGCCGGATGGTCGACAAGCCGCGGGTGGCCGAGAGCGCCGTGTTCATCACCGCGGCGAGCGGGATGCAGATCGCCAGGACGACGACCGCGCGGCGAGCATCCGGGTCGGCGGCACCGAGGACGAGGTCGGCGACCTGACCGCGGAACAGGATCAGGACGGCGCCCACGAGGCTGCCACCGGCCAGTGAGACCAGCGCGGCGAACCGGACGGTGGTCCGGGCGTCGGCCAGCCGGTCCTCGACCAGGAAGTGCGGGAGGAACTTGGACAGCGACACGTCGGAGCCGAGCTCGGCGATCGCCGCGACGATCAGGAACACCGAGGTCAGCGCGAACAGGCCACCCGCGACCGTGGCATCGGTGGAGCGGGTGACCACCCAGGTGAGCAGCAGGGTGAGCAGCGCACCACCCGCCGTACCGACCAGGTTGGCCGAACCGCCGCGGGCGATCTTGGTCAGGCTGGCCGGTGGTGCGTCAGTCGTTTCGGACAGCGGAACGGCCACTACATCATTCTCCGCGACGGTGCGAGGTCGGTCTCGTCGCCGTTGCCGGAGTCGTCGTCGACCTCGACCTCGGCGAACCACGGCGTCGGCGCTGGCGTGGCCGGCACCTCGGCCGCATCGGTGGGCAGCGGCTTCGAGCCGATCGGGGTGGTCTTGGTCAGATGACCGTTGGACGCCCCGTTGGCCGAAGTGCCGTTCTTGGCAGCGCTCGTCGAGCCGTTGACCTTCGGCTTGGTCGCGTCGTCGGCGAGGCCGCGGCTGCTTCCGTTCCGGGTGGACGACTCCGGCAGCGGGGCGTCGATCTTGGGGATCTCTTCCGTCCGCGCGTCCACGGCCGCCACGGCACGCCGGGCCTTCGGTGCCGGAACCAGCCCGGTCGCCGTCTCGGCGACCTCCGCGACCGGGGTCGCAGCAGCCGGGGTAGCAGTAGCCGAGCTAGCAGCGGCGGGTGTAGCAGCGGCCGGGGTTGCCGGTTCGGGTGACCGGGTGGTCACGGGTGCCACGTCGGCCGTCGTCTCGTCGTGCTTCGAGCGGTGCAGCAGTCCCTTCTTCTCCGGTGCGTCGAGGACGATGCCGGCCAGCTTCGCGCCGCCGCGCGTGACCGCCTCGGCGGCCTGCTGCAGCTCGACCGTCGTGGTGTGACCAAGGCTGACCAGGATCACCACGTCGGTGCAGAGGTCGGCCAGAGTCAGCGTCTCGGGTGCCGACGCGAGAGGTCCGGCCACCAGCAGCCAGCGGCTCCCCGGGATCAGCATGTCCAGGAAGCCTCGCATCTGCGGCGATGCCAGCTTGTCGACCGAACCGCTGTGGTGCACGCCGGCCGGGACGAACCGAAGTCCGGGCTGGTACTCCGTGGCCACCTCGTGCGGCTGGACCCCGTCGGTCAGCACCTCGGCCAGACCCTTGAGCTTCGTCAGCCCGGTCGCCTCGGTGAGCTCGCCGTCGGTGTCGACCAGCGTGACGCTCTGGTCCGCACGAGCCAGCGAAGCCGCCAGAACCAGGGGAGTCGTGGTGTGAGACTCGACCGGGCTCGCCGGGACCAGCAGCACCGCACCACCCTCCGGACTCGTCACTCCGAGCACGCTGCGGAGCAGGCGGGCACCGTCGGGCAGTTCGGCGTTCACATCGGACAGCAGGTGCTCCGGGCGCGTCACCGACGTCGTGTAGACCGTGCTCAGCACCGGGTAGCCCATGGCCTTCACATCGTCGGGGGTGCGCAGCTTGCGGTCGTTCAGCGAACGCCAGAGGGCGAACACGAGACCGAGCAGCAGGCCGAGGGCGGCGCCGGCGGCAGGCAGGATCCAGCCAGGCAGGCCGGCAGGACTCGTCGGCGTGGTGGCCGGCGACAGCACCTGACCAGGGTCGCCCTGGAACAGCCGCAGGTCGCTGATCTGGCTTTCCAGTTTCGAGGCCTCGGCGGTCGTCGTTTCCACCCGCTGCTGAGCCAGCGCTCGGGCAGGTGATCCGGCGGCGGTCTTCCCGAGCGTCGCGACGGCGCGCTGCAACGCGGACTGGTTGGCGGTGCGGGCCTTGGTCAGGTTGTTGATCTGGGCCTGTACCGACTGGGCCGCACGGCGTTCGCGGGCGACCAGGTAGGCGTTGGCGAAGGCGTTCGCGCCGTTGCGCGCGGCCACCGGCGTGATGTCGCTGTACGCGACCTCGAGGACCTGCGAGTTCGGCGGGTTGGTGACGCTCAACTGCTCGACCAGGGCGGCGACCGAGGCGTTGCTGCGGAGCGAGGTCTTGGCGAGCTGGGCCACCGCGTCCGAACTGACCAGCTGTGCCTCGGTGCCGAGGTTCGCCAGGTTCTGGCCGCGGGCGCCCGGCGCGTACGGGTTGCCGTCGGCCGGCTGGACCAGCACGGTCGCCGTCGCGGTGTAGGTGGCCGGCTGCTGCATCGACGCGAGATAGCCCAGGCCCGTCCCGATCACCAGCAGCAGCGCGACGATCGGCAGCCGGCGGGCCAGGCCGGCCCAGCTGAACCGGCTGGCCAGCGCCTGCTGGCTGGTGTCTGTGTCCGTGTACGTCCCCGTGCTACTCATATTCCCCGCCCTCTCGCGTTCGCCCATTGCAGAACTCTGTTCGCCGGTACGACCCCAGACGCGATCGCCAGCGCGAGATATCCGCGCTTCTCACCAGGTGCCAGACGGAGAGCTCGCAGAGCCCACCGCGATGAATCCGAGCGGCGCCGCAACGCTGCGTACGCCACCGCCTTCTGACCGTAGATCCGGGCCAGTCCCCGCGGGCTGTCCCTGATCACGGCATGCTTGTCGACCATATAGTCCAACGCTTCGATGATGACTGCCCAGCGCGCGGTGTAGAAGGAACCGGGATGCCAGAGCACCTCGACTAGCGGCTTGCTGACCACGGCGACCTTCTCGGCGGCCAGGGCCCGCAGCATCCAGTCGTAGTCCTCGGCGTAGCCGCCGGGGAGTTCCTCGTCGACCCAGCCGATCCGGTCGAAGGCTGTACGGCGTACCAGCACGGTGGACGGGTGTGCTTCCATCACCCGGCGCCGGGCCAGTTCGGCCACGGTCACGTCGGCGGGGCTGGGCACTCGCACGTGCCGCTGGTCGCCGATCGTGATCTCGATGCCGCACACCGACAGGCCGGCGTCGGCCGCGGTCAGCATCGCCACCTGGGTGCTCAGCTTCTCCGGCTTCCAGCTGTCGTCGTCGTCGCAGAAGGCGAGCAGCTCGCCGCTGGAGCCGGCCACCCCACTGTTGCGGCCGCCGGGCAGGCCCGGCGCCCGTGTGTTGGTGATGACCGTCAGGGTCCGCTCACCCGCGTGTCCGGTCAGTGCGAGGTCGTCGGCCAGCCCTGTCTCGGGTTCGCTCTGGTCGTAGACGACGACCATCTCCACCGCGCCCGGGTAGTCCTGGGCGGCGATCGAGCCGAGTGCCTTCCGGAGCAGCTCCGGCCGGTTCCGTGTCGCGACCACGACGCTGACCGTCGGGACCGCGGTACCGGTCGGCACGGGAGGTGTACTCATCAGTTGCTCCTTCTCAGACCTGCGGGCATGAACCGGCCGTCCGGAACGGCGAACCGGGTCAGCAGGACAACTCCTTGAACGGTCGCGCCGACCTCGGTGGCGCGGTGCACGGCATTGATCAGTGCCCGCTGCCGGGTGCGCGGGGTGACGATCAGGACGACGTTCCCGGCCAGCGCCGCGAGCACCGAGCCCGGTTCGCTGGTGACCCCTTCACCGGTGACCAGGACCGTGCTGGCCTGATGCGGGTCGAGTGCGGGGATCGTGTCACCGGGCAGGACGGACCGGTCCACCACGCGCGACTCCCGGCCGTGCGAGCGCAGCGCCGCGGACAGCTGGTCCGCGGCGGACCGCTCGGCCTCGCCCGGTTCGCGATCGGGTGGTGCGACCATCACGGTGCCCGCGCCGATGCCCAGTACGCCGACGGTGATCGGATCCCACGTGTGCACCCGCACGCCGGGCGGCCCGAACCAGTGCTTCGGCAGCGTCACCACGGACCGGCCCGGAACCAGCCGGGCCACGTCCGACGCGCGACCCAGCCGGGTCGACCGGATGTAGGCGATCAGCAGTCCCACCAGTCCGCCCAGCACGAGTCCGTCGACCGGGGCGACGAACGGGTTGATCCGGCGGGACCTGGTGGTGTCACCGATCCGCAGTACCTGGCCCGGGTAGGCGCTGGTGGTGCGGACCTGCCGGGACTCGGCCTGCCGGGCCGCGATCTGCTGCACGATGGCGGTCCGGTTGGCCGTCAGCTCGGCGATCTTGCCGGCGTTGGCCTTGCCCTTGAGGACGGTCTCGTCCAGCCGCGCGTTCAAGGTGGCGATCTGCTGGCCGATCAGCTCGACCCGGTCGTCGCGGCGGCTCTCCAGGTCGGCGCGGCGCAGCTGCAGATAGGTCTCGGTCATCGTCGCCGCGCCCTTGCGGGCGGCGACCTTGTCGGTGGAGTTGTAGGTGACCTTCAAGACCTTGGTGGTCGGTACGGCGGCCAGGTGCAGGTGCGCACGGATGTCCTGCTCACCGGTGGCCCGCCGGGTCGCATCGAGGACCGGCTCGGAGACCAGCCGGGACGCCTCGGTGTCGATCGTGAACCACTTCGCGCCCACCTCGCCCTTGCGGGCCAGGTAGAGCGGAACGTCGGCGACCAGTACGGCCGACGTGGAGGAGTAGACCCTCGGCGTACGGAGCATCCAGCCCACGCCGACGACCGCGCCGACCAGCGCGCAGACGGCAACGGCCACCGTCCCCCTGCGAATCGCACGCAGGTAGGCGGAGAGCTCGATGGCGTCGACGCGCGCCGGACGGTGGGGTTTCACGGGCGCCAGCTCGGGGGCATGCCGAGAAGCTTGGTCAGCTCCGTGTCGGAGGTCTCGAACCCGGCCAGCAGCCGCTCACGCAGCGCGGCCGGCATCGGCTTGCTCGGGCGGGCGTTGGCCTGCTCGACCTTGGCCGGGTTGTGCACCGGCAGGCCGAGCCACTCCTGCAACCGGGCGAACTGCTCGACCGGTGACTCGAAGAACCGGTTCGCGTCGATCACGAAGACCTGCTCCGGCGAGAGCGCCTCTTGCAACCGGACGATCTGCTCGGCGTACCGGCCGCGGCCGACGTAGGCGTGGTGGCGGTGGTGGAAGCTCTGGTACGACGGGTCCGCGTGCATCCGCTCGACCTCGCCGGCCAGGCGGCTGTCCTCCAGCGCCAGCGCGGTCTCGAAGTCCTCGGTCTCGAAGCCGCGGGCGAGCTCGTGCTTGTACGCCGAGAACGCGCGCTCGACCGGGTCGCGGACCAGCGTGACCACCTTGACGTCGGGCAGGTGCTCGGCGATCCGGCCGGGGGCGAGCGGGTGGAACATGTAGTAGCCGCTGCTGTCGAACGTCATCGGCCGGCCGACCTTGCGGGTCCGCGCCGCGGCGACCGGAGCGACCGGGAAGTGCCCGTGGTACCACGACCAGGGGTTGTCGTAGCCGACGTCGAAGTACCCGATTCCCTTATGGAACAAGGGCCGCACGATGGCCGGGTGCTCGACCAGGAGCCGGTAGAGCGTCGTCGTACCGCAGCGCTGGGCACCGGCGACGATGAAGTCCGGCAGCATCCGCACGCCTGCGGTGGCCCGGCCGACGACCCTGGTGGCCTTGCGGATCGCGTCCTGCGTCCCGTCGGGCAGCACGTCCCGGGTAGAACGCAGTACTGCGGTGCGCTTGGCGGCCAGGCCGCTGTTGCCGGTGCTCATCGAGTGGCTCCCTTCGGAGTCGGCGCGGACAGCCGCCGACTGTGCTTGGTCAAGGCGTCGAGCACAGTGTCAAGAGTTGGCCGGATGACCTCGCCCTGGTCACCCTGACTGCCCAGCAGGTACCGCGCGGTGATGGACGCCAGGTAGAGCACGCCGAGCAACTCCTGCGCGGCCGGGGACCAAGCCGGGTGATGCGTGTGCGGACTGGCCAGCGCGGTATCGATCACGTCGGCCGAGAAGCCATGAGCTCGCGTGCTGGTGTGCAGCACGTAGTGAACCCGGTCCAACCCAGCCGGTACGCCGGTGGCGAAGCGCTCCCAGTCCCACAGCTGCAGCCGGCCTCTGCGCATCCCCAGGTTCCACGGCGCGAAATCCCCATGCCAGGCGGTGAACCGGACCTGCTCGTCCCCGTGACTCTGCTCGACCCGCTCCAGGGCTTCCTTGTACGCCGTACGCTGTCGCGCGTCCTCGACTTCCTCGGCAGTGCCGACCAGGTGCTGCCAGTACGCCGAAGTGGCCAGCGCGGCCGAGCCCTCGTCGTACCGGTCGTACAGCTCGTCGAGTGCGTCCAGCGGTGGCTGCAGCAGCGGCCCACCGGCCGGGCGAACCGCTGTGTCGAGTGCGGAGATCACCAGCAGTTCGAGCCCTTGCCAGTCCCCGAGGTGAAGCAGGGCAGGAATTTCGAGCAGCCGCCAGTCCTGCTTGGCCAGTCCGGCCAGCGCGGCACCTTCCTGCCGGACCAGCCCTGCGGTCAGCTCCGAGTCGCCCACCTTCACATAGGCGACACAGCGCCCCCGGCGGTCGAAGACCTGCAGAATCGGCTTCTGGTTGGCCCGCAAGGACCCGACGCCGAGCCCGACCACGACGGCGGTGCCGAGCACCTCCGACAGGTGCTGCTCGATCGAGGCTTCGCCCACCGCTCGCGGAGTCATCCGGATGCGGTCGGCCAGCAGGCCTTCGGCTCCGGCTCGCAGTGCATAGGAGCCGACCAGGCGGACGGCACGTTCCTTGCTGGACAGGGCTCGACTGAAACGGCGCAGGCCACTCGCGGCAGCGGCCGGTCTCCCCGCGGGCACCAGCAGCCGCGGCGAGGCCTGTGACGGAACGAAGATCAACTCCCGCGCGGACCGGTCCCGCCGGCGGTTCGTCACCAGCGCGACGTCGTGGCCGGGCCAGAGCCGGCCGACCGTCCGCACCAGACGGTCGACGTTCTGATCGGCGGTCATCGGGCCGCCACCACTTGTTCGGTCGCCGGCAGGCGCGCGGCCTGCTGGTCACGGTCGGCGCGCCACATCAGCGCGAGCGCGATCATCAAGGTGAACAGGGGCGAGCCCAACGTGTCGTAGACGAAGATCTCGATCAGGAAGAAGATGATCAGCGCCACCCCGATCATCGCCACCGGATCGCGGCTGCGAACGTGTCGCGCGAACCGGATGAGGAAGAAGGCCAGGAAGACTGCCGTGCCGAGCAGGCCCTGGGCGAAAATCACCAGCCACAGGTGTCCCTGGGTACCGAACGGCGGCACCGCGCAGGCCGGGCAGCCGAGGGTGGCCCCACCGGCGATCGATCCGAAACTGCCTTCCACGTCACGGGTGTTGCCGAAGCCGATCAGCGGCGAGCCCTTGATCGTCGACTCGATCGTCTTGATCGCCAGCTCGCCGCGGCGCTCGTTGCTGTGCTGGTGGGCGAACCGTTCGCTGACCATCGTCGGCAGCGGCGACAACAGTGCCCCGACGACCATCAGCACGCCGACCGGCGCGAGCCAGGCGACGGCGTTGAAGCCGCGAAGGCGGATCACCTGCACCACGGCGTACAGCATGCCGATCACCAGGACGCCCCACAGGCCGCGGTTCAGCGAGTAGACGACCGGGACGGCGGCGACGATCAGGACCGGTACGGCGGCGACCTTGCGCCAGCCGGCGTCGCGGCCGAACCACGAGTACAGGAAGAACGGCAGGTAGAAGGAGAGGTTCGCGCCCCACGAGTTCGCGTAGGAGAACGGCGCCCGCGGCCGGGGCTGGGCGAAGCCGAGCACGCTCTGGATGTCGGCCGTGGCCGGGTGGATCAGCGCGTGCACGAAGCGGTTCGTCGCCGCCGAGTGCGGCAGCACCAGTTCGAGCACCGACTTGAACTCGAAGTGCGGGGCGACGACACCGAGCAGGCCGCCGAACGCGGTCACGACGAACATGTAGGCCAGCAGCCGGACCACCTTGGCGGTGGGCAGGTCGGCCTGGCTGGTGTTGCCGACGTACAGCAGGACGATCGTGACCGACAAGTACCAGATCAGCCGGAAGGTGTAGGTCAGCAGGGTGTTGCCCAGCGGGCTCAGGTTGCTGAACGGCGCGTCGGTGGTGAGCATCGTGCCGCTGACCAGAACGACGGCCAGGAACCCGATCCACCAGCCGAAGCCACGCGGCGCGATCACCGTCCGGCGGCTGATCAGCGACCAGGCCATCGGGATCGCCGCCAGGAAGAACGCGAACTCGGTCAGCCCGAGCACCCACCACAGCGGGAAGCCCAGGAAGAGCACGGACAGCGGCCAGCCCGCCGACCAGCGCCGGCGCCGGCGCGGTCCGGCGACCGCGGCGGCGCTGACAGCGTCAGTGCCCGCGGCGACGTTCGGTGACGACAACTGGATTCCCCCACACCTGATCTCTGAGCCAACGTTCCGCCCCCCGGCACACTGGCTCCCCCACGGAGAGGATAGGCGCAGGGTGGGCAGATCGCCAATGATCGGTGACGGTTTAAGCACCTGTCCGTGACCAGCAGGTGTCCGGGAGCTGGCGCCGCGGGGAGAGAGTGCCCGGAATTCCGTCACTGTGGGTGATATTTCGGTGTCCTGAAGTTCTTTGTAACGCGATCTGGCGCGGCAGGCAAGTGTTTTGTGGACGAAGTGGTGCAGGGCGGGTCCCGGAGGGTGTTTACTGTCCGACCAAGGGGACCTGGTGTGCGAGTGGTACGCCAGGCATGGGTGTGCCCGACACGGCCTTCTGAGCGCCGGCGGGCAGGGGAGAGGAAACACTGTGCGCAAGTCTGTTGTCTGTCTGCTCGTCGCGCTGGTCACGGCGCTGGCGGGCTTCGTGGTCTTCCTGGCGCCGTCGGCGGATGCCGTCCACGTCAGCCAGGACCACCTGGTCAGCGACGATCCGGCGAACTGGACTCCGAACGTGCTCGACGGTTCGGTGAAGTCGATCCAGCAGTTCGGTGACCGGATCATGATCGGTGGAGACTTCTCCCAGATCCAGTCCAAGGACGGCACCACCACCTACACCCGGCACAACCTGGCCGCGTTCAACGCGACCACGGGGCAGATCGACACCACCTTCGTCCCCGACCCGGACGGTGAGGTCTCCACGATCATCCCGGCCGAGGACGGCGTGAACGCCTACGTCGCCGGGTACTTCAACAACATCTCCGGTGGCGGTTCGCCGAGCCTGGCGAAGATCAACATCCTCACCGGCGCCCGGGTCTCAGGCTTCAAGGCACCGAAGCTGGACGGCCGGGTCAAGGACCTGAGGCTGTCCAACGGGCGGCTGTGGATCGCCGGCCTGTTCACCACCGTGGCCGGCAACGCCCAGACCGCGCTGGCGACCGTGAACCCGACCACCGGCGCGTTCGACCCGTACATGAGGCTGCAGATCGCCGGTGTCCACCACGGCGGCGTGACCACCGTGATGAAGATGGACATCACCCCGGACGGCAGCGAGCTCGTTGCCATCGGCAACTTCGACACGATCTCCGGGGTCAAGCACCACCAGGCGCTGATGCTGAACCTGACCGGCGCGACCGCCGCGGTGGAGAACTGGCAGACCAACTTCTACAACACCGCCTGCTCGAGCAGCTTCGAGACCTACATGCGCGACCTCGACATCTCCCCGGACGGGTCGTACTTCGTCATCTCCACCACCGGCGCGTACGGCGGTTCGATGATCGCCTGTGACTCCACCTCGCGCTGGAACATCGACGCGCGCGGATCCGGGCTGACGGCCAAGTGGATCGACAACACCGGCGGCGACACGACGTACGCGGTCGCCATCACCGGCACCGTCGTCTACACCGGCGGTCACGCCCGCTGGCAGAACAACCCGTTCGCGGCCGACAGCCCCGGCCAGGGTGCGGTCTCGCGGCCGGGCATCGCGGCGCTCGACCCGATC
This sequence comes from Kribbella voronezhensis, assembly GCF_004365175.1. Taxonomy (NCBI): domain Bacteria; kingdom Bacillati; phylum Actinomycetota; class Actinomycetes; order Propionibacteriales; family Kribbellaceae; genus Kribbella; species Kribbella voronezhensis. The sequence continues at coordinate 692,131 of NZ_SOCE01000001.1, read as the reverse complement.
AACGGACTGCCGTTGTCGTGGAACCCGACCAGGGACCGTGGCGTCGGCGTCTTCGACCTGCTGCCGACCCCGGCCGGCCTGTGGGTCGGTTCCGACACCGACCGGATCGGCGCCTCGGAGTACCACGCCCGGATCGCGTTCTTCCCGCTCACCAGCGGCGGGCTGATCCCGCCGGGCAACACCCCGACCCTGCCGAACAACGTGTTCGTCGCCAGTCGCCGCAGCGGAATCCTCATCCCGAGCTACGACAACACGATCAGCAAGTCGTCGTACAACGGCACCACCGCGACGCCGCTCAGCGCGGTACCGGCCGGCGGGATCACCTGGAGCAACATCCGTGGTGCGTTCATGCTCAACGGCCAGATGTACGCCGGCTGGTCCAACGGCGGCTTCGACCGGCGCACGTTCGACGGCACCACGTTCGGGGCACCGACAGCGGTCAACACCGGTGACCTGCTCACCAACATGTCCACCTGGCACAGCGAGGTGCAGGGCATCACGGGAATGTTCTTCGACTCCGGGCGGATCTACTACACCCGGTCGGGCCAGAGCTCGCTGTACTACCGGTACTTCACGCCGGAGAGCGACGTGGTCGGGGCGAACGTCTTCACCGCGACGGGCAACGTCACCGGCATCACCTGGTCGAACGTGACCGGCATGTTCCTGGCGGGCAACCAGTTGTACTGGGCCCAGTCCGGCGACAGCACCCTGCGCAAGATGACCTTCAACTCCGCCACCGGTGCACCAGTAGCCGGTACGGCGGTGTCGCTCAACACCGGTGGCATCGACTGGCGCTCCCGGACGCTGTTCCTCTACCAGGACGCGACCGGTCAGGGCCCGAACCAGTTGCCGACGGCCCAGGCCGCGGTCAACTGCACCGACCTGAACTGCACCTACTCCTCGGCCGGCTCCTCCGACCCCGACGGCACCATCGCGTCGTACGCCTGGACCTTCGGTGACGGCGGGACCAGCACCGACGCCAACCCGTCGCACCACTACGCGGCGGCCGGCACGTACTCGGTCGGCCTGACGGTCACCGACAACCGCGGTGGCACCAACACCAAGACGGTGAGCAAGGTGGTCACCCACGTGAACACGTTGCCGGTGGCAACCTTCGGGGAGACCTGCAACAGCCTGACCTGCGCGTTCGACGGATCCGCGTCGAGCGACGCCGACGGCCCGATCAGTTCGTACGCCTGGAACTTCGGTGACGGCGCGACGGGCAGTGGCGCCACCGCGTCGCACACCTACGCGGCCAGCGGGACCTACACGGTCGGCCTCACGGTGACCGACGGCGACGGCGGTACCAACACCACCTCGCACACCGTCACGGTGACCCGGATCAACCAGGGCCCGACGGCGAGCTTCACCACCAACTGCACGAACCTCGCCTGCACGGTGGACGGCTCGGCCTCCCAGGACCCGGACGGCACGCTGACCGGGTACGCGTGGGACTTCGGTGACTCCGCCACCGGCTCCGGCGTCACGGCGTCGCACACCTACGCGGCCGCCGGGACGTACACGGTCAGCCTGACAGTGACCGACAACGACGGCGCGACGGCGTCGACCACGCGGTCGGTCGCGGTCGTCGACCCGGCTCGCTCGGTGGACTTCGTCGGCGCCAGCCGGGTCAACGGCAACGCCGCCTCCTTCACCAACACGGTGCCGGCGGCAGTCGCGGCCGGGGATACGTTGCTGCTGTTCTTCAGTGACAACGACCCGCTCCCGACCGTCAACGGTCCGGCCGGCTGGACCCAGGTGGAGACGGTGGGCTCGACCAACCAGAACGGCCGGCTGTGGCGCAAGACCGCGACGGCGACCGACGCGGGTACCGCGGTCGCGGTGACCACGTCGGCGGCGACGAAGGCCGATGCCACCCTGCTCGCGTACCGCGGTGCTACCGGAGTCTCCAACTCGGCGACCGGTAGCGAGACGGTCAGCCAGACGGCGCACACCACTCCGACGCTCACCACGAGCACTGTCGGCGGCCGCCTGGTCAGCTACTGGGCGGAGAAGTCGTCGCTCACCACCACGCTGTCCGTCCCGGCCGGGACGACCTCGCGGGCGAGCAGCACCGGCTCCGGCTCCGGCCGGATCACCGCGCTGGCCGTGGACAGCGACAGCCCGGTGGTCCCGGGCACCGTCGGCGGCCTCACCTCGGTCGCAGACTCCGCGTCCGCCCGGGCGCTGATGTTCACGGTGGTGCTGGCGCCGAACTGACCCCCCACCCCGCAGTACCGGCAGCCGTCGACCCTCACCGGTCGGCGGCTGTCCGGCATTTCCACCCGGGGCGCATTCTTGAAGTACCTGTGCCGGTGTTATCGAATTGCCAGACTTTGTCACGCGGGGTGTTTGCAGGATTGCTCGTCCGGCAGGTGAAAAAGAAACCTCGATCATTTCCGGGCGAAGTGCTGACGCGGCCGTCCGGCGGGTGTTAACTCTCCGTGTAAGGGGGACCGCCACCGGATCTCGGTGCCGGTATCAGGGGAAGGGGCCGGTGCACGCTCGTGCGCCGGCCGGGGGAGGAACTCGTGCGAAGAAGTGTCTATTCCGTCCTGCTCGCGATCGCCCTGGCAGTGCCGGCCTGGGTGATCCCGGTCCAGGCGAGCCAGGCCGTTCACGTTCCACAGGATCGGCTGGTGAGCGCCGATCCGGCGAACTTCACGCCGAACGTGCTGGACGGCTCGGTGGAGTCCATCCAGCAGATCGGCAACACCGTCCTGATCGGTGGTGACTTCCACCAGATCCAGGCATCGACCGGGGGACCGGTCCTGACCCGGAACAACCTGGCCGCGTTCGACGCCACCACCGGTGCGATCAGCACCACGTTCGTGCCGAATCCCGACGGCGAGGTCACCACGATCATTCCGTCCGGTGACGGCTCGACCGTCTACATCGGCGGCTACTTCAACAACGTCAGCGGCGCCGGTTCACCGAGCACCGCGCGGATCAACGCCACCACCGGCGCCCGGATCACCACCTTCAAGCCGCCGAAGCTGGACGGCCGGATCAAGGACATGCGCCTGGTCGGCAACCGGCTCTGGCTGGCCGGCTACTTCACCACGGTGCAGGACCAGCCGCAGGCCGCTCTCGCCACCGTCAACGCGACCACCGGTGCCTTCGACCCGTTCATGGGCCTGGCGATCGCCGGCGTCCACAACGGCGGCGTGCCGACCGTGATGAAGATGGACGTCACCCCGGACGGCAGCGAGCTGGTTGCCATCGGCAACTTCAATGACATCGAGGGTGTCCAGCACCACCAGGTGTTCATGCTGAACCTCACCGGCCCGAGCGCGGCGGTGGAGAACTGGCAGACGAACTTCTACACCACCGGCTGCTCGGGCGCCTTCCAGACCTACATGCGCGATCTGGACATCTCCCCGGACGGCTCGTACTTCGTCATCTCGACCACCGGCGCGTACGGCGGCGCGAACGTCGCCTGCGACTCGACCTCGCGTTGGGAGACCAGCGCCCGCGGCAGCAACCTGTCCTATCGCTGGATCGACAACACCGGCGGCGACACGACGTACGCCGTGGCTGCGACCGGCACCGCTGTCTATGTGGGCGGTCACCAGCGCTGGCAGAACAACCCCTTCGCGGGTGACAGCCCTGGTCCGGGTGCGGTCTCGCGGCAGGGCATCGCCGCGCTCGACCCGGCCAACGGCCTGCCGTTCTCCTGGAACCCGACCCGCGAACGCGGCGTCGGCGTCTTCGATCTCTACTCCACCTCGACCGGCCTGTGGGTCGGTTCGGACACCGAGCACCTCGGCGCCAATTTCGAGTACCACCCGCGGATCGCGTTCTTCCCGCTCGCCGGCGGCACGGTGGTCAAGCCGAACAACACCTCCTGGCTGCCGAACAACATCTACGCGGCCGGTCCGCGTGGCCCGGCTGCGAGTCCGAGCATCCTGTACCGCGTGAACGCGGCCGGTGACGCGATCGGCGCAGCGGACGGCGGGTCCGACTGGGCTGCCGATACAGCCGCTGCGCCGGATTCACACCATGGTGCGGGCAGCAACACGGCCGGCTACAGCCCGGTCCCGAACGTCGCCGCGACGGTTCCGGCCTCCACACCCCGGGCGATCTTCGACAGCGAGCGATGGGGTGCGCAGACCTGGAGCTTCCCGGTCCCGAACGGCGTACCGCTGCAGGTCCGGCTGTACTTCGCCAACCGGTACGGCGGCACCTCGTCGGTCGGCCAGCGCGTCTTCGACGTGTCGCTGGAGGGCACCACGGTGCTCAACGACTACGACATCGTCGCCGACGCGGGTGACCAGACCGGCACGATGAAGTCGTTCGACATCACCAGTGACGGCAGCGTGGACCTCAGCCTGACCAACGTGGTGGAGAACCCGCTGATCAACGGCATCGAGATCGTCCGCACCGACCTGACCGACACCGGTGCGGCCGACGCGGTGACGAAGACGGCGTACGACGGGACGACCTTCGGGGCGCACACCTCGACCCCGAACGGCGGGATCAGCTGGCGCGACAACCGTGGCGCCTTCATGCTCAACGGCGTCCTGTACGCCGGTTCGTCGGACGGCAGCTTCACGCGGCGCAGCTACGACGGCACCACCTTCGGCGCGGCGACCGCCATCAATACCGCCGACGCGCTGGTCCCGATGACCGACTGGCACAGTGAGGTCAGCCAGATCAGCGGGATGTTCTTCGACGCGGGCAGGCTCTACTACACGCTGGCCGGCCAGTCGAACCTGTACTACCGCTACTTCACGCCGGAGAGCGGGGTCGTCGGCTCGTACCGCTTCACCGCGACCGGCAACGTCGCCGGCGTGGACTTCGCCAAGGTGAACGGCATGTTCATCACCCCCTCGTCGATCTACTGGGCGAACTCGGCGGACGGCAACCTGCGGCGCTCCGACTGGTCGTCCGCGACCGGTGCGCCGACGGGATCGTCCACCACGGTGTCCACCGACGACTGGCGGGCGCACACGTTGTTCCTGTTCCAGTCCACGAACGGCACTCCGCCGAACCAGGTACCGGTCGCGCACGCGGGCGTCACCTGCAACGATCTCGACTGCGCCTTCTCCTCGGCCGGCTCGACCGATCCGGACGGCACCATCACGTCGTACGCGTGGAACTTCGGTGACGGAGGGACGGACACCGGGGCCAGCCCGGCGCACCGGTACCCGGCGGCCGGCACGTACACGGCGACCCTGACGGTGACCGACAACGACGGGGGCACCGCGCAGGCGACGCAATCGGTCACGGTGACGCACGTCAACGCGACGCCGACAGCGTCCTTCACGGTTTCCTGTGCTGGGCTGACGTGTTCGGTGGACGGATCGGGTTCGACCGATCCGGACGGCCCGATCGGCTCCTATGCGTGGACGTTCGGCGACGGCGGTACTGCGACCGGCGTGACGGCCTCGCACACGTACGCCGCCACGGGCACCTTCACCATCGGGCTCACCGTCAACGACGGCGAGGGCGGCACCGACAGCACCACCCGGTCGGCGACGGCGAACTCGGATCCGATCACGTTCAAGGGCGCCGACAATCTGAACGCGAACGCGACCCAGTTCACGGTGACCGTTCCGTCCGGGGTGTCCGCCGGCGACCTGTTGCTGTTGTTCTTCAGTGACAACGATCCGGCGCCTGCCGTGACCGGGCCGGCCGGCTGGACCCAGGTCCAGACCGTGTCGTCGACGAACCAGAACGGTCGCGTCTGGCGCAAGACGGCCACCGCTACCGATGCCGGCAGTCAGGTACGGGTGAACACGTCGGCGACCACCAAGGCCGACACCACCCTGCTGGCCTATGCGGGAATCTCCGGTACCACGCCGGTCGCGGCTTCGGCCTCGGGCAGCGAGACGGTCAACCGGACGACGCACACGACACCGACCGTGGCGTCCACGGTGGCCGGGGCCCGGCTGCTCAGCTACTGGGGCGAGAAGTCGTCCGCGACGACCTCGCTGGTGCCGCCGGCCGGGATGACGGTCCGGGCCTCGTCCAGTGGTTCCGGATCGGGCCGGATCACGTCGCTGACCGGTGACAGCGGTCCGCTGGCGCCGGGCACTCTCGGTGGCCTGACCGCTACCGCCGACTCGGCGTCGGCGAAAGCGCTGATGTTCTCGGTGGTCATCGCGCCGAGTTGATCACGAATTACGGCGGGAGCGGTCACCGGCCGCTCCCGCTGTAACAGCTCCAGGGAATTCTCGATATACCGACGACAGGGGATTTGTTCGTCGTGACTTGTGGTAGTTGGGGCGCCACATTTCACCGGTTTTCCAGTGGTGTCCGCCGGGCATTCTGCGCGACGGGGTTTTTGGGGGAGGGTCTTGTGCGTAGCCGTGCTGTTTCCGTGATGCTCGCGATCGCTGTGGCCGTGCTGGCCTGGGTGGTCCCGGTGCAGGCCAGTCAAGCCGTTCATGTTCCACAGGACCGGGTGGTCAGCGCCGATCCGGCGAACTTCACCCCGAACGTGCTGAACGGCGCGGTGAAGGCGATCCTGCAGGTCGGCAACACGATCCTGATCGGTGGCACCTTCACCCAGATCCAGGCCGCGACCGGTGGCCCGATCCTGACCCGGAACAACCTGGCCGCGTTCGACGCGACCACCGGCGCGATCAGTACCGGCTTCGTGCCCAATCCCGACGGTGAAGTCACCACGATCATCCCGTCGGCCGACAGTTCCACCGTCTACATCGGCGGCTACTTCAACAACGTCAGCGGCGCGGGGTCACCGAGTACCGCGCGGATCAACGCGACCACCGGTGCGCTGGACCCGACCTTCAAGGCACCCAAGCTGAACGGCCGGATCAAGGACATGCGCCTGGTCGGCAACCGGCTCTGGCTGGCCGGCAACTTCACCACCGTGCAGAGCCAGCCGCAGGTCGCGCTGGCCACGGTGAACGCCACCACCGGTGCCTTCGACCCGTTCATGCGGCTGGCCATCGCCGGCCTGCACAACGGCGGCGTGACGACCGTGATCAAGATGGACGTCACGCCCGACGGCAGCCACCTGGTCGGCATCGGCAACTTCGACACGATCTCCGCGGTCAAGCACCACCAGATCTTCATGCTGAGCCTCACCGGCGCCACCGCGGCGGTCGAGAACTGGCAGACCGACTTCTACAACACCGCATGCTCGCGGTCGTTCGAGACGTACATGCGCGACCTCGACTTCTCGCCGGACGGCTCGTACTTCGTCGTCTCGACCACCGGCGCGTACGGCGGTGCCGGGATCGCCTGCGACTCGACCGCGCGCTTCAACACCGGTGCCAGGGGCAGCGGCCTCGGCTACTACTGGCTGGACAACACCGGCGGTGACACCACCTACGCGGTGGCGATCACCGGCACGGCCGTGTACGTCGGCGGTCACCAGCGCTGGCAGAACAACCCGTTCGCGGGCGACAGCCCCGGCCAGGGTGCGGTCTCGCGACAGGGCATCGCGGCCCTGGACCCGGCGAACGGTCTGCCGTTCTCCTGGAACCCGACCCGGGAACGCGGTGTCGGCGTCTTCGACCTGTTCTCCACCTCGGCCGGCCTGTGGGTCGGTTCGGACACCGAGCACCTGGGCGCGAACTTCGAGTACCACCCGCGGATCGCGTTCTTCCCGCTCGCCGGCGGCACCGTCGTCCCGCCGAACCCGACGCCCACCCTGCCGGGCGACATCTACCTGGCCGGACCACGCAACCCCGCGTCCGACCTGATCAACCGCACGCCGTACGACGGCACGACCTTCGGCACCAGAACAGCGGTCGGTGCCGGCGGGATCGCCTGGGGGACGAACCGCGGCGCCTTCATGCTCAACGGCTTCCTGTACGCCGGCTGGGCCGACGGCAGCTTCAACCGGCGCAGCTACAACGGCACTACCTTCGGAGCGGCGTCGGCCGTCAACACCGGCGACCTGATCGTCAACATGAGCACCTGGCACAGCGAGGTCGCCCAGATCACCGGCCTGTTCTTCGACGCCGGCCGGATCTACTACACGCTCGCCGGCCAGACCAGCCTGTTCTACCGGTACTTCACGCCGGAGAGCGGCGTCGTCGGCGCGATGCGCTTCACCGCCACGGGCAACGTCGCAGGCATCACCTGGTCGGCGATGAACGGCATGTTCGTCACCGGCAACTCGATCTACTGGGCCAGCTCGGCCGGCGGCGGCCTCCGGCGAGCAGACTGGTCCAGTGCGACCGGCGTACCGAGCGGCTCCTCCGTGGTCGTGTCCACGGACGAGTGGCGGGCGCGATCGCTGTTCCTGTTCCAGGGCACCGGTGCGCCGGCGAACCAGCCGCCGGTGGCGCATGTCGGCTCGACCTGCAGCAACCTGAGCTGCAGCTTCTCCTCGGCCGGCTCCACCGACCCGGACGGCACCATCACGTCGTACGCCTGGAACTTCGGTGACGGCGGCACCGGCACGGGCGCGAGCCCGAGCCACACGTACGCCGCCGCGGGCACCTACTCGGTCACGCTGACCGTGACGGACAACGACGGTGCACCGGGACAGGCCACGCAGAGCGTGACGGTCAGCCAGAACGCCGGGGCGGTGACCTTCGTCGGCGCCAACGGCGTGAACACGAACGCGACCCAGTTCCCGGTGACCGTGCCGTCCGGAGTGGCCGCGGGAGATCTGCTGCTGCTCTTCTTCGCCGACAACGACCCGGCGCCGACAGTGACCGGACCGGCGGGCTGGACCCAGGTTCAGACCATCGCCTCGAGCGGGCAGAACGGCCGGGTCTGGCGCAAGCTCGCGACCGCGTCCGATGCCGGGACGCAGGCTCTCGTCGCGACCTCCGCACTCACGAAGGCCAATGCGACTCTGGTGGCCTACCGGGGTACCAACGGCACGGTGTCTGCCTCGGCGGCCGGCAGCGAGACCGTCCTGCAGGCCACTCACACGACGCCGACCGTGACGGCGACGGTGGACGGGTCGCGTCTGATCAGCTACTGGGGTGAGAAGTCCTCCGCGACGACGGCGCTGGCCCCACCGGCCGGCCTGGTCGTACGGCTGGCTTCCGCCGGCTCCGGTTCCGGCCGGATCACAGCACTCACCGGTGACAGCGGACCGCTGGCACCCGGCACGGTCGGAGGACTGACCGCTACCGCGGACTCCTCCTCGGCGAAGGCGCTGATGTTCAGCGTTGTGGTGGCTCCCGCCTAGGGGGTTTGCAGCGGGGCAATCGGTGGGCCGGTGCTCTTCCCGTGGAGCGATGTGCCGGCACCACCACAGAAATCCAGCGGATCCAGTGGGGGGAAGCGCCGTCGGCGCTCCATCGGGCCGCTCAGCCAGGGGGTTCCACGTATGGCATTACGCCGTTCGCTGTTGCTGTTGTCCGCGGTCGCGCTCGCTTTGCTGGGCACGCTACTCACCGCGGGGCGGGGCCATCCGGCCGACGCGGTGCAGTTGCCCAAAGCAACGATCGTCAGTGACGACCCGGTCGACTGGACGCCGCACGCGCTGGACGGTGAGGTGCACGCGCTGATCCAGATCGGCAACCGGGTGATCGTCGGCGGCACCTTCACCACGATCCGGTCGGCCACCAGCTCGACGCAGATCGCCCGGCGCAGCATCTTCGCCTACAACGCGACCACCGGTGCACTCGACAACGGCTTCCTGCCGACGCTGAACGGTGCGGTGGAGACCTTGCTGCCGAGCGAGGACGGGTTGTCCGTGTACGTCGGCGGCAGCTTCGGCACCGTGAACGGGACCAGCCGGCCACGGCTGGCCAGGATCAACCTGGCCGACGGGGTCCTGAACAGCACCTTCCGGCCGTCGGTGAACGGTTCGGTCTACGACATGAAGAGCTCCGGCGGCCGGATCTTCATCGGTGGCACGTTCTCCTCGGTCGGCGGCGTGAGCCACACCCTGATGGCCACGGTGAACCCGGAGACCGGCGCGGTCGATCCGTACCTCAGCATTCCCTTCGGCTCGCCGGTCCGCGGCGGCGCCCTGCAGGTCGACAAGTTCGACATCACGCCCGACGGCACCAAACTGATTGCACTCGGCAACTTCTCGGTGGTCGGCGGCCTGTCCCGGACCCAGATCGTGATGCTGGACCTGAACGCCACGTCGGCCGCCGTCCGGAACTGGTCGACGCCGCGCTTCGAGCCGAACTGCTCGTCTCAGTTCCTGACCTACGTGCACGACGTCGACTTCTCCCCGGACGGCGCGTACTTCGTCGTCGTGACCACCGGCGGTACTCCGCCCGACAAGCTGTGTGACTCCGCCTCCCGCTGGGAGACGGCACCGACCGGCGGCAACCAGCAGCCCACCTGGATCGACTACACCGGCGGTGACACGCTGTGGAGCGTCGCTGTCACCGGGGTTGCCGTGTACGTCGGCGGTCACCAGCGTTGGCTCAACAACACCGGCGGCAGCAACGCCGCTGCTCCGGGCGCGGTGTCTCGTGAAGGTCTGGCCGCGCTGGACCCACTGAACGGCCTGCCCTACTCGTGGAACCCGACCAGGACCCGCGGTGTCGGCGTCTTCGACCTGACCTCGGTCCCCGGTGGTCTGCTGATGGGCAGCGACACCGACCGGGTCGGACAGAACTACGAGTTCCACGGCCGGCTGGCGATGTTCCCGAACTCGTCGGTGACGCCCCCGCCGGGGTACACCGGCCAGCTGCCGGGCCCGGTCTACCGACTCGGTGCCACCACGACAGTCCGCCAGTACGACGGGACAACGGCAGGTGACGCCAGTACGGTCGACACCGGTACTGCGAACTTCACCAACGCCCGGGGCGCCGTGATGATCGACGGCATCCTCTACACCGGCAACTCCGACGGCACCTTGACGCGCAGGTCGTACAACGGCACCACCTTCGGCTCCGCGAGCACCGTGAACCTGCGGGGGCTGACCGCGTTCGCGACCGACCTGCGCAACCTCACCGGGATGTTCTTCAGCAACGGACGGCTGTTCTACACCGTGGCCGGTCAGTCGTCGCTGTACTACCGCTACTTCACGCCGGAGAGCCAGATCGTCGGCGCTTCCCGGTTCGTGGCCAGCGGCAACATCACCGGCATCAACTGGAGCCAGGTCTCGGGCATGTTCCTGTCCGGCAACCAGCTCTACTGGGGCACCGGCGCGGACGGCAACCTGCACCGGGTCAACTTCGCCAACAACGTCCCGGTCGCCGGTACGGCGGTGGTCACCAGTGGTCCCGGGATCGACGGCCAGGACTGGCGGTCGCAGGGCACGTTCCTGTACGCCGGGACCGGACCGGTGCCGAACATCCGCCCCTCGGCGTCGTGGGGTGCCAGTTGCGATCTACTGGCCTGCAGCTTCGACGGGGGGAACTCCAGCGACCCGGACGGCAGCATCACGTCGTACGCGTGGGACTTCGGCGACGGTGAAACGGCGACCGGGCCGACGGCTCCGCACACGTACGCGGCGAGTGGGACCTACACGGTCACGCTGACGGTGACCGACGACGACGGCGCCACCGGGACCGACAGCCGGGGGCAGGTCGTGTCGAGTGTGGCGAACCCGATCGAGTTCGTGGGAGCGAACTCGTCCAACCAGAACGCGCTCACGCACACGGTGACGGTGCCGCCGTCGACCAGTGCGGGCGACGGACTGCTGTTGTTCTTCACCCAGAACACCACGGCGACCCTGACCGGTCCGACCGGAGTCACCGGCTGGAACCTCGTGAGGACGCTCAACGGCTCCGGATACGTCACGAGGGTCTGGCAGAAGGTCGCCGACGCCGGTGACGCCGGCAAGGACGTATCGGTGAACCTTTCGGCGTACAGCAAGGCAGGGATGACGGTGGCGGCGTACTCGGGGACCAGCCTGACGGCTCCGGTCGGCGCGTTCGACTCCATGAACGAGACCGTGACGCGGGCCGGCCACACCACTCCGGTCGTGAACAACACGATCGCCGGTGCGTGGCGGGTCTCCTACTGGGCGGACAAGTCGTCGGCGACGACGTCGTGGACGGCCCCGGCCGGCGAGCAGGTTCGCAGTACGTCGTTCGGAGTGCCGAACGGATACATCTCCACCCTGCTGACCGACCGCGGCGCCGCCGTACCGACCGGGCCACAGGGCGGCCTGACGGCGACCGCGAACAGCTCGAGTCCATCGGCAACGGCATGGACAGTCCTGCTGAGTCCGCGGTGAATCACGCATCCTCCGGGCGGGAGGATTACGCTTCGGCCAGGAGGTGGCGGATGCCGGGCTCGATGACCAAATGGGGAACTGTCGGCGTGACGCTGGTCGCGCTGGCGGCGGTGCCGTCGTGCGGGCCGGCGGCCGGTGCGGAGAACGACGAAACGGCGGCGGTCACGACGACGCCGCCGCCCGATCCACAGCTGCTGATCACGTTCGACGACCAGGAGCAGGGATCGGCCGCGGGCCGGGACATCATCGGCGAGGGATCGGCCGCCGCCGAGATCTCCCTGCTCAGCCGGAACAAGCAGAAGGCGACCTTCGTGGCGGGTCACCAGGGCGGCATCGCGCTGCGGACACCGCCGTACTCGGGGGAGAGCAGCGGCTCGTTCAGCGCGCTGCGGATCGAGCCGGAGGAGTGGCTGTCGCCCGGGCTGTCGGACTTCACCTTCGGCGCCGACGTCCGGCTGGATGCGAAGTCCAACGGGACCGCGATCGACAACGGGGACAACGTGATGCAACGCGGGCTGTATGCCGACGCCGCGCAGTACAAGATCCAGGTCGACAAGCACCACGCCTCCTGCGTGATCCGCGGCACCGACGGCGCGGTCGTGGTGAAGTCCAAGGCGCTGCTGACTTCGTCGAAGTGGTACCGGCTGACCTGTCACCGGTCGGACAAGACCGTGAAACTGACCGTCCAGAACCTGGAGACCAACCAGCCGCCGGAGACACTCGAGAAGACCGGTCCGATCGGCACACTCGACATGATCGGCTCGGAGCCGCTGTCGGTCGGCGCCAAGATCGGCGAGGACGGCGAGATCATCGGCTCGTCCACGGACCAGTTCAACGGCCTGCTCGACAACATCAGCTACGAACGCAGCTGAGTTCTACTGGAAGACCGCCTCGATCAGGCGATCGGTGGCGTGGCCGTCGTCGAGGTGGCAGTACTTCTCGCGAAAGGCGTCGTACGCTCCGGCGTACGACGTCCTCAGCGACTCCTCGTCGTTCAGTACTGCGGTCAGCTCGGCCGTGGTCGTCACGAGCGGGCCGGGCGCCTCGGCCTCCAGGTCGAAGTAGAAGCCGCGGAGCTGGTCGCGGTAGTCGGCCAGATCGTAGGTGTAGAAGATCATCGGCCGGCCGGTGATCGCGAAGTCGAACATCGTCGACGAATAGTCGGTGATCATCAGATCGGCCGCCAAATAGAGCGCCTGGATATCCGGGTGACCGCTCACGTCCAGCACTCGGGGATGCCGCGGTACCGGCGAGGACGCCGCGACCAGGTGATGGAAGCGGAACAGCAGCACGGTGTCCTCGGGCGTCTTGGCGAGCACCTGCTCGACCTCGGCGGCCAAGGGGTTCGGCTTAGCCGTCCCGGTGAGCGCGTCGTCGCGCCAGGTCGGGGTGTAGAGGACCGCCCGGGTGCTGGGGGAGAGGCCGAGCTCGGCGCGGGTCTTGTCCCGGAGCTCGGCTGCGTTGAGGCCGGAGAGCGCGTCGTTGCGGGGGTAGCCGATCTCGAGCACCGATCCGTCGTACCGGAACGCTTTGGAGAGCTTCTCGGTCGAGAAGTGGTTCGGTGAGACGAGGTGGTCCCACCGCTTGACGTCTCTGGCGAGTCGTTTGGCGTAGAGATCTGCTCCGTCGTACTGGGCGTCCGGGACGTCGAAGCCGACCCGCTTGAGCGGCGTCCCGTGCCACAGTTGCACGTACGTCGTCCTGCTCGTCTTCAGCGGGTAGCGCGGCATCATGTCGTTGTTGAGGAAGTACCTCGCCGCGGCGATCCGGGCGAAGTACGCGGGGGTGTTGCGGACCACTCGGCCCACGTCGTCGGGGAGTTCCACGTCCTGGCTGGAGACGACCCAGATGCGGCGGAGGTCAGGGCGCAGTACGCCGAGCCGCTCGGAGACCGCGCGCGGACTGTCGGAGTACTTGCCCCGCCAGCTCTCGAAGACGACCGTGCTCATCAGCTTTGAACCTTCTGTTCGAGGTGGTCCGGTGGGGTGCTGCCGTCGCCGGTGTGGTTGGTGGGGTCGGGAGTGGCGTCGGCGCGGGCGAGCATCGGGAAGCCGTGGCGGCGGCGGACCAGCATCCACAGCGGCGGCGCGAGCAGGACGGCGCCGATCAGGGTCAGACCGGTCGCGGCGTTCGGGACTCCCAGCAGCTTGAGCGCGGAGGCCAGCAGGACGAAGGCGAGGACGCGGCGGATCAGGCCACCCGGCGCCCGGGACGAGATCCGTGCGCCGAGCCAGACGCCCGGAACGCAGCCGACCAGCATCGCCGCGGTCAGGTTCAATTGGAACTCGCCGAACAGCAGATGTCCGACGGCGGCCGAGGCGACCAGCGGCACGGCCTGGAGGAGATCGGTGCCGACGAGTTCACTCGCCTTGAGGCCGGGGTAGAGCGCCATCAGCGCGATGATGATCAGCGACCCCGAACCCACCGAGGTCAGGCCGACAACGAGCCCGCCGAGGACGCCGACCAGGATGGTCGGGAGCGGCCGGGCCGTGAGCTTCGGGCGGCCCTGGGGGAGTGGCGGAAGCAGCCCGTCGCGTTTGCGGGCCCGCTCGACCAGCCGGATGTAGGCGCGGACGGCCAGTCCGGTCGCGGCGATCAGCAGCGCGACGCCGAGCGCGCGCTGGATGATCGTCTGCACCTCCTCGCCGTCGCCGAGTGCCCGGGCGATCAGTACGCCGCCGAACGCCGCTGGGATCGACCCCACACACAACCAGCCGACGAGCTTGAGATGAACGGTGCCCCGCTTGAGATGGACTGCCGCGCCGACCGGCTTCATCACGGCACTGGCGACCAGGTCACTGGAAACGGCGGCCAGTGGCGGTACACCGAAGAACAGCACCAGCACCGGTGTCATCAGGGCGCCACCGCCCATGCCGGTCAGGCCGACCACGATGCCCACGCCGAAGGCCGCGGCCGCCAGGCCCCAGTCCATCGTTCAGCCTTCCGGCTGCGGATCGGACGGTGAGACGTGCGCGACCTTCGTTGCCTGCGCGGCCTGCGTTGTCTGCGTTGGCAGCCAGCCGCCTGCCGCGAGGAAATCGGTGATGACGGCCAGCGACTCCTCGAAGGAGGCCCCGGTCGTGTCCACCCGCAGCTCGGCGTCCAGCGGTTCGTCGTACGGGTCGCTGATCCCGGTGAACTGGGTGACCACACCGGCCCGGGCCTTCTTGTACAGGCCTTTCACGTCCCGGCGCTCGCACTCTGCCAGCGGCGTCGCGACGTGGACCAGCACGAGATCGCCGACCGCCTCGACCATCTCGCGAACAGCGGCCCGCGATTCCGCGTACGGCGCGATCGGGGCGCACACCGCGATCCCACCGTGCCGCGCGACCTCGGCCGCCACGAACCCGATCCGGCGCACGTTCAGATCCCGCCCGGCCCGATCGAACCCGAGCCCCGACGACAGCAATCGCCGTACGACGTCGCCGTCCAGCAGCGTCACCGCGCGATCCACCTGCCCGGTCAGGTAATCCGCCAGCCCCTTGGCCAGCGTCGACTTCCCCGATCCCGAGAACCCGGTGAAGAACACCACCACGCCGCGTTGCCGCCGAGGCGGTCGCCACCGACCGAGCACGGGCATCGCCTTGTCCAGCAACACGTCCGCGCTGCTTGCCGGCTCACTAGTTGCCTCGCGCAACCGTTCGAGGCCTTCGGCCCAAAGCTCGTCGCCGGCCCGCTGTTTCTTGTCCGCGCCGGTCTCCGTCGCCGGGCGCAGCCGCCAGAGGTGTGTTCCTTCAAGCCTGGCAGCGGTCGCCGCCGTCAGCGCCTCATCGGCCTCGGACCCACGCCAACTCACCGGCATCGGCACCAGCGTGAAGTCCTCCGGCGCGACGAGCTCCAGACACTGCCTCAACACCCCAGCAGGCACCCCGTCCGGACTGGCGCCACTCTCAGGCACGACCAGCACCACCTCATCCGCCCCGAGCCGACGCACGCTTTCGACATCAGCTTCGGTCAACGGCCGCGCCGACGTCACAACCACCCGCGTCCGCCCGCTGGCCGCAGGCAACTCGGCGCCTTCACCAACACCCGCCAGCCGCCCCTCGATCCACCCCGCATCCGGTGACGACGAGAGGTCGCTCAGCACAGCAACCGGCGTCGACTCACAGTCACCAACCACGACCTCGCCGGCCACCAGCGCGCGGGCGATGTCGTCCTCTCCAGCCGGAATCCGTACCCGTCCGTCGGCAGGAGGCTCACCCACAGTGACATCCCCCAACACCGCAAACGGCAACCTCACCCCCAGCAGCGCCAACCGGACATCCGCAACGGTCCGATCGCAGGGACAAACCACCGGCGATCCAGCCCGTGGCTCCCCGACCGCGCGCCACTGCATACGCGTAACTTCCTCCAGCACACCAGCCCCCCAGCTGTGATCACCCGCACCACGCAGGCACCCCGTCAACTTTGCCCCCGGTAACTCCCCGTCACCCGCGCCCAGTCTCCCCCATTCCCACCCCAGACGCCACCACCACCCCACAACCCCCTAACACCCTGCCCGACGAGCGCGACCAACTGCGTACCCGAAGAGCGTGCGAGCTGTGTGCCCAAGAAGGCGTACGAAGTGCCTGCCCGAGGAGGCGTACGAGCTGTGTGCCCGAGGAGGCGTGCGAGCTGTGTGCCCGAGGAGGCGTGCGAGCTGTGTGCCCGAGGAGCATGTGCGAACCGCCTGCCGAGGAGCGTGTGCGAACCGCGTGCCGGAGAGGAGCTTGTGGGAACTGAGTGCCCGAGGAGGCGTGCGAGCTGTGTGCCCGAAGAACAGCCCGTAGCGCGGCGATCCCGGCCCCCTGGAGATCTACCGTGCGTTGTCGGAGGGGTTAACGCCAGCGGTCGAAGAAGCGGCGCTTTTTGGCCGGCTGTGGCGGATTCTGTGGTTGAACTGGCTGGGGTGCTGGGCCGACGTTCAGGCCGAGTGCTGTGGCGTAGATGGCGATGCTGTCCTCGGGGCCGTTCTGGTAGCGCTTCATGACGCGCTGGACGGGCCAGATCGTGGTGCCGTCGGCGAGGATCAGTTCGACGTTGATCTCGTTCTGTGGGTCCTCGTCATTCGCCTGCCAGGCGCCGCCGGCATTGCGTCGGATGACTTCGCCGACGTAGGCACCCAGCGCGAAGATCCGCGAACCGAGATCGGTCGCGAGCAGTCCGCCCGGCGTCGGTTGACCGTGGTCGGAGTTGTCGTCGAAGAACCGATCGATCGACCACAGGCTCTGCGCGCTGAAGTCGGCCTGATAGCCGGACGACTGGAGCGCGTGCGAGATCAGCGCCGCGGACGCGCCGATGTCGTCGATGAGGGAAGCCACTGGATCGATCCTCCGTTGCCAACGGTCAAGTGAGCGAGAGACTACCGCCGCGAGGGCCACCGTCAGCGACCCTCTCTACCCCGGTCGACAGCCACACTGACAGGACAAGCCACCTGGCAAAGGCAAGCGGGCTAGCTTCGGCGGGTGTAGGTGGTGGCGGCGAGGTTGTAGGCGAGGTCCTGGGCCACCTGGAAGGCGTCGTCTTCGTCGAGGCGGTGCTCGACGACGAGTTTGGCGAGGTAGCCGGCGTCGATCCGGCGCGCCAGGTCGTGGCGGGCTGGGATCGACAGGAAGGCGCGTGTGTCGTCGACGAAGCCGGACGTGTTGTAGAAGCCGGCCGTCTCGGTGACCAACTCGCGGAACCGGCGCATCCCGTCAGGGCTGTCCAAGAACCACCACGGCGCACCCAGCCGCAGGCTCGGGTACACCCCGGCCAGTGGTGCAAGCTCACGGGAGTAGACAGTCTCGTCCACGGTGAACAACACCATCCGGAATCCCTCGGCATGACCGAAGCGCTCCAACAGCGGCCGCAGTGACCGGGTGAACTCCGCCGCCACCGGGATGTCGTGCCCCTGGTCAGGCCCGTACGTCGCGTGGATCGCCGGGTCGTGATCCCGCAGTACGCCCGGATGCAGTTGCAGCACGAGACCGTCCTCGGCAGACATCGCCGCCATCTGGAACAGCATGTGCCCAGCGAATGCGGCCGCGTCAGCCGCGGACACCTCACCCCGCAGCGCGGACGCATAGATACGCGCCGCCTCGCCGTGCTCCAGTGGTGTGGCCGCCGCACTCAGATGGCCGTGGTCAGTGGCCAGTGCGCCGGCCGCGATGAACGCCTGCCGCCGTTGCCGCAGCGCCTCCAGATAACCCTCGTACGACGAGGTGTCGGCGCCGGCCAGTTCGCCGAGTCGACCGGCGAGGTCGCTCCAGCCGGGCCGGTCGAGGTGGACCAGTGCGTCGGGACGGAAGGTCGGGATCACCCGGCCAGGCAGGTCGGCCGCGATCTTCGCGTGCTGGGCGAGATCGTCGGTAGCGGCGTCGGTGGTCGAGATGACCTCGATCCCGAACCGGTCCAGCAACGCGCGCGGCCGGAACTCCGGCTCCTTCAGACGCGAGGAGATCTCGTCGTACAGCTCGTCGGCGGTTTCGGCGGACGGCGCCACCGTCAAGCCGAGCACTTCCGCGAACTCGTGCTCCAGCCAGTACCGGCTCGGTGTCCCGAGGAAGAGGTGCCAGTGGGAGCAGAACTCTCGCCAGATCTCGCGTGGCTCGGCCGTCCGGGTGCCGTCGAGGCGGGGGAGGCCCAGCCGGTCCGGCGAAACGCCTTGTGAGACGAGCATCCGGGTCACGTAGTGGTCCGGCACGACCAGCAGGTCGGCTGGATTGCCGAACGCCTCGTCCGCCGCGAACAAGGCGGCATCGACGTGACCGTGCAAGCAGAGCAGTGGCAGCGACCGGGTCGATGCATGGATCCGCCGGGCCACCTCGCGCGCCTCGCCGGCGGGCAGGGCGCGGTCCGGATGGGGCTGCAGAGCCTTCGGCATGAGTCCTCCGTCAGGTGTCGGCTGCAACGACTGCTGCAAAGGATTGCAGTGATCAAAGCGTGACACAAGTGCCGTAAATAAAGGAAATCGACCACTGTCCACAGAGCGTGGAACCAGCTCTTGACACAGTGTTGCAAAGGATTGCAGACTCGCTCCACGGCACCGCCCGGCAGTGCCCGTGAGCGACAGGGAGGTGGCCGTGCCCGCAACGATTCGCGATGTCGCGCGCCTGGCCGGGGTCTCCCCGTCCACCGTGTCGCGGGCGCTTTCGCTGCCACACGTGGTCAACCCCACCACCCGTGCCCGGGTGATGGCCGCCGCCGACAGCCTCGGCTACGCGCCGAACAAGGCGGCCCGGGGACTGATCACCGGCCGGACGGGCAACATCGGCCTGGTCGTGCCCGACCTCGCCAACCCGTTCTTCCCGAGCGTGGTCAAGGGCGTCCAGGCCCGCGCCGTCGAGTCCGACGTGGCGGTCTTCCTGGCCGACTCCGACGAGGACGCGACCGCCGAGATCGGCCTGGTCCGGGCGCTGGCCAAACAGGTCGACGGGCTGATCCTGTGTTCACCCCGGTCGTCCGACCACGAGCTGATCGGCATCGCGCAGGAGACCAACGTCGTGCTGATCAACCGGCTCGTCGAGGGCGTCCCCGCGGTGACCTTCGACAACGAAGAAGGAATGCGCCTGGCGGTCGACCACCTGGTCGCGCTCGGCCATCGCCGGATCGCGTGGGTCGGTGGTCCCCAGGCGTCCTGGTCCAACCGGCACCGCAAGATCGGGCTGTACTCCGCGGTGCACGACCACCGGGTCGAGCTGGCTCCGGTCGGCTCGTTCCAGCCCACGTACGACGGAGGCATGGCGGCCGCCGACCAGGTGGTCGCGACTCGCGCGACCGCGGTGATCGCCTACAACGACCTGGTCGCGATCGGGCTGCTGGCCCGACTGCACGCACGGGGAATCTCGGTGCCCGACGACCTCAGCGTGGTCGGCATCGACGACATCGCCATGTCCCGGATGGCCCGTCCCGCCCTCACCACCGTGCGGTTGCCGAAGCAGAAGTCCGGCCGGCTCGCCGTCGAGCTGCTGCTCGGACTGCTGGAGGATCGCGATCCCGGTTCGATCAGCTTTCGCGCGACTCTGCACGGCGAACTGATGGTGCGGGACTCGACCGGCGTGGCACCCGACCCCGCACGACCCTGAAACAGAGGAGAAGGTCCGATGCGTCACTTCCGGATGATTGCCGCTGCCGGCACGCTCGCCGTACTGGCCGCCTGTGGAGCTCCGACCACCGGTAAACCGTCGGCCGGCAGTACCGGCGAGGTGCCGGACAAGCCCGCCAAGGCGGTCACCCTCAACATCCTGGACGTGGCCGGCAACCTGCAGCTGACCCAGGGCATGATCGACGAGTTCGTCAAACAGCACTCGGACGTGATCTCCAAGGTCACCTACTCCAAGTCCCCGGCGCCCGAGCTGGCCGGCAAGATCAAGGCCCAGCAGAACGCGAACCGGGTCGACATCGATCTGGTGCTGACCGGCACGGACGGGCTGTCCGCCGGACAGCAACAGGGGCTGTGGAACGACTTGCTGCCGAAGTACGCCGATCGACTGCCCGGCATGAAGGACTACCTCGCGCCGGCGCAGAAGATGCAGGAGCTGGCCGGCAACAGCGGCGTGACGGTCACCTACTACCCGTCCGGCCCGCTGCTGGAGTATCTGCCGGCCAAGGTGCCGCAGCCGCCGACGAGTGCCGAGGAGCTGCTCGCCTACGCGAAGGCGAACAAGGGCAAGGTCATGTACGCGCGGCCGGCGAACTCCGGCCCTGGCCGGACCTTCCTGATGGGACTGCCGTACGTGCTCGGCGACAAGGACCCGAAGGACCCGATCAACGGCTGGGACAAGACCTGGGCGTACCTCAAGGAGCTCAACCAGTACGTCGATTACTACCCGTCCGGCACCGCGGACACCATGAAGGCGCTGGCGAACGGCTCGTCGAACATCATCGTCAGCACCACGGGCTGGGACATCAACCCGCGAGTTCTCGGTACCGTGCCGAAGGAAGCCGCGATCACGACGCTCAAGGGCTTCCACTGGGTCACCGACGCGCACTACGCCGTTGTGCCGAAGGGAGTCTCGACCGACAAGCAGGCCGCGATCCTCCAGCTGCTCCAGTTCATGCTCACCCCGGAGCAGCAGGCCAAGGCCTACGACAAGGGCTACTTCTACCCCGGTCCCGCGATCAAGGGCGTCGAGCTGACCCAGGCGCCGCAGGAGAGCCAGGACGCGATCAAGGAGTACGGCCGCCCGGAGTACGACAAGCTGATCGCGGAGAACCCGACCGAGGTGCCGCTGGACGCGAAGAGCCTGGTCGCTGCCTTCGACAAGTGGGACCGCGAGGTCGGCGGTGGCAAGGTGAAGAAGTCGTGACCGGATTCGACGAACTCCGGTTGACCGGGGTGGGCCGCAGATTCGGTACTGCGGACGCTCTGGCCGACCTGGACCTGACCATCCAGCGGGGCGAGTTCATCGCCCTGCTGGGCCCCTCGGGGTGTGGCAAGTCGACGGCGCTGAACTGCCTGGCCGGGTTGCTGCCGCTGACCGCCGGCAGCATCTGGCAGGACGACCAGCGGATCGACACGCTGCCGCCGGAGAAGCGCGGGTTCGGGATGGTGTTCCAGAACTATGCGCTCTTCCCGCACCTGACGGTGCGCGACAACATCGCCTTCGGGCTGCGGATGCGCCGCCTGCCGAAGGACGAGGTACGCCGGCGTACCGAGGCCGCGATCGAGATGGTCCGGCTCGTCGAGCACGCGAGCAAACTGCCCGGCCAGCTCTCCGGCGGTCAGCAGCAGCGGGTGGCGATCGCCAGGGCGACCGTGCTCGAACCGTCGCTCGTGCTGATGGACGAGCCGCTGAGCAACCTGGACGCGAAGCTCCGGCTGGAGATGCGGACCGAGATCCGGCGGTTGCACCAGTCGCTCGGGCTCACAACGGTCTACGTGACGCACGACCAGGAAGAGGCGCTCAGCATGGCCGACCGGCTCGTGGTCATGCGACTCGGGCGGGTCCAGCAGATCGGCACTCCCGAGCAGGTGCACACCAAACCAGCCACCTGGCACGTTGCCGACTTCATGGGGTACCGCAACCTGCTGCCCGTGACGGCCGGCCGGGTCGACGGTGAGACGATAGTCGTACCCCTGGGCGGCACGACCGTCGAAGGAGTCGCCCAGCTTCCGCCTCAGGCCGACGGAGTCGCTCAGACCGGAGCCCTCGCTACTGGTGATCAGGTGGTAGCAGCTGTGCGCCCCGAGGACGTGCGACTCGGGAACGACGACGTCGCCGGATTGCGAGGACGCGTCGAGGTCATCGAGTACCAAGGGCGCGAACTGGCTGCGGAAGTGGTGCTGTCCGACGGCGTCCGGCTCCATACCCGCACGGACCGCAAGGTTGAGCCAGGCGAGCACGTGTCCGTCAGCATCACTCCCGGACGGCTCCTGGTGTACCCGTCCGGCGGTTCGGCCGAGCTTCCGGCCGCCGAGCTTGCCACGGCTGGTCTGGCGGTATGAGCACGGTCAGCGGGCTCGACTGGCGCCATCGGCTGGCCGAACGGGGTGTGGACCGACGGCTGTGGTTGTTGCTGCCGGCAACAGTATTCGTGCTCGTGCTGTTCATCTACCCGTTCGTCTACGGGCTGAGCCTGTCGTTCCAGCCGATGAACGGTGGTGGCGCGTTCGCCAACTACCAGAAGTTCTTCAGCGACGCCTACCAGCGCGACACGATCCTCACCACGCTCAAGATCGCGCTCCCGGCGGCCTTGCTGAACGTGCTGGCCGCCGTGCCGATCGCCTTCCGGATGCGGGGCAGGTTCCGCGGCAAGCGGTTGATGACGACGGTGCTGGTCATCCCGATCACGCTCGGCACGGTGCTCACCGCGCAGGGGCTGCTCAACTTCCTCGGCCCGACCGGCTGGTTCAACCGGGTGCTGATGGGCATCGGACTGACCGACGATCCGATCCGGCTGACGAACAACTACTGGGGCGTGTTCTTCTCGCTCATCGTCACCGGGTTCCCGTTCGCGTTCCTGCTCGTGCTGTCGTACCTCAGCGGCATCGACCCGACTCTCGAGCGGGCGGCGGCGACTCTCGGCGCTTCCCGATCGCAGCGGTTCCGCCGGATCACTCTGCCGCTGCTCGCCCCGGGCCTCGCCACCACCTTCCTGCTGACGTTCGTTCTGGCCTTCTCGGTGTTCCCGTCCGCGGTGCTGGTCGGTAATCCGGCCGGGTCCACCCGGGTGATCTCGCTGGCGGCGTACCAGGCGGCGTACGAGCAGTACGACTATGCCTACGCCTCGGCGATCGCGATGATCATGGGTGCGGTCGAGCTGGTCGTGGTGGCGGTCGTGCTGATCTGGCGGTCTCGGCTCTACACCGGATCGACCGGAGGCAAAGGATGAGCGCCCCAACATCGACCAGCGCAGCTGTGCACAACGACGGGCCGACCCGAGCAAAGGGAGTACGCCGGTCGCTGCGAGCGACGCCGACCGCCTGGGTGATCTGGGCCGTGGTGGCGTTCTTCTTCGTCAATCTGGCCGGCGTGGTCGGATCCGTGCTGGTCAGCTCGTTCGGACGGCGCTGGTTCGACACCTGGCTGCCGAGCGGCTTCACCACCCAGTGGTACGGCGAGGCTTGGCACGAGTTCGGTCTGCTGCACGTGATCACGGTGACGCTCATCGCGTCGGCGCTCGTGGTCGCCCTGTCGGTCGTGGTCGGTGCGCCGGCCGCGTACGTGCTTGCCAGGCAGAACTTCCCCGGCAAGCGCCTGGTCTACATCACGTTCCTGCTGCCGATCCTGATGCCACCGATCACCTACGGCATCCCGCTGGCCACCGTGCTCTACAAGTTCGGCTTCGCCGGTCACCTGTCCGGGGTCGTGCTGGCGAACCTGGTCCCCTCGGTGCCGTTCGTGATCCTGACGATGACGCCGTTCATCGAGCAGGTGGACCCGCGGATCGAGAGCGCGGCCCGGATGCTCGGAGCCGGCACCAGGGCCGTGTTCCTCAAGATCCTCGCGCCGTTGCTCGTGCCAGGCCTGCTCGCCTCGGCGATCCTGGTCCTGGTCCGCACGGTCGGGATGTTCGAGCTCACCTTCCTGACCGCCGGGCCGGACTCCCAGACCCTCGTCGTGGCCCTCTACTACTCGATGTCCGCGGCGGGGATCCGTGCCCAGCAGTCCGTCGACGCGATGGCCGTCATCTACACGTCGATGATGCTGGTGCTGCTCGTCGTGGCCCTCCGCTTCGTGAATCCGACGCAGTTGGTCGCCCGGGTGAAGGAGGAGCCTGAATGAGGATCACCTCCGCGAAGGTCGTCGTCACCAGCCCGGGACGCAACTTCGTCACGCTCAAGATCGAGACCGACGAAGGCGTGTACGGAATCGGGGACGCGACCCTGAACGGCCGTGAACTCGCGGTCGCCTCCTACCTCACCGAGCATGTCGTACCGCTGCTGATCGGGCGTGATCCTGCCCGGATCGAAGACACCTGGCAGTACCTCTACCAAGGTGCGTACTGGCGACGCGGACCGGTCACGATGTCGGCGATCGCCGCAGTGGACACGGCCCTGTGGGACATCAAGGGCAAGGTCGCCGGGCTCCCCGTCTATCAACTGCTCGGCGGGCGAAGTCGCGATGGCGTCACCGTGTACGGGCACGCGAGCGCCGAGACCACCGACGGGTTGCTGAAGGAGGTCGACCGTTTCGTTGCCCTCGGCTACAAAGCGGTCCGGATCCAGACCGGCGTACCGGGCCTGCCCTCGACCTACGGCGTGGGGCACGCCGGTACGACGTACGAGCCGGCCAATGCCGAGTCGGCTCTGCCGGAGGAGAGCGCCTGGTCCACCGAGAAGTACCTGGCGCATGTTCCGTCGGTGTTCGCCCAGGTGCGCGCGGAGTTCGGGCCGACGCTCGGGCTGCTGCATGACGTCCACCACCGGTTGACCCCGATCGAGGCCGCTCGGCTGGGCAAGTCGCTCGAGCCCTACACGCCGTACTGGATCGAGGATCCGGTGCGGGCCGAGCTGCAGGAAGGGTTCCGGCTGATCCGGCAACACACCACGACACCGATCGCGGTCGGCGAGGTGTTCAACAGCATCTGGGACTGCCAGCAACTCATCCAGGAGCAGCTGATCGACTTCGTCCGGACGACAGTCGTGCACGCCGGCGGGATCACGCATCTCCGCAGGATCTTCGATCTGGCATCGCTGTACCACGTGCGCAGTGGCTCGCATGGTGCGACAGACCTGTCCCCGGTCTGCCTCTCGGCCGCTCTGCAGTTGGACATCTCGATCCCGAACTTCGGGTTGCAGGAGTACATGCCGCACTCGGCGGAGACCGACGCGGTCTTCCCGCACGGCTACACCTTCGCCGATGGCTACCTGCAGCCGAGCGACGAGCCGGGTCTCGGAGTGGATCTCGACGAGGAGGCCGCGGCTGAGTATCCCTACCGCCCGGCGTACCTGCCGGTGAACCGTTTGGAGGACGGAACGGTGCATCCATGGTGAGTGCGTCGGCGACGCCGGATGTGGTGGTGCTGGGGGAGATCCTGGTCGAGCTGAGTTCGACCGAGCCGCTCGATGCGGGGGTCGCGCTCACGCTGAATTTCTCCGGCGACGCGCTCAACGCGGCCGCCGCGTCTGCGGCGGCGGGAGCGCACACGGCGTTGCTCGCTCGCGTGCCTGACGACGAGCTCGGCGACCGGCTGCTGGAACGTGTGGTTGCGCTCGGCATCGACACTTCGCTGGTGATGCGGGTCAAGGGGCAGCACGGGCTTTACCTGCAACACGCGGACCCGTCGGGTGCGCGTGAGTTCACGTATGTCCGCCGGGGGAGTGCGGGGTCGGGGCTCGGTCCGGCGGACGTTCCGCTGGAGTTGGTCGCGAGGGCAGGCGCCGTGCTCGCCAGCGGAATCGCCTGCGCGATCTCGCCCTCCTCGGCAGAGGCTGTCCAGGCCGCGGCTGCTGCCGCGAGATGCTTCGTCTACGACCCGAACTGGCGCCCTCGCCTGATCGACGCGAACGGCGCCGCAGCCCACCTTCGCGCACTCGCGCCGTCCACCCGCCTCGTCACACCCGCGTGGCCCCGCGAGGCTCAACTGGTAACCACCGCCAACCCAGCTGGCGGGCCAAGAGAAGGCGCCGACGAGGCGAACGTCGGAGTCGCGTCACGGAGCGGCACCCAGGCACTGGGCGGCGGCGAGGCATCGGACCGTGGCGGGGCGCCGGGCATCGGTGAGGCCAGGGGCGGTGGTGGTGCAAGGGAACACGGCGGCGAGGGCAGGGCCGGTGCAACGGAACACGGCGGCGAGGAAGACGGCGGTGGCGGGGCTGAGGAAGGCTGGGCCGGGGATCCGGTGGCGGTTTGTGGTGCGCTTCGGGCGCTTGGGGTGGAGGCGGTTGCGCTGACTCGGGGAGTTGACGGGGTGCTGCTGGATGACGGTGGTGAGGTGGTCGAGGTCGCGGCGATCGCGGCGCCGGTGGTGGTTGACCAGACGGGTGCGGGTGACTCGTTCGCCGGTACGGTCACGGCACGGCTCGCTCTCGGCGACCAGTTGATCGACGCGGTGAGGCTCGGGGTTTCTGCCGCATCGCTGTCCGTCGGCGGCCTCGGCGGTACCGGTCGTGTCGCGACCCTTGAAGAATCACAGGCCCACGCGGCCCGAGCGGTGGAGGTTTGCGGGTGAGTGAGCGGTTGAGTTCGCGGAGTCTGCCGGTCGAGTGGGCGCCGAAGGTCGACCCACGGGAGTTGAGCATCGGGATCGTGCATCTCGGGCTCGGCGCCTTCCACCGGGCGCATCAGGCCGTCTTCACCGAGCACGCCGCGGCGATCACCGGTGAGAGCCGCTGGGGCATCAGCGGCGTGAGCCAGCGATCCGCATCGGTGCGGGAGCAGTTGGCGCCGCAGGACGGCCTGTACTCCGTACTCACCCGCGGTCTCGATTCGCCTTCTGTGCAGGTGATCGGGAGCATGCGCGAAGTGCTCACCGCGCCGGAGGACCCGGCCGCGGTCGTGGCACGGATCGCTGATCCGGCGGTGACGCTGGTGACGTTGACCGTGACCGAGAAGGGGTATCGGGCCGTCGCGGGCGGCGGTCTCGATCTGGCGGATCCCGAGATCCAGGCCGATCTTGCCGGTCGGCCGCCGCGCACGGTGGTCGGGCAACTGGCCGCCGGACTGGTCCGCCGTGCGGAGACCGGAGCGGGACCGCTCACGATCCTGTCCTGCGACAACTTGGTTGCCAACGGCCCCTTCCTGCGCCGCTTGATGGAGGACTACGCGGCCGCGCTTGTATCCGTGCCCGAGGCGAGGGTCGAGGCTGTTTCGTCCAGGCAGCGGCTGGCGGAGCAGTTGGAGTCGACCCGCTTCCCGGCCGGCATGGTGGATCGGATCGTGCCGGCGACGACGGACGCCGACCGGGAGGAAGCGGCGCGGCTGCTCGGCGTACGGGATGAGGCGCTGGTTGTCGCGGAGCCGTTCATCCAATGGGTGATCGAGGATGATTTCGCGGGTGCGCGGCCGGCCTGGGAGCGGGCCGGCGCTGTGCTCACCGACGATGTCGCGCCGTGGGAGCAGGCCAAGCTCCGGATGCTGAACGCCACCCACTCGATGCTCGCCTATCTGGGTGGTCTGCGTGGGTACGAGACCATCGCCGAGGCGGTCCGCGATGCGGAGCTCGCGGAGCTGGCGGGCGAGTTGATGACGCGGGACGTCGTTCCGACTCTGACTCCGCCTGACGGGCTCGACCTGACGGCATACGGGGCGAGTGTGCTCGAACGATTCGCGAATCCGGCGTTGAAACATCGGACGGCGCAGGTCGCCATGGACGGGTCGGTGAAGCTGCCGGTCAGGTTGCTCGGAACCGTTCGCGATCGACTCGAAGCCGGAGCCGAGCCGCGGGTTGCCTCGCTCGCGGTGGCGGGCTGGATGGTCTACGTCGCCGCCGGGCGAGACGTGAACGGGCGCGAGCTGCCTCTGGATGATCCGCAGGCCGCTCGATTGCGTGAAGCCGCTGCGTCAGCAGGTCCCGGACCGGCCGGCCTGGTCGATGCCATGCTGTCGATCGAGAGTGTCTTCGACAAAGAACTCGCCGCAGACAAGCTCTTCCGCTCGTTGCTGATCGAGGGAGTAGGCAGTCTGCAGAGCCACTGACGCGCCGGGGTCGCAGCTTCCTGAGCGGTTTGGGAGCACCGCACCCGCTGTCGCATGACGGCGGCTGTCAGCACCACACCCGTTGTCGCACGACAGCGGTTTATGACCTTCACCTGCTGTCGTACGACGTTCGCCGGCCCGGCAACGATGCCAGGTCGCCACACCTGCGCGGGCGTCGCTTCCGGCTGTTTTAGCGTCGAACTCCTGCTAGCGTGAGTGCGACAGCTGTGTGTAGTTGCGTTGGTACACCCAGTAGCGAGACGGTTGGGCTTCTAGGCAAGGCGTGCAGGGCTGTCCTACTCTCGGAGTTCGACGTCCGTTCTAGGTATCGGCCGGCGGGGGGACGACCTGGGGGTCAGGTATGAAGGGTTCCGATCCGATGGGGCAGGTGGTCGGATGAAGATTCTGATCAGCGCCATCAGATGCAGCCCCGGTGATCGCCGTGAGGCCGGTGCCACCTGGGCGTGGTGCAAGGCGGCGGCACTTGATCATGAGATCTGGCTGGTCACCCGGGGCGATTCGGCGGAGTTGATCCGCAAGGAGTTGCTGGTCCGGCCTGTTCCGGGATTGACCATCGTGCCGTTGGACCTGCCTTGGCGGCGGGACTACTGGTGGTCCGATTCGCTGTGGTTCCGGCACGCGGCCCGCAAAGTCCAGCGTTTGCATGACGAACACGACTTCGCGGTGATCCATCATTTGACTGTCGGTCAGCGGGGCGTCCCTTCCGGTACGGCGACGTCGGGCCAGGCGCGGGTGATCTGGGGACCGATCAGTCTGCCGACGCCGATTCCGTTGAGTCTCACGCACTGGTTGGGGCCTGGTGGTCTCACGGCCGAATTGGGGCGCCGGTACGGCGCGGCCGTGACGCGGTGGATGTTCAACCGCAGAGCCGGCCGGCAGGCTGATCTGGTGGTTGCTCAGGACAACGATGTTGCCGCGCGGCTGGATCGCCGGGTGATCGTCGAGCCGATGGCCGCGATTCGGCCGGTCACCGGTGGGGGAGGGCCGGGTGACGGGTTCGGTGCCGTGGGCACCAGTACTGCGGTGTTCGCCGGGCGGCTCGTTCCGGACAAGGGACTGTTGCTTGCGATCAACGCGCTCGCTCGTCCGGCCGCGGCGCGGTGGGAGTTGCGGGTGATGGGGGATGGGCCGGACTGGCGTCGGGCGGAGCGGCTGGCCGAGCGCCTCGGCGTACGGGATCGGGTGGAGTTCCGTGGCGACGTGCCGCGGGCGCAGGTGCTGACTTCGTTGTTGCGAGCTGATGCGTTGCTCGCGCCGTGGTTGCGGGCGCCGGCGGCGTGGACGATCGCGGAGGCGCTGGCGCGCGGATGCCCGGTGGTCTGTCTGGATCGCGGCGCACCGGCTGCGCTCGTCGGGCCGGGCGAAGGCGCGGTCGTGCCATGGCGCGGCGATGTTGTCGGCGCCCTGGCTGATGCCCTAGGCAACATCACGAGGAGGATCGATCCGGTCACCCGCTGGGCACCCGACCGCCTCCCCGCCATCCTCGCCGACTGGTACTCCGCCCAACCCGCCAGCCGCTGAACCACCCACACGCCTCAACCGAAGGCGAGCGGGTCAGCCGTTGAATCATCTGCATCCTTCAGCTGAAGGAGTGTCGACAAGCCGCTGAAACCCGCGGGTCAGTCGCGGTGGGAGCGGCCGGGGAGGGCGAGCATGCGGTCGAGGGCGATCTTGGCGTACTTCTCGGTGTCGGGGTCGACCTTGATCGGGTTGACCACGGTGCCGGCGACCAGGTTCTCCAGGGCCCAGACGAAGTGCGGGAGGTCGATGCGGTTCATCGTCGCGCAGTAGCAGACCGTCTTGTCCAGGAAGAGGATGTTCTTGTCGGTGTGCTGT
This sequence comes from Kribbella voronezhensis, assembly GCF_004365175.1. Lineage (NCBI taxonomy): Bacteria > Bacillati > Actinomycetota > Actinomycetes > Propionibacteriales > Kribbellaceae > Kribbella > Kribbella voronezhensis. The sequence continues at coordinate 662,146 of NZ_SOCE01000001.1, read as the reverse complement.
TTCGCCATCCGCTGCACGAGGTTCAGCTCGGTGCCGACGGCCCACGTCGTACCGGGTTCGGCTTCATCGAGGGTCTTGATGATGTACTCCGTCGAGCCGACCAGGTCGGCCTTGGTGACGACCTCGTGCTGGCACTCCGGGTGCACGATCACCTTGACCTCCGGCACCCGCGCGCGGACGTCGTCGACCGATGCCGCCGTGAACCGGCCGTGCACCGAGCAGTGCCCGCGCCACAGGATCATCTTCGCCGCCGCCAGTTGCTCGCGCGTCAAGCCACCGCCCGGCTTGTGCGGGTCGTACACGACGCACTCGTCCAGGCTGATGCCCATCTTCAGTACGGCGGTGTTGCGGCCGAGGTGCTGGTCGGGCAGGAACAGCACCTTCTCGCCCTGCTGGAAGGCCCAGTCGAGCGCGACGTCCGCGTTGCTCGACGTACAGACCGCTCCGCCGTTGCGGCCGCAGAACGCCTTGATGTCGGCGCTGGAGTTCATGTACGTGACGGGCACGGTCACGTCCGCGATCCCGGCGTCGGCGAGCGCGTCCCAGGCTGCCTCGACCTGCTGGATCCGGGCCATGTCGGCCATCGAGCAGCCGGCCGCGAGGTCGGGCAGGATCACCGTCTGGTTCTCGTTGGTGAGGATGTCGGCGGACTCGGCCATGAAGTGGACACCACAGAACACGATGTACGGCGCGTCCGGGCGGGCCGCCGCGTCGCGCGCCAGCTTGAACGAGTCACCCGTGACGTCGGCGAACTGGATCACCTCGTCGCGCTGGTAGTGGTGACCCAGCACGAACACCTGGTCACCGAGCGCGGCCTTGGCCTTCAGAGCCCGCTCGACGAGGTCCGGGTCGGAAGCCGGCGGAAGCGCGCCCGGGCATTCGACGCCGCGCTCGGAGTGCGGGTCGGTGTCGCGGCCCAGGAACAGCAGGGGAAGGGACTTCGAACCGGTTGCGGTGGTCGTCACGTCAACCATCGTGCCATGAGGGAGGTCTCGTACCGCGTGGTGCACCTCACTGCCCAGAATGCGAAATTGCCGCCGCTGCTCCACACGCGTCCACGCGCCCGACGACGATGCCCTGTGCAAGCATCACGGCATGGCTGATGTCATCGTGGTCGGTGCTGGACTGGCGGGTCTCAACTGCGCGGTGGCCCTCCAGGATCGAGGGCTGTCCGTCGCGGTGCTGGAGGCCTCCGACGCTGTCGGCGGCCGCATTCGCACCGACGTGATCGATGGTTACCGCTGTGATCGTGGCTTCCAGCTACTGAACCCGTCCTACCCCGCAGCCCAGCGGTACGTCGACCTGACGGCGCTCGACCTGCATTCCTTCGCAGCCGGAGTCGCTGTCGCGACACATGGCCGTACTGCGGTGGTTGCCGACCCCAGGCGCAATCCCGAGCTGATCGGACGCTCGCTACTCAGCGGCTACGTCAGGCCGGCCGAACTGGCTCGGCTGGCGGCCTGGGCAGCACCGGCGCTCGGCAAAGTGCCTCGCCTACTTGCCGGCCGTGACGAGCCGCTGGCCGAGTCGCTCGACAAGGCCGGGGTATCGGGCCGGTTGCGTTCGGAGATCCTCGAGCCGTTCCTGGCCGGAGTACTGGCGTCGGATGACGGCACGACGTCGGCTGCCTTTGTACGGCTCCTACTGCGCGCCTTCCTCCTCGGTACGCCGGGTCTGCCGGCCGCCGGGATGACAGCGTTGCCGCAGCAGTTGGCCGCACGCCTCCACGACCCGGTACAGCTCGGAGTGGCGGCCACCGCGATCGCTGGGGGACCGTCGGTCGACACGACGGACGGCAGGCTGGAAGCGAAGGCAGTGGTGATCGCCACCGATCCGGCTGCAGAACTCGTGCCGTTGAAGACGCCGCGGATGAAGGGCCTCAGTACCTATTGGTTCGCGACGGACGAAGCGCCGCGCTCGGACAGGCTCTTGGTGGTCGACGGCAACCAGGACGGGCCGGTCGTGAACACCGCAGTGGTGTCGAACGTCGCCCCGTCGTACGCGCCGCCCGGCAGGCACCTGGTCCAAGCGACCACGCTCTGGCCCAGTGCTGCGGTCGAGAGCGAAGTACGGATCCAGCTGAGCCGGATGTACGGGCAGTCGGCCGGTAGCTGGGACCTGGTCGTGCGCCACGACATTCCCGCGGCACTGCCCGAACAGCCGGCGCCGCTGGTCGCAAGGCAGTCGGTCGAGCTGGGCGAAGGTCTGTTCGTCGCAGGCGACCACCGCGACACGGCGTCCATCCAGGGAGCGCTGGTGTCAGGGCGTCGGGCTGCCAACGCGGTGGTGCGTCACCTTGGTCTCACCGGAGTCAGTGCACGGGCTCGTTGAAGTAGGGCCGATCTGTTCCGAAGGCGGTGGGGAGCAGCGGCACGTGGTTGGCGATGAGGGTCAGCTGCGCAGCCTCCTCGGCGGTGAACCAGCCGACCTCGGTGACCTCGTCCGACAAGCCCGCGGTGCCTTCGACCTGCTCTGCCCGGAACAGGATCCCGACGATCTGCGCGCGGTTGCCGTCCGGGTAGGAGACGACCACATCGGGGTCGGAGTACACCCCGAGCAGATCGGTCACTCGCACGGTCAGCCCGGTCTCCTCCAGCACCTCTCGCTGAGCGGTCTCGGCAGGACGTTCACCGGGATCGACCCCGCCGCCCGGAAGGCACCACTCGCCGTTGTCGCTGCGCCTGGTCAACAGCAACCGGTCGCCGTCGAGCACAGCCGCGGCCGCGCCGACTCGCAGTACCGCCGTAGCCCCGATCCGGTCGCCGTATTCATGTGTCGTCTTCTTCACGGGCCCGATCATCCCTCGCCCAGGGTTCGCCGGACGCCGCAGATCGCAGCGCGGCGTGATCGGCGGCTCGGTGTCCGTGGGTTGGTGGGGCGGACGGAGGTGGCGTTGGAGTAAGGGAGGATGGGCGACATGCGCGTGCTGATTGCTCCGGACAAGTTCGCTGGGACGTTGACGGCTGTCGAGGCCGCGGCCGCGATCGAGGAAGGGTGGCGGCGGCGGGATCCGGAGGCCGAGGTGCTGGTGGCGCCGATGGCCGACGGCGGGCCCGGGTTCATCGACGTGCTGTCCGCCGTGGTCGACGGCACGCTGCTGTCGGTCACCGTGCGCGGGCCCCTTGGCGACGAGGTCCCGGCGACGGTGCTGGTCGCGGGCGAGACGGCGTACGTCGAGACCGCGCAGGCGTGCGGGTTGCACCTGGTCGAGCCGAAGCAACGGCGGCCCGAGGACGCGACGACGTACGGCGTGGGCCAGTTGATCGCGGCGGCCGTCGACGCCGGAGCGAAGCGGGTCATCCTGGGCCTCGGCGGCTCGGGGACGAACGATGCGGGCGCCGGCCTCCTCGCCGCACTCGGCGCAACAGCAAAGGGCGGCGAGCTCAGCAAGGGTGCCGCCGGCCTCGCGAACTTGACCGAGGTGGACCTGGAACCGGCCCGGACCAGGGCGGCGGGCATCGAGTTCGTGGCAGCGAGCGACGTCGAGAACCCGATGCTCGGGTTGCGCGGCGCGACCAACATCTTCGGCACTCAGAAGGGGATCGCCGACGAGCGCAAGCCCGAGGTTGACGGCTGGCTGACCAAGTTCGCCGAGCTGGCCGGCCGGAAGACCGCTGATGCCAAGGGCGCGGGCGCGGCGGGCGGTCTTGGTTACGCGCTGTTGCTGCTCGGTGCCGAACGCGTGTCGGGGATCGACCTGGTGGCGGAGCTCACGGGGCTGCGGGAGAAGGCGGGCCAGGTCGACCTGGTGATCTCCGGCGAGGGGGCGTTCGACTTCCAGTCCCGCGACGGCAAGGTGATCGCGGGTGTGGCGAAGGTGGCGAACGAGGCGATGCGGCCCTGCGTCGTTCTCGCGGGCAAGGTGCAGATCGGGTCGCGGGAGATGCGCACGATGGGCGTGGAGTCCGCCTATTCGCTGATCGACGCGGTCGGTGAGGAGCGCGCGTTCGCCGACCCGCACGGTTCGCTGGCCGCCGTGGCCGAGCGGGTGGCCAGGACCTGGGCCCGCTGACGGCCGGACGCGTAGTTGATCCTGCAAATTGGTGTGCGACCATGGGAATGGTTCCGGGGCGGCTGTTGTTGGCCCGGATGACGGCGGAATTTCCGCGCGCGGCGTGCTGCCCACAGCGGCCGGGCGCTCAAGAGATGACTGGAGTCAGGAATGACTGAAGCGCAGACCGAGCAGGCTGTTGACGCGTCGACGGCCACCGGCATCCTGCTGACCGACGGTGCGGCTGCCAAGGTGAAGGCGCTGCTGGACCAGGAAGGTCGCGACGATCTCGCCCTGCGGGTCGCCGTGCAGCCGGGTGGTTGCTCCGGCCTGCGGTACCAGCTGTTCTTCGACGAGCGTCAGCTCGACGGCGACGTGGTGGCCGACTTCGACGGCGTGAGCGTCGTCACGGACCGGATGAGCGCGCCGTACCTCAAGGGCGCCTCGATCGACTTCGTGGACACGATCGAGAAGCAGGGCTTCACGATCGACAACCCGAACGCGACCGGTTCGTGCGCCTGCGGCGACTCGTTCAACTGAGCTAGCAAGCCGAAGCCCCGCTCACCTCTGAGGTGAGCGGGGCTTCGGCTTGTCTTCTAGTGGGCGTCGTCGCGGGCCCGCCGCGGCAGGGCGAAGGTGACCAGCAGGCTGACCACCAGCAGGCCGACGGCCACCAGAGTGCTGGTCTTCGTGGCACCGAGGAACTGGTGCGCCGGGATCAGCTGGAAGAACACCGTGCCGATCACGGCGACCCCGATCGCGCCGCCGAACTGCTGCATCGCGGTCAGTACGCCGGACGCCGAGCCGGCCGCCTTGTCGTCGATCGAGGCCAGGATGATGTCGAACAGCGGCGCGAACACCATGCCCGAGCCGATCCCCATCACCAGCGTGGCCGGCACCAGGTTCCAGATCGTGGTCTGCACGCCGTTGTGGTGCAGGGTGAACCAGACTCCGGTGGTCGCGATCGCCATCACGACGATGCCGAACTGGAGCGCCTTCCGGCCGAACCGCGGTGCCAGCAGGCCGGCCGACAGCGGGGCACCGATCGCGATCCCCAGCGAGAACGGCACCATCGCCAGGCCCGCCCGCAGCGGGCTGTAGTGCAGGCCGAGCTGGGTGAACAGGTTGAACACCAGCATGAAGCCGGACATCGCCAGGAAGAACGTGGTGATCACGCCGAGTCCCGCGACGTAACCGCGGTTGCGGAACAGCGACGGGTCGATCACCGGGTTGCCGGACCGGCGCTCGCGCCGGCCGAACAGGGCGAAGACGGCGAAGGACGAGATGATCATCGCGATCGACCAGGCCGGCCAGCCGAGCTCGCGGCCCTGCACCAGCGGGTAGATCAGCAGGCCGCTGGCCAGGCTGACCAGGATCACACCGGCCGCGTCGAGCCGGGTCGCGCCGGGCGTCTTCAGTTCGGGCATGAACCGCAGCGCTCCGAGCACGGCCAGGATGCCGAGCGGCACGTTGATGAAGAAGATCATCCGCCAGCCGGTGTCGAACAGGTCCGCCTTGATCAGCAGGCCGGCGATGACCGGACCGGCGACCGCGGACAGCCCCATCACCGGGCCGAACATGCCGAACGCCTTGCCGGTCTCCTCGGCCGGGAAGACGGATTTCAGGATGGCGAAGCCCTGCGGGATCATCACCGCGCCGAGCAGACCTTGGGCGACCCGGCTGCCGATCAGCAGTTCGGGTGAGGTCGCGAGCCCGCACAGCGCGGAGGCAACGGTGAACCCGACGGCGCCGATCAGGAACAGCCGGCGCCGCCCGACCAGGTCGCCGAGCCGCCCGAACGTGATCAGGCCGATCGCGAACGCCAGCGTGTAGCCGGCCAGCATCCACTGCAGCGCGGATTCGGAGCCGCCCAGTTCGGCCCGGATCGAGGGGGCGGCGATGTTGACGATGGTGGCGTCGACGAGGTCCATGATCTCGGCGAGCAGCACAGTGCCGAGCACGATCCAGCGCCACCTGTACGCCGTACCGGTGGCTGATGCGGTCTGCTCGGACCCCGGGGGCGGGGCGGTCTCGGTGGTGAGGGAGGTGCTCATCGGTGGCTCCTACGATTCGAACGGTGTTCGTGAACGAACACTGTTCTACATGTGAACGGTGTTCCAGTCAAGTACGGTGTTCGCTACAGTGGTGGTATGAACCCGTCGCCCTGGCAGCCGCTCAGCCCCGAGAAGCCGGCCCGTCCCACCCGTACGCCGCTGAACCGCGAGCGGATCGTCGACGCGGCGATGCGGATCCTCCTCGACCAGGGCTACGAGGCGGTCTCGATGCGCAAGGTCGCTCAGGCCCTCGACACGGGTCCCGCTTCGCTCTACGCACATGTGGCGAACAAGGGGGAGCTCGATCAGTTGCTGGTCGACCGGGCCGCGGCCGACATCGAGTTGCCGGTAGCCGATCCGGCCCGCTGGCAGGAGCAACTCAAGGACATGATGCGATCGACGCTCAAGGTGATGCGGGCCAACCCCGGGGTCGCCCGGGCGGCCATCGGGCAGGTGCCGCTGGGGGAGCGCGCCATGGACAGCACCGAGGCGATGCTCGCGATCCTCAAGGCCGGCCGGGTGCCGGATCAGGCGGCGGCCTGGGCGATCGACATGCTCCATCTCTACGTGACCGCGGTCGCCTTCGAGGAGAGCGTGCAAGGTGCCAGCGGCTGGACCATGGAGGATGTCGAGTCGTTCGTGGCCGCCATGCGGAACCACTTCGCGAGTCTTCCGGCCGACCGCTACCCGGTCACTGTGGCCCTGGCTGGTGCACTGACTGCCGGTGCGCTGGGTGACGAGCGCTTCGAGTTCGGCCTCCAGGTCCTGATCAGCGGCCTGGCAGCGATGGTTCCGCCCGAGGACCGGCAAGCGGCTCCTGCAACTCCGTGACCCACTCAGCTGGGTCATCAGGACAGTCCAGGTAGAGCTCACGCGCCGGCCCGTCGGAACGGTAGCCGTTGTCGTCGACCCAGCGGGCCAACGCCTGCCACGCAGGAAGTACTTCGTCGATGGGGCCGCGGTGCACCAGGGTCGCAGCCCGCAAGGCCGGGGTGTCGAGCACGGTGAGTCCGTTCAGCTCCCCGTCGTACGAGACTGCGGCCGGTACTGCGGCCTGCAGCCTCACCTGGTCGCCGGACGTCTCGTAGAAGCAGGTCAACCGGCCGGACGGTACGACCCCTGTTGCCCCAGGCAACCGTTGGCCGAGCTCGGCGCACAGCGGTCGGATCACCGGACTGATCTGCTCCGGCCGGAAGTCGTCCGCGACTCCTTCGAGGGCGACGTACCGGCCGGCCGGCAGGTCCTTCACGACAACGGCCGGTACCTCGTCGCCCAGCTCGATGCTGTGCAAGCGCGACTCGACCTGGGTGAGTCGCGCGGCGCTCTCGGCCACCTCGGCCTCGAGTTCGGCCCGGCGCAGCGCGAGCATCGCGCGGACCTCGACCAGGCTGATCTCATCGGCCAGCATCGTGCGGACCTGTTCGAGAGTGAAGCCGAGATCCTTGAGTGCGACCACGCGGTTCAGGTCCGCCAGTTGTGCGGCCTCGTAGCTGCGGTACCCCGTCGCCTCGTCGACGTGGGCGGGCCGGAGCAGGCCGATGGCGTCGTAGTGGCGCAGCATCCGTACCGACACCCGGCCGTGCCGGGCGAAGTCCCCGATCGCGAACATGATTCAGAGTGAACCAGCCACGAGGTCCGCGAAGGTGATCGCCGTGTCGTCCTCGTGGAACGGGCCGATCACCTGGGCTCCGACCGGGAGACCGCTGGACTCGATCGGCATGCTCACCGCGGGCAGCCCGGCCAGAGATGCGTGCGAGATCCAGAACACCTGCGCGTCGTACGGGCGGCCGTCGATCGTGCGCTCGTCGGATGGGCGGTCGTCGTGCGGGAAGGCGGTCGTGAAGCTGGTCGGGCAGAGGAAGACGTCGACCTCCTCGAAGTACGCCTGCCAGGTCGCCCTGGTCGCCAGCCGCCGGTGTTCGTGGTCGAAAACCTGGGCCAGACTCGCGAAGTCCTCACCATCACCACCGCCGCCGTTCAGCGCGAAGAAGAGCCCGACCTGGAAGCCGAAGTCCTCCGCCTGAGCGCTCGGATCGACGCCGTCGGGCCAACCCTCGACGAGCTTCACGCCTTGCCGGGCCAGCGCGTCGACCTGGTCCGACAGCGCCGCACCGACCTGAGCTGTCACTGGCGCGTCGGGGTGGTCGAGCACGAATCCCACGCGGTACTCGTGGAGCTTGCGGTGGCGCGGTGGCTCCAGTCGCCATGACATCGCCTTGCCCGCCGGTCCGCCAGTGACTCGCAGTGCGGTCCGCAGGTCGGCCGCCGACCGGGCGAGCGGGCCAACGCTCGACAGTGTGGGGAACTCGCTGGCGGGCGCTGGTGGGCCGGGTGGCTGGAAGCCGTCCAGCGGTACTACGCCGGCGGTGGGCTTGAGGCCGTACACACCGCAGTAGGCCGCAGGAAGGCGGATCGAGCCGACCAGGTCGGAGCCGTACTCCAGGTAGGTCAGCCCGGCCGCGAGTGCCGCGGCACCGCCACCGCTGGACCCACCCGGCGTCCGCGTGAGGTCGTGCGGATTGTTGGTGCGGCCGTAGAGCTCGTTGCTGGTCTGGCCGAAGTCGCCGAGCATCGTGTGCACGTTGCTCTTGCCGACGATGATCGCGCCGGCACCGGCCAGCCGGTCGACGAGCGTCGCGGACGTGTCAGGCACATAGTCGGCGAACGGAGGATCACCCCACGTCGTCTTCAGGCCGGCGACGTTGATCGCATCCTTCACAGTCATCGGTACGCCGTGCAGTGGGCCGAGTGCAGCGCCCGACGCGACCACCTCGTCGGCGGCCGTCGCCTGGCGCAGCGCGTACTCCGGACGTGTCTCCACGATCGCGTTCACCGCGGTGTCGGCGGCGATCCTGGCGAGGAGTTCCTCGGTGAGCTCACGGGACGAGGTCTGACCGGCGCTGATCGCCTCGGCCGCCTGCCGCGCAGTACGGAAGTTGTTCATGGGCCAGCAGTACGGTCTGACACCGTGTCAGGGTCAACCCCGTAGCCAGTGGTCGGCGGCGAGGCGGCCGTGGAGGTGCCAGTCGTGCCAGCCGTCGGCGTGTTTGATGGCTTGCCGCATGGTTCCTTCGAGGGGATAGCCGGTGCGTTCGGCGACCCTGCACGACGCGGTGTTGGCGGTGGAGTGGTGGATGGCCAGGCGGTGGAAGCCGAGTTGGCCGAAAGACCAAGCGGACAAGGCGTTCACCGATTGCGCGGCGATGGAGCGGCCGCGCGCGGCAGGGATCACCCAGTAGGAGAGGTCGGCCGACGCCTCGGCCAGCGAGATGTTGCGGAGGCCGATCTGGCCGAGGGGCTGGTCGTCGCTGTCGACGACTGCCCAGCTTGCCGAGCTCTCGGCGTCCCAGTGGCCGGCCCATTGCCTGGTCCACTCGACTGCTTCGTCGAGGCTGTCGAGTCGCCGGACATGCCAGCGCTGAATGTCCGGACAGGAGAAGGCCGTCTGGACCACCGGGGCGTCACTTGCCCGCCAGGGCCGTAGTACCAAGCCGTCGCTGGTCGCGAGCTGGGGCTGGGCGCCGTCCCGGAGCGTTCCCTCGGGCAGAGCCGGCTCCACAAGCAGAGGCATGCCGCGATCCTAGTGGGGTCACCCGACGCTGATCTTCGCGCCGGCACGATAGGTAGATTGTGGTGTGTGGTGAGTCCGGGCTTTGATGTGGCGGGGTTGCAACGGGCGCTGGGCAAGGAGTTGCGCGGCTCTGTGGCTTCGGATGCGCGGAGCCGGGCGCTGTACGCGGCCGACGGATCGAACTACCGGGCGGTGCCGGACCTCGTCGTCGTGCCCGCCGATCAGGAGGATCTCGCCGTCGCGGTGAGCCTGGCCGCGGCCGGGGGAGCGCCTGTCGTCCTGCGGGGCGGTGGTACGTCGATGGCGGGGAACGCGATCGGCGGGGTGGTGATCGACGGGTCGCGGCACGTGAATCGAATCGTGGAGATCGACGCCGAGCGGCGGCGTGCGGTGGTGGAGCCGGGCGTGGTGCTGACCCACCTGCTGGCGGCGGCGAGGCCGTACGGGCTGGCGTTCGGGGCGGACCCGTCGTCGGGGTCCCGGGCGACGCTGGGCGGGATGATCGCCAACAACGCGTGTGGGGCGCATTCGGTGGCGTGGGGTACGACGGCGGACAACCTGCTCGGGCTCGACCTGGTCCTCGCCGACGGAACGAGGCTGACCGTCGACGGCGCCGAGTTGCGCGGTGAGCGAGCGGGCGGGATCGAGCGTGCGTTGCACGAGTTGGTGGAACGGAACGAGTTGCTGATCCGGCGCCGCTTCGGGCAGTTCAGTCGGCAGATCTCGGGGTATGCGCTGCATCGGTTGCTGCCGGAGTACGGGTTCGAGGTCGCACGGCTGCTGGCTGGGAGTGAGGGTGGGTTTGCGGCGACGCTGCAGGCGACGGTGGCGCTGACTCCGTTGCCGGCAGCAAAGGTTTTGTGTGTGCTCGGGTTCGCCGACTCGATCACGTCGGCGGACTGCGTCCCGATCGTCCTGCGACACGGCCCGCTGACGATGGAGTCGATCAACTCCGACCTGGTCGAGCGGCTGCCGACCGAGGTCCGCGAGTCCGCAGTACAGGCAGGGCTGCCGGCTGGGCGTGCGTGGCTGCTGGTCGAGCTCGGTGGTGCGGACGAGGCTGCTGCGGCCGAAGCGGCGAGGCAGTTGATCGAGGAACTCCGCGACTCCGGTTCACCGGCGACCGCGTCCCTGGTGACCGATGCTGGGGCTCAAGTGGTGCTCTGGCGATGCCGCACCGACGCCGCCGGTCTGGCAACCCGGCGGGCCGACGGTGCCGAAGCCTGGGGTGGCTGGGAGGACGCCGCCGTACCGCCTGCACGCCTGGGTGCCTATCTGCGCGGCCTCGACGAGATCTTGTCCCGCCACGGGTTGTCCGGCGCGTCGTACGGGCACTTCGGCGAGGGCTGCATACACATGCGGATCGATTTCGACCTGCTCAGCCGGCGTGGCCTCACGACGTACCGGGCGTTTGTCGAGCAGGCCACGGACCTCGTCGTCGAGCTCGGCGGCTCGGTGTCGGGGGAGCACGGCGACGGGCGGGCGAGGTCGGAGTTGTTGGCTCGCATGTACGGCGCCGACGGGGTGCGGCTGTTCGGTGAGCTGAAGCGGATCTGGGATCCGGGCGGCGTGATGAATCCGCACATGATCGTCGATCCGTCGCCGGTGGACGTCGGCATTCGGCATCAGGGCGCGGCGAAGGATCGCAAGCTGCTGACGATATTCGACTATCCGGCCGACGATCACGACTTCGCGCAGGCGCAGCGCCGGTGCGTCGGGATCGGCAAGTGCCGGCAGGCGTCCGGTGGAGTGATGTGCCCGAGCTACCAGGTGACGCGGGAGGAACTGCACTCGACGCGTGGGCGGGCGCACCTGCTGTGGGAGATGCTCGAAGGTGACCTGATCACCGACGGCTGGCGATCGACCGAGGTGCGCGATGCGCTCGACCTTTGCCTGTCCTGCAAGGGTTGTCAGTCCGATTGCCCGGTGAACGTGGACATGGCGACGTACAAGGCCGAGTTCACCCATCACCATTACGCCCACCGGCCCTGGGCCCGCCCGTTGTCGCATTGGTCGATGGGCTGGCTTCCGCTGTGGTCCCGGTTCGCGTCGCACGCACCGCGGCTCGCGAACTGGTTCGCCGCATCGAGGCTGGTGAAACGGCTGGGTGGGATCGCGACGGAGCGCGAGGTGCCTGCCTTTGCGACGGAGACCTTCAGTGCATGGTTCGTTGCCAGGAGCAAGAAAGTGGGGGCCCGGGGCAAGGTGTTGCTCTGGCCGGATACGTTCACCAACTACTTTGCTCCTGAGATCGGCCGCGCCGCGGTCGAGGTTCTGGAGGCCGCGGGGTACGAGGTGGTGCTGCCGGCCAAGGGAGTCTGCTGCGGTCTCACCTGGGTCTCGACCGGCCAGCTCGGCACGGCCAGACGCGTCATGGAGCGCTCTCTCGCGATCCTGGCGCCGCACCTCGCCGCCGGGACGCCGATCGTCGGGCTCGAACCGAGTTGCACAGCGGCCCTCCGTCAGGAGCTCCCCGACCTGCTGGCCGGAAACCCGCTCGCCGCGGCCGTCGCCGCCTCGACGCAAACGTTTTCCGAGTTTCTGAGCAAAGCGAACTGGGAGCCGCCGCAGGTCGGCGGAGCCGCATTGGTGCAGACGCATTGCCATCAGCACGCCGTACTCGGTTTCGACGCCGACCGGCAACTGATGAAGGCGGCGGGCATCGAGGCCGAGATTCCCGACTCGGGTTGCTGCGGCCTGGCCGGCAACTTCGGCTTCGAACGCGACCACTATGCCGTGTCGAAGAGCATCGGAGAGCGCGTTCTCCTGCCGGCCGTTCGAGCGGCGGACCCAGCCACCGAGATCATCGCCGACGGCTTCAGCTGCCGGACCCAGATCACCCACGCCACCAACCGCCACCCGGTCCACCTGGCCCAGCTACTCGCGGCCGCGTTGCCTCAGGAGAAGTAGGCCGGCCGAGCTGATTCCGCAGTAGGCCAGGGACGTCAAGCGTCATCTCCTCGACCGCGCGAGGCGATCAAGCGGAGGCCGGTGATCAGGCGGCAGGGGCGTTCCGGCGGAGGCTGAGGATCTGGCGGCGGACCGGATCGGCTCGTGCCGGTGATCAAGCAGTTTCTCGGGCGAGGAGGCGGAGGGCGGTGAGGGCGTAGGTGCGGGCGGCGATGAGCAGTTCGGTGACGGCGACCGATTCGTCGGGGCGGTGGGCCTGGGTGGTGACCGAGCCGGGGCCGAGGACGACGACCGGTACGTCGAGGTCTCGGGCGACGAAGCCGCCGTCGCAGGCTGCCGTCCAGCCACCCAGGGGCAGTCCCGGACCGCCCGCGTCGGCGAGGGCGGCATCCGCGACCCGCACCAGCGAAGCCGAGGGAGCCGTTTCGAAGGCGGGCATTTCCATCGGCATCTCGAGGTCGAAGGTCAGGCCGCGCTCCGAGAGCCCGAGCCCTTCGACCCGGGTCCGGAGGTCGGCCAGTACGGCGTCCGGCGACTCGCCGGGAAGCAGCCGCCGGTCCGCGATCACCACACACTCGGCCGGAACGATCGAGCCGCCCGTGCCACCGTCGATCCGGCCGACGCTCCAGGTCGCCGGCCCGAGCAGGGGATGGGGCGAGGCAGCCAGTTCCTTGTGCAGGCGTTCGACCTCGGCGACGACCGCGACGGCGCCGTAGATCGCGTTCGCGCCGCCGTCCGGGTTGCCGGCGTGGCTGGCCCGACCGTGGATCTCGACCCGGAGATAGGAGTCGCCGCGGGCGCCGATGATGGTCTGGAGATCGGTCGGCTCGGCCGTGATGCACCCGAGGAACGATCGGCCGGCCGATTCGACGTACGACCGGATGCCCTTGCCGGTCTCCTCTTCGTCCACCAGCGCGGCCAGTTCGACCGGCCCCGACAACGAGACGCCGCGGAGAGCGGCCAGTGCGATGAGTGCCGCGGCGAGTCCGCCCTTCATGTCGGAGGCGCCGCGGCCGTAGAGCCGCCCGTCGACGAGTTCGCCACCGAACGGATCCCTGGTCCAGCCTTCACCGACGGGCACGACGTCGGTGTGCCCGAGCAGGAGTAGTCCAGGCCCGTCGCCGCCGGAAAGGACGACCGACACGTTGTCCCGGCCAGACTCGACCGGACTCGTCAGCACCTCCAGGCCGAGCTCCTCAGCGGCAGCACGCAGAGCCGCCGCGGTTGCCGCTTCGCCGCCCGGCGGATTCTGACCGGTTGCCCGGAGCAACGACTGCGCCGTACGGACGAGCAGCTCCTCGTCGATCCTGTCGAGGACGGCCTGCTCGGTGCGGGAGAGACTCACTGATTGCCCTTCGCGAAGAACTCGGTTGGTCCGGGGAGTCTGCAGCCTCCCCAGCACAAGCTAGCTCAGCTTCGTGTCAGCGTAGACAGCCATCGCGTCACGCTGGTACGCCGCCAGGCCGGCCGCGATCTGCTCGTAGACGCCGTGCCACTGCGGCTCGTCGACGTAGCTCTGCCCGAGCGCCTTGAACGCCGTCGCGTCGGGAGTCCAGAATCGCGCGACCCCTTGATAGTGGGTGTCGACCTCGGCCTGCACCGCCGCGTCGTCGACCGGCTTGCCGGCCACCATCAGCTCGGCCATCCGGACCAGCTGGTCGGTCAGTTCCTGCTGTATGCGCTGGTTGTCCGCCGGCGTGAGGCTGCTCACGAACTGCTGGGACTGGGCCCACTCCTGCGGCCAGCGCTGCTCGGCTTCCGCGTCGTGCTTGCCGGGGTCGAATCCCTCGAAGAGATTCTCCGGGCGGTTGATCTTCGGCATCTGGCTACCCTTCCGGTGCTGGAGTTCAGCGATGGTGCGGGCGACGGTGCCGACCAGGGTGTCGAGCCGATCGCGTTCGGCCAGCAGCCGGCGATGGTGGTCGCGGAGTGCTTCCACCTCGTCGGTCTGCCGATCGAGGACGTCGGCGATCGCGGGCAGGCCGAGGCCGAGCTCACGGAGTACGAGGATCTGCTGCAGCCGCAGGAGTTGCGGCTGCTCGTAGTAGCGGTAGCCGTTGCCGCCGATCGATGCCGGGGGCAACAAGCCGATCGCGTCGTAGTGCCGCAGGGTGCGGCTGGTGACGCCGGACATCCGCGCCACCTCGGCGATCGACCAGGCCATCTCCGTCGCTCCTTCGCTGCTGTGAGCCGGTCCTTCCGGCTCTGGTCCGACCGTAGAAGTTGCCGTTACGGCAAGGTCAACTCACAGGCCTTCGCGGAAGCCGGTGCGCCAGCTGGCGTAGCCGGGTTGCCAGTCGAAGGTGCGTTTGGCCAGCGAGTTGTCGGCGCCGCGGATCTCGGTGAAGGCGGCCGCTCCGAACTCGCCGACCGCCAGCCGGCCCAGCCAGGTGGGCACGTGACGGGGTGGTTTGGCGCCGAGGATCCGGGCGAACTCGGGAAGCCAGACCTTGGCGGCCGCCGGGTCGTCGTCGGCGATCTGGTAGATGCCGGTCGCCGTACTCTCGATCGCCTTCACCGTAGCGTCCGCGGCGTCGTCGTAGTGGATGAACGACCAGACCCCGCTGCCGTCGCCGATGAGCGGGAGCCTGCGCTTGCGGATCAGCTCGACCATCGAGCCGCCGGCGCCGATGTCGCCGGTCGGGCCGTAGAAGCTCGCGTACCGCAGCGCGACGCCTTCGATCCCGTCGAGCCCGGTGACGCGGGACTCCACGTAGCGCAACGCGGCCATCGTCTCGGCGGCACTCGATTCCGCAGCCAGTTCCAGCGGATCCTGCTCGGTCTTCGTCGCGGACCCACCGTGCTGGAGGTTCCAGCCGGCATAGCTCTGCGCGACGATCCGCCGTACGCCGGTGGCCTCGGCCGCGGCGATCAGGTTGTCCAGGCCCTTCGTGCGCAATTGGTTCGTCACCGCGAAGCTCTTGTCGAACCTCTTGAAGTCGATACCGCCCCGCAGCGCGGTCATCTGGTGCACGACCACCTCCGGCTCGGTCGCCGTCACCGCCGCCTTGACCGCGGCGGTGTCGAGCCCGTCCGCGATCACCACGCCGGCACCCTGCTCCCGGACCGAGGTCGCACTCGAGGCCGACCGGATCATCCCGGTCACCTCGTGCCCGGCCGCCACCAGCTTGGGTACCAAGGAACGTCCGAGTCCGCCCGTCGCACCCGCAACCAGAATCTTCATGTCTCGTCCTCCGTCGTCTCAAGCTGTACGACCCAAGGACACGGCGGCCCGGAGATTCGTGACTGTGACCCGCGTCACCGCGAGCGCAGGGTGAACCTCGCCGGGCCGAAGCCGACGTTGTTGAGGCCCTCGATCGTCATCGCCTCTCCGTCGGTGCGGCAGGTCATCGTCACCACGAACGGAGTCTCCAGGTAGCGGAAGGTCGCCACGAAGGCGTCGCCATCGGCGTACGCGCTGGTCACCAACCGGGCCGGCGGGTCGGTCAGCTCGTCCGTCAGCTCACGCCAGTCGCCAGGAGCGCAGACGACGTCCTGCTCGCCCTGGCCCTCGACCGCGAAGGTGAACGTTCCCGTGCCGTCGGCATCGAGGCGGACCGCCTTCAGCATCGCCTGGTTGGGCTCGAACCGGTAGGTCCGTCCGTTCCCGGTCGGCACCGCGCCCTTCGGCGGCACGATCTCCAGGCGTGGCGGTCGCTTGGTCCCGTCGCCGGTCGCGCCCTCGAACGCCGGCAGGAGATGCTCCCAGACGATGTCCAGGGTGGCCTGCATGTCCGGCGACGCGCTGGTGATGATCAGGCTCGCGTCCTGCTCGGGGAACACCACGCAGTACTGGCCGAAGGCTCCGTCGCCGCGGTACGTGTTGTGCCGGGCGCGCCAGAACTGGAAACCGTAGCCCTGCCGCCAGTCCACCTTGTCCTCGTTGTCGTTCGGCACCTGCCGGCTGGTGGCCGCGTCGATCCACTCGGCCGGGAGCAGTTGCCGGCCCTCCCACTCACCGCGCTGCAGGAGCAACTGTCCGAACTTCGCCAGTGACTCCGTGCTGAGGCTCAGCCCCCAGCCGCCGGTGTTGATGCCTTCGCGGGACACGTCCCAGATCGCCTCGGTGGCGCCGAGCGGCTCGAAAAGGCGCGGCCGGAGGTAGTCGAGCAGCCGCTCGCCGGTCACCTTCTGCAGGATCGCGGACAACATGTACGTCGCGCCGCTGTTGTAGACGAACAGCGTGCCCGGCTCTTCCTCCACCTCGAGACCGAGGAAGATCCGCACCATCCGGCGGTCCCGGCTCAGCCTCTCGACGGTGTCCTGGGAGTGTCCGGTCGTCATCGTGAGCAGGTGCCGGATCCGCATCGCGGCCAGGTTGTCGCTGACCGTCGCCGGCAGATCGTCCGCGTCGAAGAACGAGATCACCTGGTCGTCGAGCGACAGCTGACCCGCCTCGACGAGCAGCCCGATCGCCATCGACGTGAAGCTCTTCGACACCGAGAACAGCATGTGCCGATCGGCCCGCCGGTACGGCGCCCACTCCTCGGCCAGCACGACCTGACCGTGCCGGAGCAGCATCAGCGTCTGGATCTCCTGGTCGGACGCGTCCAGCGCGGCGACGAACGAGTCCAGCGCGGCGGTGGCTAGACCCTGGGCTTCTGGGGTACTCCATGGAAGGCTGCTCATTCCTCAGACGCTATCTCCCCGGACGGACAAACTCTTGCGAGCCGCAGTAATCCTGAACCCGGTCAAAGTGCCGGAAGACTTCCAGTCGACCGTCGACGCCGCCCTCACCAAGCACGACTTCGAGAACACGCTGTGGCTCGAGACGACCGAGGACGACGCCGGCGTCACCATGGCCCGCCGCGCGATCGACGAGACGGTCGACCTCGTCGTGATCGCCGGCGGCGACGGCACGGTCCGCGTGGTTTGTGGCGAACTGGCCCGGACGGCGATCCCGGTCGCCGTCCTGCCCACCGGCACCGGCAACCTGCTCGCCCGCAACCTGGGCATCTCGCTCGACCTCGACACCGCGCTGTCCGAAGTACTGGGCGGATCGGAGCGCCGGATCGACAGCGTGCAGGTCGAGGGTGACGAACTCGGCACCGACCGCTTCATGGTGATGGCCGGCCTCGGCCTGGACGCCGCGATCATCGCCGACGCCCCGGAGGACCTCAAGAAACACGTGGGCTGGGCGGCGTACATCGTCTCCACGCTGAAGAACCTCAACCACCCGTTCGTCAAGGTCGAGATCACCATCGACGAGCGACCGCCGATCACCCGCCGTGCCCGCACGGTTGTGATCGGCAACGTCGGCACGCTGCAGGCGAACATCCCACTGCTGCCCGACGCCCTCCCGGACGACAACCTGATCGACCTGGTCATCCTGGCGCCACGCCGGCTGACCCACTGGCCCCGCCTGGCGCTGAGCCTGGTGATCAAGTCGATCCAGGAAGGCCGCCACATCGAACGCTTCACCGGCCGCACCATCCAGCTCCGCACCACCCACCCCGTCCGCCGCGAACTCGACGGCGACGAAATCCCGGCCGGCACCACCCTCACCGCCACCGTAGACCCCCACGCCCTCGTCGTCCGAGTCCCTTAGTACTACGGACGCGCTTCGCGCCTCTCACGTCGGCCGCTCGAGGTCAGCTGACCGGGGAACTGCAGTACGAGCGCCTGGTCAGCTCGCTGGTCGGCGCAACGCGTGATGCCCCCGTCTCCGCGTCGTTGGTGACAGCAACGACGCGGAGACCGGTGGACGTTAGTGCTGGAGCAGCACCGCGACCGTGCGGGCGGGGATTGTTGCTGTGCCCGTCGCGGTGGTCCAGGTGGTTTGTTTGACGACGGAATCCGAGCCGGTTGCCTGGATGGGGGAGAGGGTGAAGGCGG
The DNA here is from genome assembly GCF_004365175.1 of Kribbella voronezhensis. Taxonomy (NCBI): domain Bacteria; kingdom Bacillati; phylum Actinomycetota; class Actinomycetes; order Propionibacteriales; family Kribbellaceae; genus Kribbella; species Kribbella voronezhensis. The sequence goes on along the minus strand of NZ_SOCE01000001.1, from coordinate 643,785 downwards.
TGCCGGTCAGGGATGGGAGTTGTTGGGTCACGGGTGACCCGGTGGTGTTGAAGATGACCAGGGCGCCATTCAACGACGGGTCGATGTCCGGGCCGGTGGTGTCGTCGATGTGCATGGTGACGACTCCGGGGACGGCTGCGGGGGTGCCGCTGAGGGGGAAGCTGACCTTCTGGTTGATGAGGTCCGCTGAGCCGAGGCGGAACAACGGGGTGGAGAAGCGCAGCTTGAGGAGGTCGGCGGCCGCGGCGGACGCCGTCGCCACGTCCGCGGCCGTCGGCTTGAGCGCCGGGTTGGCCAGGAGCGGCTTCATGAACGGCCACTTGGCTTCGTTGTCGGCCTTCGGCGGGAGGCCGTGGCCGAACCCGTTGTCGGCGCCCGTCCAGTCGAGGGTGTTGAACCAGTCGCCGGAGTTGTAGGAGTTGCGGTCGAGTGACTTGCTGCGGAGCAGGTCGGCGCCGGCGTGCCAGAACGACGGGGTCTGGGCAAGCGCAGTGGTTGCCAGCGACAACGTGTTCATCCGGACCCGGTCCGCCATCGGCAATCCAGCGGGCAGCTTGTACGTCAGCGAGTCCCACAGCGTTTCGTTGTCGTGGGCATCGACATAGCTGATCACCTCGTCCGGCTGATCCGCATAACCCGCAGGCGAGCCGTTGTAGTCGACCCCGTCACCCCGTACGACGGCGCCGCCGTCGGCCGAGTGGAACGTGAACGAGCGGAGGTTGCCCGCGAGCCCGAGCTGCACCAGGTCGGTGTCATGAGCGAGCCGCTTCGCCTGCTCGGCCGGCGTACCGTTCACGGCAGCACCGTTGGGGTCGCTCGCGGCGCCGGAGCCGAAACCCTGGACGCGCGGGTCGTCGTCGAACGGACCGCCACCGCGCACCGCGTCCCGCATCCGGTCCGAGAACGTGCCGATCCCGGTACCGCCGAGGTTGCCCTGGGAGGCCTGGACGAAGAGAGCGTTGTCCGCCACCTCACCGAAGTTCCAGCCCTCGCCGTACAGGTAGATCTTCTTGCCGTCGACACCGTCGTGCGCGAGGGTCAGCTTGTCCAGCGCGGAACGCACCTTGAGCAGATTCGCCTTGCTGTGGTGGCCCATCAGGTCGAACCGGAAGCCGTCGACTCGGTAGTTCTTCGCCCACGACACGGTCGAGTCGACCATGATCTTCTCGGCCATCGTGTGCTCGGTGGCGACGTTGCTGCAGCAGGTCGAGTTCTCCACTCCGCCGACAGCGTTCAGCCGCTGGTAGTAGCCGGGGACAACCTTGTCGAGCACCGACGTCGGAGCCTGCCCGGCGGCCGGGGTGTGGTTGTAGACCTGGTCCAGTACTACGCGCAGCCCCGACTTGTGCAGCCCACCGACCATCGTGCGGAACTCCGCAACTCGCGCCAGCCCGTCCCGGGCAGCCGCCGTCGCATAAGAACCCTCCGGCGCGAGCCAGTGGTACGGGTCGTAACCCCAGTTGAACCCGTCGGTGGCGGCGACAGCGGCGACACAGGCTTGCTGCTGCTCCGAGTCCGGCGGGTACGACTTGAGATCGCAGGCGGGATCCGAGTGAGCGCTCTCCGGGATGCTCGCGATGTCGAAGGTCGGCAACAGGTGCACGGTGTTGAGCCCGGCCGCGGCCAGCGCTCGCAGGTGCTTCGTGCCGTTGCCCTCGTCGGCAAAGGCGAGATAGGTGCCGCGATGCGCGGCCGGCACGGTCGGGTCACTGATCGAGAAGTCGCGCACGTGCAGCTCGTAGATCGTCGAGTCCACACCGCGAGCGAGCTTCGGCGACGGAGTCCTCGCCCAGAGGGCGGGCTTCCCCGCGGCGCTGTCGAGATCCACCGCCACGGAGTACGTCGAGTCGGTGGTGAGCGCCACGGAGTACGGATCCGTCACCACGTTGGTCTCCACCTTGGCCGTGGTCGGCGCGAAGACCTTGACCTCGAAACGGTAGAGAGCGCTCTCCCATGATCTCCGGCCGTCCACGGACCATGAGCCGTCCGAGTTCGCCTTCAGGGGAACGCGTTGCGAGCCGATGAGCAGGACGACGCTCTGCGCGGTCGGCGCCCACAAGGTGAACCGCGGCACCCCGCCGCGCCACGTCACGCCGTACGAGCGTCCGGCCGCCGACCCGGCGTACAGGTCATCCAGTACGCCGGGGATCTGTACCCCGGTCGCATCCAGCAACCGACCGGCATCGTCGTACTGCGCCAAGCCGAGCTGCCCCTTCAGCATCTTCGCGGCGTCGGCGTGATCCAACCGCAGCGCGGTGTACCCGGCCAGCTTGGGGAACTTCGCCAGTACCGCCGCCGGAAGACCGGCCGGATCAACGCGCAACCCGACAGACGAACCGCCGATGTCGTCAGCGTCGACGGCGAGCGAACCCGTCAGCGACCAGTGCAGCCGCCAGCGAGACCGCTCGGGATGCGCGACCGCCGGTACTGCGAGCAGGTCGCGCCCGACCCAGTACGCCTTGGCCTGCTTGAGATCGGGCTGCGCGCCCGGCTTCGACGAGGTGACGGTCAGCACGTGGGTCGCCAGCACGTACGAGAAGGTGACGACGAGGCCGTCGCCCGGAACGGTGATCGGGATGTTCGCGCCGTTCTTGACGCCGCCGGCTCCGTAGTTCTCGTCGAAGGACAGGTTGTGCGCGACCTTCGCCTCATAGCTGCCCGCTCCGATCTCGGTGGTCGACCAGGTGTAGGTACCGTCCCCGTCCTGGTCGGTCAGCCAGGGGCGCATGCAGTCCGGCGCCCAGTCGCCCGGGCACCCCAGCTCGGACTGGAACGAGCCCGGCACGGTGATGATTGGTCCCTCCGCGCTGGAGGTGACGAAGTGCCGACCGTGTTCGTAGTAGAACGTCATCGGCGTACCAGGAGCCGTGTAGGAGATGTTGGCGCCGTTCGAAGCACCACCGGCGCCGTAGTTCTCGTCCCACGACTTGTTGATCGCGGCCTTGTAGGCGTGCTCTCCGGCGGGCAGCGTGTAGGTGCCCTTCCACACCTTGTCCTTCGGGTCCAGGGTCAGCTGCGCCTGGCTGCAGTCGGGTTGCCAGTCGCCGGTGCAGCCCATCTCGCTGTTGTGGTCGCCCGGCACGCTGACGTTCGCCGGCTGGGTGACAGGTCCGGTACCACCGCCACCGCCGCCACCGGGTGCCGGTGCGTCACCGACGATCCCGTACGAGCCCGACACCGAGTAGTTGCCCGAGGCATCCCGCAGTACGGCCCTGTACTCGAGCAGGGTCCCCTTCGGCAGTCCGCTGACGTCGTGGAAGACCCGGTACGGCGCATTGTCGTCCGACCCGAGTCGCTGCCACGCCGTAGTACCGACTGGGCGGTAGCCGAACGTCACCGTCACTGGCGTGTTCTCCGGCACAGCAGCAGCGATCTCCGCTCGGCCACCGACGGACGCACCCGGCTCTGGCGAGCTCATGTAGACCGCTGGCGCTTTCGCCCGGTACGGCAGGGTCGTGGTGGCCCGGTAGACCGTCACGGACAGCGGTGCCTCGGTGAGCAGAGTGCGGCCTTCACGGTCGGTCTTCAGCGCAGTCGTGCCGCCATAGATCGGCTTGAACTTGCTGTCCTTCATGTACGTCGGAATGGTCGCCGACTTCGCAGTGGTCGCGTTGTTGGCCACCACGAGGTACTCCGTACGGTCCGCACCGAAGCGGCTGAAGGCGTACAGCCCGCCGGCGTTCGACGAGTAGCGGTGCACCTGAGTCCCGTCGGCCAGAGCCGGGTACTGCGCGCGCAACTTCTGCAGACCCGCGATGTGCTTGTACATCGGCGCATTGACGTCGAAGCGGTCCTTGCTGCCGATCGTGGTGGTCCCGGTACCGTCGACGACCTCGTCGTCGGTGTAGTCGGCCGTCTTGGTGGCGAACATGTCCTGCCGCGCGTCCTTGTCACCACCCGCACCGGTGAAGCCCTGCTCGTCGCCGTAGTAGATCACCGGCTGCCCGCGGGTCAGGAACATCAAGGAGTGCGCAAGCTTGTCGCGGGCGAGCAACTCCTGGCCGTTGACGCCGTTCTGCTTGAGGAACGTACCGACGCGGCCCATGTCGTGGTTGCCGAGGAACGTCGGCAGTTGGTACGCGTTGGAGTCTGCGTCGGTGTAGTAGTCATCGTTGGCGTAGAGATCGCGCAACTGCGTACTCGGTTTGCCCTCGGCGAAGGCGACCGCGTTCTGCTGGAAGCCGAAGTCGAGCGTCGCCTGCAGCGCGCCCTTGGTCGTGTACGTCGACATGAACTTCGGGTCGGCGTCGTAGACCTCACCGAACATGAAGAACTTCTTCGCGCCGCTCGTCTTCGCGGCGGCCAGGATCTTTGGCGAGAACTTCTGCCAGAACTCGATGTTCACGTGCTTGACGGTGTCGATCCGGAACCCGTCGATCCCGAACTCGGCCCAGCTCTTGTAGACGTCGATCATGCCGTCGCGGACCTTCGGCTGCTCGGTGAACAGGTCGTCCAGCCCGACGAAGTCGCCGTACTCGGCCGATTCGCCGGCGAAGGTCGAGTCGCCGCGGTTGTGGTAGAGCGTCGGGTCGTTCAGCCAGGCCGGCACCTTGACGGTCTCGTCGGCCGGCGTCCGGAAGACCGGAACGTTCGGGAAGCTCACGTTCTTGTCGAGGGGCGGGAACGTGTCGCCGCCCGCGTAGGCCTTGTCGTCGAAAACGTTGCCGTTGGCATCCTTGTACGGGCTGGTGGACTTGGGGATGTAGCCGTACTGCCCGGACTGGTAGTCGATCACGTCGGCGGTGTGGTTGGTGATGATGTCGAAGAAGACCTTCATCCCCTTGCCGTGCGCGAGCGTGATCAGCTTGCGCATGTCGGCGTTGGTGCCCAGATGCGGGTCGATCTGGGTGAAATCGGTGATCCAGTACCCGTGGTACCCGGCGCTCACGTTCGCGCCCGTGCCCTGCACCGGCCGGTTCTTGAACGACGGGGTCAGCCAGATGCTCGTCGTACCGAGGGACTTGATGTAGTCCAGCTTCTGCATCACACCGGCCAGGTCGCCACCGTGGTAGAAGCCCTTGTCGGTCGGGTCGAGCCCCGTACTGAGCCGGTCGCCGGTCAGGCCGCCGGCGTCGTTCGTCTTGTCACCGTTGGCGAACCGGTCCGCCATCAGGAAGTAGAACCGCTCCTTGGTGAGGTCCTTGCGCAGGCTCGGACTCGCCAGCGCCTTGTCGGCCGCCGTCAGCCCGCCGGCGAGGTCGACCGGCTTCACCGTGACCAGGTGGGTGGTGTCGTCGTAGCTGAGCTGCACCTTGGCCGGCCCCTCGAGCCGCAGCGGGATGTTCGCCCCGTTGAGCGTCCCGCCGGCGCCGTAGTTCTCGTCCCAGCTCCCGTTGACCGTGACCTTGTACTCGTACGCCCCGGCAGGCACGTCGAACACCCGCCCGTACTGCGTGCCGGTGGTCCCCTTGGTGAGTTCGCTCTCCGCACACGACGGTTGCCAGTCGCCCGGACAACCCAGCTCGCTCTGCAGCGACCCGGCGACGGTGATCACCCGATCCGCGACGACTTGAGCCGGCGCCGGTGTCGCCGTACCGAGGCCGAGCACGACCATCGCAGCCGCGGTCACCCCCGCTGTCAACCGATGGACGACAGACCTACTCATCACGGGACCCCTCCCCAAGACAGGACAATCTGCCCGGACGCTAACTCCGCCTTCCGCCGGGGGGAACGCCTCAAAGGTCGCGTTCAGGTAACGGCCGACGCGGGGTGGCCCAGCCGACCAGGGCGGGGAGGGTGGTTTCGATGGGGGTGGCGAGGACGGCGGTGGCCTCCTCGTCGTACGGGGTGGGGGTGGCGTTGAGGATGACGAGGGGGATGTCGGCTTGGAGCGCCAGGTCGCAGAGGCCGGCAGCTGGGTACACCTGGAGGGAGGTGCCGATGGCTAGGAAGAGGTCGGCGGACCGGGTGGCGGCGACGGCTGCCTCGAGGACGGATTGATCGAGGGACTGGCCGAAGGAGACCGTGGCTGATTTGAGGATGCCGCCGCAGAGCTCGCAGGCCGGATCCTCGTCGCCCGCGGTGAGCCGGGGGAGGACCTCGTCCATCGGCACCCGGCGAGCGCAACTCAGGCAGTCGACGAAGCGGACCGTGCCGTGCAATTCGTGCACCAGGCCGGAGGACGAGCCGGCCTTCTGGTGCAGCCCGTCGATGTTCTGCGTCGCGATCCCGGCCAGCCGGCCCTGTTGCTCCAACTGGACCAGGGCGAGATGACCCGGGTTCGGCTCGGCGGACCACATCGGCGCGGCGAGGCGGAACTTCCACGCCTCGATCCGGACCGCCCGCGAAGCGACGTACTCGTCGATGTCGAACATCACACTGGCCGCCGGATTCGTCGTCCACAGCCCCTGCGGCCCGCGGAAATCGGGGATCCCGGACGCGGTCGAGATGCCGGCCCCGGTCAGTACGGCGATCCGCTCGGCCTTCGCGACGAGTTCATCGGCAGTGGTCACGCCTCCGAAAGTACTGCCTTCCACTCGGGAGCCAGCACCGACATCACGATCGAGTTGAACCACTCGCCGTCCCAGCGCAGCGCGTCCCGGCGTACGCCTTCGACGACGAAACCTGCCTTCTCGTAGGCGCGCTGAGCGCGCGGATTGAAGGAATAGACGCCGAGTTCGATCCGGTGCAGCCCGAGGACCTCGATCCCGTACCCGACGATCAGCCGGGTCGCCTCGGTACCCAGTCCACGCCCCTGGCCGCCGGGCCCGATCAGGATCCGGAAGTTGCAGGACTCGTTGTCGGGGTCCCACTCGTTCAGGACGGCCTCGCCGACGGTCGCACCGGTCGCCTTGTCCACGATCGCCAGATCGAGCCGGTCGGTCTGATCCTTGCGGGTCCGCATCCACTGCCGAGCCTGCTCCTCGGTGATCTCGCCGTGGCTGCCGGTCAGCCGGCCCACCTCCGGGTCGTCCATCGCGGCTCTCAGAGCGTCGTAGTCGTCCTCGTCCAAGGGGCGCAGGATGACCAGGTCGCCAGTCAGCGTCGGCTTCACCGAGAAGTCAGTCACACACCGCAGTGTTCCAACGAATTCACAGCAGGTGCGAATGGATTTAGCTGAGGCGGCGTACGACGTACTGCTCGTTCTCGGCGGAGACCAACTCCTGCGAGCGCATCCGGCACCAGGCGGGGATGTCGGTGGCGGCGGCCGGGTCGTCGGCGAGGACCGTGATCGTGTCGCCGATCGCCACCTCGGAGATGGTCTGGGCGAGTTTGATCACGGGGAGTGGGCAGAGCATGCCGCGGCAGTCGAGCGTCACATCCCGACCTCCGCCCGGATCCGCCGGACGAGGCCCGGCAGGACCGACGCGAAGCGGTCCACCTCGTCGTGTGTGCTGGTGCGGCCGAGCGAGACCCGGATGTTGCCGTGCGTGAGCACTCCCATCGCGGCCAGCACGTGCGAGGGGCGCAGCGTGCTCGAAGTACAGGCTGAGCCGCTCGACACGGCGAAGCCTTCAGCGTCGAGCGCGGTCACCAGCGCCTCGCCGTCGACGTACAGGCAGGAGAAGGTCAGTACGTGGGGGAGCCGGTCGTCGGGGTCGCCGACCACCTCCACGTCGGCGATGTCGCTCGCGATCCGCTGCCGCAGCTCGTCGATCCAGGTGCGGTGCTGCTTGTCGAGCTCGTCGGCCTCGGCCAGCCGGGCCTGCAGGGCAGCAGCGGCCGCCAAGATGGCAGGGACGTTGGGATGCCCAGGGGACAGCCCGTCCTCCCTCTCATCCACAGGCCAGGCCGGCGCGAGTCGCGTGCCCTTCCGTACTGCGAGCAGCCCGACCCCCGCCGGTCCACCCCACTTGTGCGCACTGGCCGCCAACGCCGACCACCCGGCCGGTACTGCGTCGTGCCCGAGTGAGGCGGCTCCGTCGACGAACAAGGGCACACCGGCTTCGGCGCAGACCTCGGCTGCCCAACTGATCGGCTGACGTGTCCCGACCTCGTGGTTCGCCGACTGCAGCGCGGCAACAGCCACGCCGGGCTTGGTCACCTCGGCAGTGAAGGCGTCCCGATCAATCCGGCCGAGCGGATCCACGCCCACCTCCACCGCAGTACCGGCAGCCGCAGCAGCATGCAGTACTGCCGAATGCTCGACGGCCGAGTGCACGATGGTGGAGCCAATCCGGCGCCTGGCGGCAGCCACAGCGGCCAGGCCGGCGTGGATCGCGGCGGTGCCCGACGTGGTCAGGTAGAGCTCGTCCGGGCGCACGCCGACACCCTCAGCGAGCACTGCGCGGGCGTTGTCCAGCAGCAGCCTCGCGGTCCGTCCTTCGTGGTGCAGCCGGGCCGGATCCGCCCAGCCGGAATCCACTGCCGACAGCAACATCTCCCGGGCTGCCGGATGCAGTGGTTCGGACGACGCGGCATCTAAATACGCACGCTGGATCCCAGGCTCGGTCACGGGGGAAACGCTAGAGCATGTCTGCCCACCCACTGCAGTCGCGAGCAGGTGCTCGGTGGAGTGGCTCGGTGTGCTGGAGGAGTGCCCTCGATGCCCAGCATCGTGGGCACTTCGCCAATGCGGCGAGACGCCCACCGAGTGCCGCGCAGCACGCAGTGGGTGGGCAGACATGCTCTAGCCCTACCTATGCGCAGAACGGTCAGAGGTGTCCAGTAGTGTTCTGTCGTCAGTCTCACCTGGGAAGGGAAAGGCGCCCCGTGGGTTCGAACGGCACGCCCGGAGTCGAGCGCGCAGCTGGTCTGGAGAAGACCGCGGCCGCCGCACGTCCGGCGAAGCGACGCTTGCTGGTTCCGGCGGCGGTAGTGGTCGGCACGTTGCTGCTGACCGGCTGCTCGTCGCAGACCAACGAGCAGTGGAAGCGACTCGGCCTGCCCGAGGGCGCTTCGGACCGGACCGAGGCGATGAAGAGCCTCTGGATCGGCGCCTGGATCGCCGCCCTCATCATCGGTGTGATGGTGTGGGGCCTGATCCTCTTTGCGGTCGTCCGCTATCGCAAGCGCAACGAAGACGCGCCCCGGCAGACGCGGTACAACCTGCCGCTCGAGGTGCTGTACACGCTGGCCCCGTTCGCCATCATCGGCGTGCTGTTCTTCTACACCGTCGAGCACGGCAACGAGATCACGAAGATGAGCGACAACCCGTCGCACACCATCAACGTGGTCGGCCAGCAGTGGCAGTGGACCTTCAACTACAAGGACACCGTCGACGGGCAGGAGGGCGTCTGGGAGACCGGCACGCTCGACAAGCCGGCCGAGCTGTGGCTGCCGCAGGGCGAGTCGGTGCACTTCGACCTGACCTCGCCGGACGTCATCCACTCCTTCTGGGTGCCTTCGTTCTACTTCAAGCTGGACGTCATCCCGGGCCGCACCAACAAGCTCGAGCTGACCCCGACCAAGACCGGCACCTTCGCGGGCAAGTGCGCGGAGCTGTGCGGTCTCTACCACAGCCGGATGGTGTTCACCGTCAAGGTGGTCACGCCCGATGAGTACAAGGCGCATTTGGAGGACCTGGCCCGCCGCGGCCAGACCGGCGCCGCGACCGGTGGCCAGGATGCGACCACCATTCCGGGCCACCCGGGCAAGGAGGGCGAGAAGTGACCGACTTCGCCGAGCGCACAGGCGGCATCGCGGCGAGTGCGGTCCTGCCGCGCCGACGGACCAAGGGCCAGATCGCGGTCAAGTGGCTGACCACCACCGACCACAAGCTGATCGGCCACCTGTACCTGATCACCTCGTTCATCTTCTTCCTGATCGGCGGCGTGATGGCGCTGCTGATCCGCGCCGAGCTGGCCAAGCCGGGGCTGCAGATCGTGAACGAAGAGGTCTACAACCAGCTCTTCACCATGCACGGCACGATCATGCTGCTGCTGTTCGCGACGCCGCTGTTCGTCGGCTTCGCGAACGTGATCATGCCGGTCCAGATCGGCGCCCCCGACGTCGCCTTCCCGCGGCTCAACATGTTCAGCTTCTGGTTGTTCCTGTTCGGCGGTCTGATCACGCTGTCGGGCTTCTTCACTCCCGGTGGCGCGGCCGACTTCGGCTGGTTCGCCTACGCCCCGCTGTCGAACGCGGTTCGCTCGCCGGGTATCGGCGGTGACCTGTGGATCATGGGTCTGTGGATGGCCGGTCTGGGCACGATCCTGGGTGCGGTCAACTTCGTCACCACCGTGATCACGATGCGCGCGCCCGGTATGACGATGTTCCGGATGCCGATCTTCACCTGGAACATCCTGGTGACGTCGATCCTCGTGCTGATCGCGTTCCCGATCCTGGCCGGTGCGCTGCTGATGCTGGAGGCGGATCGAGCCTTGGGGGCTCACGTCTTCGACGCGGCCAACGGCGGGCCACTGCTGTGGCAGCACCTGTTCTGGTTCTTCGGGCACCCCGAGGTGTACATCATCGCGCTGCCGTTCTTCGGCATCATCACCGAGATCCTGCCGGTGTTCAGCCGCAAGCCCGTCTTCGGCTACATCGGCCTGGTCGGCGCGACGCTGTGGATCGCGGTCCTCTCGGTGGCGGTGTGGGCGCACCACATGTTCGTCACCGGCGCGGTGAACCTGCCGTTCTTCTCGTTCATGACGTTCCTGATCGCGGTCCCGACCGGGGTGAAGTTCTTCAACTGGATCGGCACGATGTGGGGCGGGTCGGTGTCGTTCGACACCCCGATGCTGTGGTCGATCGGCTTCCTGACGACCTTCCTCTTCGGCGGCCTGACCGGCGTCATCCTGGCCTCACCGGCCCTGGACTACCAGCTGTCCGACTCGTACTTCGTGGTCGCGCACTTCCACTACGTGGTGTTCGGCACGGTGGTGTTCGCGATGTTCGCGGGCTTCTACTTCTGGTGGCCCAAGATGACCGGCCGGATGCTGGACGAGAAGCTCGGCAAGCTGCACTTCTGGCTGCTGTTCATCGGCTTCCACACGACGTTCCTGGTGCAGCACTGGCTCGGCGTCGAGGGCATGCCGCGGCGCTACGCGTCGTACGGCGCCAATGAAGGCTTCACCACGCTGAACGAGGTGTCCAGCGTCGGTGCCTTCATCCTGGGCCTGTCGATGCTGCCGTTCTTCTACAACGTCTACAAGTCGCGGAAGGCGCCGCTGGTCGGTGTCGACGACCCGTGGGGCTGGGGCCGCTCGCTGGAGTGGGCGACCAGTTCGCCGCCGCCGCGGCACAACTTCCTGCAGTTGCCGCGGATCCGGTCCGAGAGCCCCGCTTTCGACCTGCACCACCCGGAGATCGCAATGGCGGAGTACGGCGACTCCGGCGCACCGCGCGACAACCTGCTCGACGCCGGCGAGGACCAGGGCCGCGTCGAGAACCTTGAACGCAACATCAGCGCCGGTACCGGCGTGGACGGGGAGGGCAAGGCATGAAGGCTGAGGCCTGGGTCTTCGGCATCCTGACGGTGTTCGTCCTCATCGTCACGCCGATCTACTGGCTCATGTCGGAGGACCCGACCGGCACCACCGCCTTGGTGATGACGTTCTTCCTCTCCCTGCTGGTGGCGTTCTACCTCAGCGTGACCGGGCGCCGGATGGACGCCCGGCCGGAGGACCGCAAGGAAGCCGAGATCGTGGAAGGCGCCGGCGAGCTCGGCTTCTTCCCGCCGTACTCGTGGTGGCCCCTGTGGTGCGCCGGCACGCTGGCGGTCGTCGTCCTCGGCATCGTGTTCGGCTGGTGGCTGTTCATCGTCGGCTGCGGTTTCGGCATCGTCACGCTGTCGGGCTTCATCTTCGAGTACTACCGCGGCGACCACGCTCACTGAGCGTCCCGCCGGCGAGCCGGCCGCGGCAATTTCATAGAAAACCGAACCAAACCGTTCTGCACAACGTCACCAGTACAGCGGGCCGTGGGGGCCTCGCCGTGCTGGTGACGTGCAGTGCGTGGGTAGGACCGCTGGGCAAGCTACCCTTGCCCGGCGGGAATTTCGTTGACAGGGGAGTTCAGGGTGCTGAGTAGTACGGTGCGGAAACACGGCTTGGCCGTGGCTGGGGTATGCATGATGCTGCTGATCGGCACGGCTTGCAGCGACACCAAGTCGGCTGATTCGCCGCCCGCCGGCTCGCAGAGCAGCTCCACGCCCGGCGCCTCGACTACTCCCGGTGACGACAGCAGCAAGCCCGCCGACGACCCGGCCGCCGCGAACATCAAGATCGTCCCGGCGAAGGGCGCTTCCGCGGTACGGCCGGACAAGCCTGTCACCGTCACCACCACGGCCGGCACCATCCAGGACGTCACCCTCAAGGACGACGACGGCGACAAGGTCTCCGGCACCCTCAACTCCGAGAAGTCCCAGTGGACGTCCGCGGAAGGCCTCAAGCCCGGCGCGACGTACACCGTGTCCGGGACGGCGCAGGGTACCGACGGCAAGAGCATCGAGATCGACTCCACCTTCACCACGCTGTCCGCGGGCAGCAGCCTGAAGGCCTCGGTCGCCCCGCTGAACGGTGAGACCGTCGGCGTCGCGATGCCGATCCAGATCTTCTGGAACCGCTCGGTCACCGACAAGGCCGCCGTCGAGAAGCGCCTCAAGGTGACCACGTCGGTCCCGGTCGAGGGCACTTGGCACTGGATGAACGCCAAGCAGGTGAACTACCGCCCGAAGGCCTACTGGCCGGCCGGCACCAAGGTCACCGTCGACATCAACACCCGGGGCGTCAACGCCGGCGGCGACGTCTGGGGCGCCTCGAGCCGCAAGATCAGCTTCACCATCGGCCGGTCGGTCGTCTCCCACGTGGACGTCGCGAAGCACGTGATGACGGTTGCCATCGGCGGCAAGCTCGCCCGGACGATCCCGATCACGGCCGGCAAGGACGGCTTCACCACCCGCTCCGGGGTCAAGGTCATCATGGAGAAGTTCAAGACGAAGCGGATGGACGCGGCCACCATCGGTATCAAGCCGGGTGACCCGAACTACTACAACATCAGCAATGTCCAGTGGGCCCAGCGAGTCACCAGCTCCGGCGAGTTCATCCACGGCGCTCCGTGGTCGTCCGGCAGCCAGGGGAGCGCCAACGTCAGCCACGGCTGCGTCGGCATGAGCCTCAAGGACGCCCAGTGGTTCTTCGGCCAGACCCTCCGCGGCGACCCCGTCGTCGTCACCGGTACGTCCCGGCACATGGAGACCGGCAACGGCTGGACCGACTGGAACCAGTCCTACAGCTCCTACAAGGCCGGCTCCGCCCTCGCCTGACGCTCGTCACCCCATCACCCCGAGACCTGTCCGGTCTCGGGGTGATCGTGGTTCCCGGGTCCTCCTCGGCCGTTCGGTCGGGTAGGCTGAGGCCTCCTTGTGAATGCAATCACAAACCGGAGGAGCTGCAGGATGGCGGCTGTACGGCGGTGGTTGGACCGGATGCCCGAGACCTGGGTCCCGCCCACGGCGGCTGATCTTTCGAGCCCCTATCGCTTCCTCTTCTGGCTGACCAGGTCGCAGTCGAGGCGTGTCGCGGTAGGTGCGGCGTTGGGCACCTGCTGGACGGTCGGCCTCGCAGTACCGCCGTGGGTGCTGTCTCGTGCGGTGGACGAGGGACTCGTCGCGCGCGATACGACCGCTCTCGTCGCCTGGGTTCTGGTACTGCTCCTGGTCAGCGTGCTCAACGCGCTGCTAGGGATCAGCCGGCATCGCACGATGACCAAGATCCGAATGGACGCGTCCTTTCGGACGGTGCGGGCGACGGTCTGGCACACAGCCCGCCTGGGTGCATCCCTGGCGCGGCGGGTCAGCGCCGGCGAGGTGGTCACCGTCGGCATCGCTGACGCCCAGACCGTCGCGCAAGCGTTGACCGTGACGGGTCCTGGCGTCGGCGCGGTGGTTGCGTACGCCGTCGTCGCCGTCGTGCTGTTCACCATTTCGCCGCTGCTGGCCGCAGTGGTCCTCGCCGGCGTACCACTGCTCGCTGTCACTGTCGGCCCGTTCCTGCGACGCATCGAGCACACCGGCACGGCGTACAGGTTCCAGCAAGGGCACCTGACGACACGACTGGTCGACGTACTGGCCGGGCTCCGCGTGCTCAACGGACTGGGTGGGAAGACGTTCGTGGCGGAACGGTACGAACGGCAGTCGCAGGGACTGGTGGGTCGCGGCTACCGTGTCGCCGGACCGTCGAGCTGGGTGGGTGCCTTGTCCACCGGGTTGCCGGCGCTCTTCCTGGCCGCGGTCGTCTGGTTGTCGGCGAGGATGGCTGCTGCGGGCGACATCAGCATCGGCGACCTCGTCGCGGTTTACGGCTACGTGGCTGTGCTCGCCGTACCGGTGGCGTTCTTCATCGAGGGCAGCGGTGACATCGCTCGTGCCCGGGTCGCCGGTCAGCGAATCATCGATCTCCTCAACCTGCCGGTACCGCGTCACAACGACCACGATCCGGTGCCGCTCCCGCCTGGCTGTGGCCCGCTGGCCGACCCAGCCTCCGGCGTGATCATCCGTCCCGGCACCTTCACCGCGCTGGTAGCTGCCCAGCCGGCCGAGGCGGTCGCGGCGATCGAGAGGTCGGGCACCTGAGCATCGACTCCCAGGCCTGTGTGACCTGGGCAGGTGTGCGGATCGCGGATGTCGCCGACGAGGAGTTCAGGCGCCGGTTGGTTGTCGCTGACAACCATGCCGAGGTCTTCGCCGGTACGGCGCGGGAGATCGTCGCGGGACGTCTCGAGCCTGACGACGACCGGATCCGTACTGCGCTGCGCACCGCCGTGGCCGAGGACGTCGTAGAGGCGCTGCCCGGCGGTCTGGACGGGGTGATCGCCGCCGGCGGAAGTGACCTTTCCGGTGGCCAGCGGCAACGTCTCCAACTCGCACGGGCGGTGTACGCCGCCCCCGATGTCCTGCTGGCCATCGATCCGACCTCGGCGGTCGACGCCACCACCGAAGCGGCCATGATCGACCGGCTTCGCGAAGCCCGGCGCGACATGACCACGGTCGTCACGGCGTCGTCGCCACTTGTGCTCGATCGCGCTGACGAGGTCGTCCTCCTGGTCGACGGTCACGCCGCATCGGTCGGCACGCACGCGGACCTTCTGCGCCGCGACTCGGCTTACCGCGAGCTGGTCACTCGCACTCAAAACGATGGCGAGCAGGTGGACGATGAGTAGACAGCTGCCGGTTGCAGGGCCGGCCGAGGTCCGTGCTGCCGCCGTACGAGATCTGCGCGCGGACCGCAGTGCGGTCGCTGGGCTCATCTTCGTCAACGGGCTCGCCTCGGCGGCGGGGCTGGTCGGTCCGTGGCTGCTGGGTCGAATCATCGACACGATCCAAACCAGGTCCGGCTCCGGTGACGTGCTCAGCACGGTGGACCGGCTGGCATTCGGCGCGCTGGTGTTCACCGTCGTACAAACAGTCTTGACGTGGTGGGCTCTCAAGATCGGGTACCGGTTCGGTGAACGGACCGCCGCACGCGTTCGGGAACGGTTCCTGCAGCGGACGCTCACACTGCCAGCGCGAAGCGCGGACCAACTTCCTACCGGCGACCTCATCGCCCGCGGCAGTACCGATGCTTCGCGGGTGGCCCTGACCCTGCGATCGGCCGTGCCCGAGGTTCTCGTGGCTATCGTCCACGCCTTGTTCCTCATCGTCGCGGTGCTGGTTCTGGACCTGCGGCTGGGGCTTTGCGGGCTGGTATGCCTGATCGGCGTCGGAGCGGCTGTGCGCTGGTATCTGCGGCGCGCGAGGCCGGCCTATCTGGCAGTCGCCGCAGCTGGTGCGGAGCTGGCCGACGTTGTCGCCAGCACCGCGAAAGGCGCGCGTACGGTCCAGTTGCTCGGGTTGGAGGACCGACGGACCGAGGCTACGGAAACCGCCATCGCTCGAGCCAGGTCTGCGTTCCTAGGGGCCTTGTGGCTGCGAACGGTGCTGTTTCCGTGGTCGGAAGTCTCGTTGGGCCTGCCGGTCGCCGGAGTACTTCTTGTCGGCGGCGGTCTCTATCTGAATGGCTCGGTCAGCCTCGGAGTCGTGGTGACCGCCACGGTGTATCTGCGCCAACTCGTCGGTCCGCTCGACACACTCATGCTCTGGATCGAACAGCTCCAAGGCGCCGGGGCGTCGTACGCTCGCGTCGAAGGACTGGCCGACGTACCAGCTGAGGAAACCGAGCCCGACGTTGCCGCGGGCCCCACCGGCGACCGGATCCAGGTCGAGAACGCGTACTACAGCTACACAGGTGCTCGCGACGTCCTGCGCGACATCAATCTCCTCGTGCAGCCGGGAGAACGGCTGGCCATCGTCGGCACCTCTGGTGCGGGGAAGTCGACGCTGGCCCGCCTCCTGGCCGGCCTCGACCGTCCTCACACCGGCTCGGTGACCATCGGCGGTACGCCGGTCGCCGACCTCCCGCCCGACCACCTGCGGGAGCACGTCGTACTCATCACCCAAGATCACCACGTCTTCCACGACACTGTGCGCGACAACCTGCTCATCGCCCGCCCGAACGCCACCGACCAGGAACTGCACGCGGCACTGGACGCGGTCGGAGCCCCGTGGCTGGCCGACCTACCGCACGGACTGGACACCGAACTCGGCACCGACTTCACCCTCGACGGCGCCGGCGCCCAGCAACTCTCGCTGGCACGAGTCGTCCTAGCCGATCCCCACACGTTGATCCTGGACGAGGCGACCGCCCAACTCGACCCCAGAACAGCACGACGCACAGAACAATCGCTGGCAGCGGTACTACGTGGCCGCACGGTGATCGCCATCGCCCACCGCCTCCAAACAGCCCACGACGCCGACAGAATCGCCGTAATGGAAGCAGGCAAACTCGTCGAACTCGGCACCCACACCGAACTGGTCACCGCGGGCCACACCTACGGCAAACTCTGGCACTCCTGGCACGGAGGCCCGTCGAACCCAGAACCCACCTGAGCACTTCCCCGCAGTTAGCCGAGCGGCAACGGGGAAGTGGAGTGGGTCGGTTCACCGAACGACTGCGAGCCCGTCGACCGGCGCCCCCGGGCTGCTGCCGCCGTTGAGCGGCGACGGGGGAGTGGGGTGGGAAGGACCGGACGACGGGGAGTCCGTCGGTTGGCGCACCCGGGCTGCTACCGCCGTCGAGCGGCGACGGGGTGAGTGGGAGGCACCAGACGACTGCGAGTCCGTCGGCTGGGCCCCTGAAGTGCTGTCGCGCGTTCGAGCGGCGCCGGAAGAGTCGCGACGTGGCGTGGGTGGGAGCTGACATGCAGGAGGCCGCGTGGGGATCTGGTCGTCGGGCGACGGCGAGGCACTGGCCAGAGCACTGGGCTACTACCGCCTTCGAGCGGCGACGGAGGAGCCGCGATCCGGGGTGGGGGAGCTGGTGGAGGAGGGGAAGCAGGTTCGCCGGATGAAGGCGAGGTCGCTCGGCCGGAGCGTTCGGGGTGCCCACGTAGTTCGAGCGGCGACGGAGGAGCCGTGACTTGGGGTGGGCGGGAGCGGGCGACGGAGGAGGCTGCGTGGGGGCTTTTCCTCGCAGTACAAGAGAAGACCCCGGCTGGAACTCCAGCCGGGGTCTTCGTGGTGCTACGTCAGTGCTTGGTGATTTGTTCGCGTGCTGTCTCGTCGTCGATCTCGACGGTGCCGGTGAGGCCGGGGACCTCGTCGGCGTGGCCGAGTTCCTCGTGGTCGTCGTGGCCGTGACCGTGGGCGTGCGCTTCGGCGATGTCTTCGGCGGTCGGCTTCTGGACCGAGTCGGCGAAGTAGAAGCGGGAGAGCCTGGCGCGCACCTTGTTCAGCGCTCGCTTCGGGGCCCGTACGCCGTTCTCGTCGGTCTCGGGGCCGATGTCGAGCGGCAGGATCCGGTCGCGGGCCGTGAGCTCGTACGCCTCGTACGTCGAGATCGGGGTGTGCTTCTCGATGTACTCACCGTGCGGCAGCCGCATGATGATGCCCGACTCGAGCCCGTGCAGGAGCCGCTCGTTGTCGGAGCGCTGCAGCGAGATCGCGATCCGCCGGGTGGCCCAGAAGGCGAACACCGGGCCGAGGAAGATCATCACCCGCAGGAACCAGGTCACGTTGTTCAGCGAGACACCGAAGTGGGTCGCGATCAGGTCGTTGCCGCCACCGATCCACAGCAGGCCGTAGAAGGTGATGAAGGCGGCGCCGATACCGGTCCGGGTCGGCATGTTGCGCGGCCGGTCCAGCAGGTGGTGTTCGCGCTTGTCGCCGGTGATCCACTGCTCGATGAACGGATACAGGGCGACCAGGGTGACGAACGCGGGCGGGATGAGCAGCGCCGGTATCAGCAGGTTCCAGCTGAGCGTGACGCCCCAGAAATGCGACTCGAATCCCGGCATCAGGCGCACGGAGCCCTCCAGCCAGCCCATGTACCAGTCGGGCTGGGAGCCCGCGGTGACCTCGGCCGGGTTGTACGGACCGTAGAGCCACACCGGGTTGATCTGGAGCAACGCGCCCATCAGCGCGGTGACGCCGAAGACGACGAAGAAGAAGCCGCCGGCCTTGGCCATGTACACCGGCATCAGCGGGTAGCCGACGACGTTCTTCTCGGTCCGGCCGGGGCCGGGGTACTGCGTGTGCTTGTGGTAGACGACCAGGAAGAGGTGCGCCGTCACGAGCGCCAGGATCAGGCCCGGGATGAGCAGGACGTGGATGGTGAAGAACCGGGAGACGAACTCGTTGCCCGGGAACTCGCCACCGAAGATGAAGAAACTCAGGTACGTGCCGATCACCGGCGACGCCTGGATCATGCCCTGGGTGATGCGCAGACCCGTTCCGGAGAGCAGGTCGTCGGGGAGGCCGTAGCCGATGAAGCCCTCGATGATGCCGAGGAACAGCATCGTGAAGCCGATCACCCAGTTCAGCTCACGCGGCTTGCGGAACGCGCCGGTGAAGAAGATGCGCAGCAGGTGGACCATCATCGAGGCGACGAACAGTACGGCCGCCCAGTGGTGGATCTGCCGCATCAGCAGACCGCCGCGGACGTCGAAGGTGATGTCCAGCGTGGAGGCGTAGGCCTCGGACATGTGCAGGCCCTTGAGCAGGCTGTACGAGCCCTGGTACTCGACCTCGCCCATCGACGGCTTGAACCACAGGGTCAGGAAGATGCCGGTCAGGATCAGGATGATGAAGCTGTAGAGCGCGATCTCACCGAGCATGAACGACCAGTGGTCGGGGAAGACCTTCCGCAGGTTCTTCTTGCCGATCTTGCCGATGCCGAGACGGTCATCGATCCACTTGACCGGTGGTGGGAAGTCTTTCGTCGTGGACACTGTCGTCACCCTCGTTCCCAGAAGCTCGGGCCAACCGGCTCGGTGAAGCCGCTCTGCGCGACCAGGTAGCCCTCCGCGTCCACTGCCAACGGTAGCTGAGGCAGCGGGCGGGCGGCAGGGCCGAAGACGACCTTGGCCCCGTCGGCCAGGTCGAAGGTCGACTGGTGGCACGGGCAGAGCACGTGGTGGGTCTGCTGCTCGTACAGCGAGATCGGGCAGCCGACGTGGGTGCAGATCTTGGAGTAGCACAGGATCCCGTCGACGCCCCAGTTCTCCCGGCCCGCGGGGACCCGGATCTCGTTCGGGGCGATCCGCACCACGATCACCGAGGCCTTCGCCTTGGCGTTCTGGTACTCGACCGCGCTCTCCTCCTGCATCGGCGCCAGGTTCGCGGGCGCCGCGTTGACCAGCTGGCCGACGATCAGGTCGGACGGCTTGATCGGGCGCAGGGTGACGTCGTTGACGACGCGGATGCCCTTGGCCCAGATCGTGTTGTAGAGGCTGCGGCCGGGCAGCGGACCGAGGTCACGCAGCAGCACGATGGCCGGCAGGCCGAGCAGGCCCATCGCGCCGATCAGCGACCGGCGGATCAGCTTGCGGCGGGTGAAGCCGGACTCGGCGGTGCCCAGCTGGAAGGCCTCGATGATCTCGGCCTTCTGGGCCGGCGAGGAGTGCGCGTCGTGCCGCTCCTCGGAGATCTCGGTGTCGACCATCAGCTTCTTGGCCCACTGGATCGCACCGGCGCCGATCATGAACAGCGCGAGGCCGAGGCACAGGCCGATGACCAGGTTGTTCGCGTTTCCGGACAGCGGCCCGAACTGGAGCGTGGAGTCGCGCGGAATCGCGAAGTACGCGACGCACGAACCCAGCGCCAGCAGGCCGGCCAGACTGAACAGCGTCGCGACCTGGCGCTCGACCCGGTCGGCGGCCTTCGGGTCGATATCGGTGATCCGCGGCTCGTGCGGCTCGATGCCCGGATCCGGGATCGGCTCCGCCACCACCACACTGCTGTCGTGCTCACCAGGTACTACGGGGAGCTTCTCGTCGGTCACTCTGCCTTCACTCCCTTGGCCTTGACGCCCTTGGCGCCGATCCAGACCGCCACGCAGACGAGCAGGCCGATACCGACCAGCCAGCCCCACAGACCCTCCGAGACCGGGCCGAGCCGGCCGAGGCCGAAGCCACCGGGGTCCTTCTGCTGCTGCAACGCGTTCAGGTACGCGATCACGTCACGCTTGTCCTCCGGCCGCAGGACCTGGTCGGAGAAGACCGGCATCTGCTGCGGACCGGTCAGCATCGCTTCGTAGATGTGCTTGGGGTCGACGTTCATCAGCGACGGCGCGTACTTGCCGCCGGGCAGCGCACCGCCGCGGCCGGCGAAGTTGTGGCACGCCGTGCAGTTGGTGCGGAACAGCTCGCCACCGCGGGTGATCTGCTCGTCGGTCGCCTTGCTGATGTCGTACGACTCCTCGGCCGGTACCGCCGGGCCGGGGGCCAGTGACGCGACGTACGCCGCCAGTGCCTCGATCTCCGCGGGCGTGTACGCCGGGGTCTTGCGCGGGATCTGGGCGCCGGGCTGCATCGCCGGCATCCGGCCGGTGCCGACCTGGAAGTCGACCGCGGCCGCGCCGACTCCGATCAGGGACGGGCCGGCCTGCTTGCCTTCGCCGTTGCCACCGCCCTCGGCGTTCAGGCCGTGGCAACTGGCACAGCCGACCGCGAAGAGCTTCTTGCCCTCTTCGATCTGCTGGGACTGGGCCGAGTTGTCCGCCACCGCGTTGTCAGGGGCGAACGCGGCGTACGCGGAGCCCACCGCCAGGAGGCCGAACAGGAGCACGACGAGGCCGGCTGACCGGTGCCGTCGTCGCGCGGAGAGGAAGCGCGCCGGTGACAAGGAAAGTCTCTTCTCACTCATTTGAGCAGGTAGATGGTCGCGAACAGGGCGATCCAGACCACGTCGACGAAGTGCCAGTAGTACGACACGACGATCGCGGAGACGGCCTGTTCGTGGGTGAACTTGCGTGCCATGTACGTCCTGGCGAGGACGAACACGAAAGCGATGAGACCGCCGGTCACGTGCAGACCGTGGAACCCGGTGGTCAGGTAGAAGACCGATCCGTACGGCGACGACGCGATCGTCACGCCCTCGTGGACCAGCTTGGCGTACTCCGTCACCTGGCCCGCGATGAACACCGCGCCCATCAGGTAGGTGAGGATGAACCACTCACGCATACCCCAGGAGCGGATGTTCGCCAGGGCGCCGGTGCGTCCGACCTTGCCGTGCTCGGCGGCGAAGACGCCGGCCTGGCAGGTGAACGACGACGCGACCAGGATGAACGTGTTCACCGAGGCGAACGGCACGTTCAGCATCGCGGTCGACGCTTCCCACAGGGACTCGGTCCCCGCTGCCGCCGCGGCGGTCGTCACGGACCGGATCGTGAAGTAGGCCGCGAACAGGGCGGCGAAGAACATCAGTTCGCTCGAGAGCCAGACGATCGTGCCGACACTGACCATGCTGGGACGGTCATGGTGTCCGTGTTCACGGGACGCTGGGAGCGCGGTTGCAGTGGCCACGGCGTCATTATGTCGGTCCGGGGATCCGACAGCACGCCCACCCCCATGCATGTCGGTCACAACATCTTTCTACTGTGGAACCGTGCTTCCCCTCCATGCCGGACCAGGCGACCAGATCGCGCCGTTCACGCCGTCGCGACTGCTGACGGCGTGGACCTTCGAGCCGGTGTTACTCGCAGTGATCATCGTTGTCGGCGGCCTCTACCTGTACGGCGTACGCCGCCTTCGCGCGCGGGGCGACAAGTGGCCGGTGAGCCGCACTCTCGCCTTCGTCGGACTCGGCCTCGGCAGTGCCGTGATCGCCACCCAGTCCGCTCTGGGCACCTACGACACGGTCCTGATCAGCGTTCACATGGCCCAGCACATGATCCTGTCGATGCTCACTCCGTTGGCGATGGCGCTCGGGGCACCCGTGACGCTTGCCCTCCGCACCCTTCCCGCCAACCCGCGGAAATGGTTGCTCTCCGTATTGCATTCCCGGTTGGCGAAGGTGCTCTGCTTCCCGCTGATCGGCTTCACGCTCTTCGTTCTGAGCCCCTGGGTGCTCTATTTCAGCGGCTGGTACGACGCGACGCTGCGCTCGGCCGTGCTGCACGATCTTCTGCACTTCCACTTCATTGTGGTCGGATCGTTGTTCTTCTGGCCGCTGCTCGGCCTCGATCCGGTCCCCGGCCGGGTGATCTACCCGTTCCGGTTGATGCTCACGTTCCTGACGCTGCCGTTCCACGCGTTCCTCGGCATCACGATCATGTCGGCGAACAAGCTGATCGCGGAGGACTGGTACACCAGCTTCGGCCGGAGCTGGCCGCCGTCACCTCTGCGTGACCAGTACATCGCGGGCGGTCTTCTGTGGGGCTCCGGCGACATCGTCGGAATCGTCTTCTTCGCGGTCCTTTTCGTCCAGTGGGTGAAGCAGTCGCAGCGCGAAGCCAAGCGCGAGGACCGCCGGCTGGACCGGTTGGAGGAACAGGCGCGCAGGGCCGAGCAGGGTCCCCGGTAGCATTCGCCGTGTTGGTTTCACGTCCACTCGTCACAGACACACAGCTTGGGATGAATCGATGAGCTCAGAGCGTCCGCTGAAGGTGCTGGTCTACAGCGACGACCGTACGACGCGGGAGTCCGTCCGGCTGGCGTTGGGCAAGCGGCCCGCGGCCGATCTGCCCGAGCTCGAGTACCTCGAGTGCGCCACCGAGCCCGCGGTGATCAAGGCCATGGACGCCGGCGGCGTCGACCTGGCGATCCTGGACGGCGAGGCCGTTCCCGCCGGTGGGATGGGGATCGCCCGTCAGCTGAAGGACGAGATCTTCCGGTGCCCGCCGGTGCTCGTCCTGATCGGCCGCCCGCAGGACGCGTGGCTGGCGACCTGGTCGCGCGCCGAGGCGGCCGTGGCGCACCCGATCGACCCGATCAAGCTGGCCGAGGCGGCCGCGGAGCTGCTCCGGGCGCGCGCCGCCAAGCTCCCCGCGACGACCTGACCCGCCGGCGATGACTGCCGGTACTACGGCACGCTCGTACACCTGGCCGCAGGTACTCAATCCGCTGCTGCGTCACGAGGATCTCGACGCGTCGGCGACCGCCTGGGCGATGGAGCAGATCCTGTCCGGCGCGGCCTCTCCGGCGCAGCTGGCCGGATTCGTGATCGCCTTGCGGTCCAAGGGCGAGACCGTCGTTGAGGTCGAGGGCCTGGTGGCGACCATGCGCGACTTCGCCACCCGGATCGACGTACCGGGCCGGACGCTGGACGTCGTCGGTACCGGTGGTGACCAAGCGCACACTGTGAACATTTCCACGATGTCCGCGATCGTCGCGGCCGGCGCGGGCGCGAAGGTACTGAAGCACGGCAACCGGGCTGCTTCCTCGGCCTGCGGCGCGGCCGACGTACTGGAAGAGCTCGGGATTCCGCTGGACCTGACCGCGTCCCAGGTGGCCGCTGTGGGGGAGTTGGCCGGGATCACGTTCTGCTTCGCGCCGGCGTTCCACCCCGCCTTGCGGCATGCCGCCGTACCGCGTCGTGAGCTGGGCGTGCCGACGACGTTCAACTTCCTTGGCCCGTTGGCGAATCCGGGCAACCCTTCGGCGCAGGCCGTGGGGGTCGGGGATTCGCGAATCGCGGGTCTGATGGCCGGCGTACTGGCTCGGCGGGGGATCGACGCGCTGGTGTTCCACGGTGACGACGGGCTCGACGAGCTGACCACGATGACGACGTCGCAGGTGTGGACGGTCGGACGTGGTGTGGTGGAAGGGCCCGAGGCGCTGGACCCGCGGGAGCTGGGGATCGAGCCGGTCCCCGCCGGGGCGTTGAAGGGTGCCGACGCGACGTACAACGCGAAGGTGGTCCGGGCGCTGCTCGACGGTGAACGCGGAGCCGTGCGCGACGTCGTACTGCTCAATGCCGGTGCCGCGCTGGCTGCGCACGACGGCAGCACCGGGCCGTTGGTTTCCCGGATCCGCGCCGGGATGGACCGGGCGATCGAGTCGATCGACTCCGGTGCGGCGAAGGCGCTGCTGGATCGGTGGATCGCCGCTTGCGCCGAGGTGCGCTGAGGTTTCTCTTGAGAACAGCCGCCCGCGTCCCTTGAGGGAGCGGGCGGCTGTTCTGCTTCTCAGCCGTTGATCTTGATCTGGGCGACGCGGCTTCGCCAGACCGGCAACCATTGCGGGGTCGAGCCGGCGATGTCGCCGATCGAGACGGCCGCCGTACCGTCACCGCGGTCGATCACCGCGATCAGGATGACGGAGTACGTCTCCTTCAGCTTCGGCACCTTCACCGGAATCCGGGCGGTGATCTCGTGGCCGGGGTGGCCGGCGACGGTGATCGGGCGGTGGGTGACGGCGTACGGCTTGGTGTTGGCGTCGTACAACCGGGTCAGTGCCATGCCGCCGGCCGACTGGGCCGCGGCTTTGAGGCCGGCCGGAGTGTTGCTGTACGGGACGTCCTTGGGGAGTTGGCCGAAGGACACGAAGTTGCCCCAGGTGCCCTTGCCGTCGTACTTGGCGTGCACGGTCAGCCAGGTGGCGGCGCCGCCGAGCATCCCGCTGCGGTCGAAGTTGTCGCTCCACTGCGAACTCATCAGCGGCATCGTGTCGTTGTTGAAGGCAACAATATTGGAGCCGACCACCTTGCCGACCGGCGGCGGCGTCGGCGACGGGCTGGCCGACGGATTCACCGTCTTCAACGGCGTCTGCTTCGCCGACGGCACCGCGACGGGCGTGACGGCGTCGGCCTTGCTCCAGATCCAGTTCACGCTCCAGAGGGCGGTCAGCAGCGCGACCACCACCAGCAACGCCGCCCCGACCAACCGAGGCGTCCGCGTCGAATCCGGCCCACCAGTTGGCTTCCGTCGACGCCCAACCACGCCGTACTCTTCATCGGCCTCGACGCCCGCTTGCACCCCGTACTGCGGTTGCGGAGCACCTTGCGCCCCAGCCCAGTACTGCGGCTGCCCACCACCCTGCGGCCCAGGCCCGTACTGCGGCTGCCCGTACTGCGCCGGCCCGCCACCCTGCTGCATCGGCCCGCGTGGCGGCTGGCCGCCACCCTGTTGTGTCGGTGCGTGCGGCGCTTGGCCGCCACCCTGTTGTGTCGGTCCGTGCGGCGGCTGGCCGCCACCCTGTTGTGTCGGTGCATGCGGCGGCTGCCAGCCCTGCTGGTGCCCAGGCCCGTACTGCGGCGGGCCGCCTTGCGGTCCAAATCCCTGCACCGGCTGCCCGCCACCTTGCGGCCCCGGCCAGTACTGCGGCTGCGGACCACCTTGTGGCGGCAGTTGTTGCCCTGGTCCACCTTGCGGCGGGCGTCCTTGCGCAGGTCCACCTTGCGCAGGTCCATCTTGTGCCGGGCGTCCTTGCGCAGGTCCACCTTGTGCCGGGCGTCCTTGCGTAGACCCACCTTGTGGCGGGTGTCCTTGCGCAGCAGGAAACTGCGGCTGCTGCCCGCGCAGCTGATCCGGGCGTGGCTGCGGCCGACCTACCTGGTGCTGCGGTTGTCCAACCGGCGCTTGTGGCTGCTGCCCAGGGACTGCCTGAGTCGGTCGGGCCTGCGGTTGATCAGCGGACATGGAAGGCGGCGGAGGAGGCGGCGCCGGCGCGCGCGACTGCCCGCCCAACGGATCACCCACCGACGCGCCGCCCGACAACGCATCCGACGACAACGCATCCGCCAAACTCGAACCCACCGACGGCCCCGACAGCGCATCCGACGACGACGGAGGCCGCGAACTCACCAGGCGATCCGGCGGGGGAGCGGGAGACCGCGGACTCGCCAGGGCATCCGACGGGGGAGCGGAAGACCGCGGACTCGCCAGGGAATCCGGCGGGGGAGCGGGGTACCGCGGACTCGCCAGGGGATCCGAGGACCGTGGGGCTGACGACGGAGTCGACGACAGCGGGTCGGGTGTCGGACGTGGCGAGACAGCGTCAGCGGGCGGTGTGCCTTGGGGTGTGCGGGGGTCACCCGCAGGTGGGTTGGTGGGGAATCGGGGGTCGGGGAGGGCTTGCTCCTGGTGGGGGTTGGGAGGGCCGGGCGGCGTGGCGGGGCGCGGGGGTGCGCTGTGCCTCGCCGGAGGGCGCTGGGGCGGTTGCGGGGTCTCGTTCTCAGCCAACGTTGATTCCCTTGTAGACCTGGCTCTCGGCCGTCCTCAGGTCCGGCCGGTTCGTGGGGATGTCGCTGATGTACGCGACTGCGGTTCCGTCACCGAGGTCGAAGACGGCGACCGTCAGCGTCAGCACCTTCGCGGTGATCTTCGGCGAGTTCACCGTGACCGACTGCTGGTAGTACCAGCCGGGCTTGCCCGTCCGCTTCACCGGTCCGTTCCGCAGCGGCTTGAACGTCACCGGGATGTCGCCGTACATCGAACTCTGGATCTGGAACGACAAATCCGAAGCGGTCGCCTGCGTGTTCCCGTTGAACAGGGTCGCCGTACCGAGCGCGCCGACGAAGACGTCGGCGTACCAGTCGTTCTTGCCGTCAAAGTTCTCTTGCAGCAGCACGTACTGGCCGCTGGAGTTGAGCAGTTGCGGTACCAGCCGCTTGCGGTCCGACCACGGCGGCCTGAGCCGCGGGAACGAGATCGCGTCCGACGCGATCCGCGAACCCTCGTGCAGCTTGGGGTTCTTGGACTGACCGGGAGAAATGCTGCTCTGCGGTCCGGTCGGCTGGCTCGTCGGCTGCGACGTGGGCGCCGAGGTCGGCGCGGAGGTCGGCGCCGACGTCGGATCCGAGGTACCGCTGGTCGGCCCGGTCGACACCGGAGCGGTCGGCGACGTGCTCGGGTCGGCGGTGTTGTCGTTGCGATCCTTCAAGATGAAGAACACCGCCGCCACGACGATGAGTACCAACCCCACCGCCGCCGCAATCACAATTGTCGTCTTGTTGCCCCCGGCACCCGACCCACCAGCACCACGAGACCCGCCGCCCTTACGCCCCGACCCCTTGTCCGCCTCGTCCCCGCCACTCCACTGCCCACCCCCACCTTGCTGCCAAGCAGTAGCCGTCTGAGTTGCCCCACCCTGCCACTGCCCGCCCCCCTGCAGAGCCACCTGCCCGCCCTGCCATTCGCCACCCTGCACACCGCTCTGCTCCCCAGCAGCCCCCTGCCACAAGCCACTCTGCCCGCTGTCGCCGGTGCCCCCAGCACCTTGCCCTGCAGCGTTGCTGCCCCAACCTCCAGCGCCACCTTGTACGCCGCCCTGCGCCGCATCGCCCTGTTCACCAGCAACCGGCTGCCACAGACCGAGCTTCCCGTCCTCGCCGCTCCCGCCACCACTCTCCGCAGCACCGCCGCCCCACGCGACGCCACCCTGTACGCCGCCCTGCGCGCCCCCACCCTGCCCGCCAGCAGCCCCCTGCCACAGCCCAGCCTGTCCGCCGTCGCCGGTGCCCCCAGCGCCCTGCCCCGCAGTGGTCGCCTGCCACAGCCCAGCCTGCCCGCCGTCGCCGGTGCCCCCAGCGCCCTGCCCCGCAGTGGTCGCCTGCCACAGCCCAGCCTGCCCGCCGTCGCCGGTGCCCCCAGCGCCCTGCTCGGCAGTGGTCGCCTGCCAGAGCCCAGCCTGCCCACCGTCGCCGGTGCTCCCAGCGCCTTGCTCGGCAGTGGTGGCCTGCCACGGGCCGGCTTGCCCGCCGTCGCCGGTGCCTTCAGCGCCCTGCCCCGCCGCAACGTTGCCCCAACCTCCGGTACCACTCTGCGTTGTGTCGCCTTGGGTTTCGGCGGCATCGCCGACTTGGTTGGTGTCTTTCGCTTGCCAGGTTGCGGTGCCGGCTTCTGCGTCGGTGCTCTGGTTGTTGCCCCAGGCCCCGGTGCCGCCAGCTGTCTCGTTGCCTTGTGCTTCGGCTTCCTGGCTTGTGGCGTTGGGCTGCCAGACTCCGGCAATCTGTGGGGTGTTGTTGTCGGAATCGCCTGCCTGAGCACCGGTTGTTTGCCACGGCGTACTGCCTGCTGTTTGCCAGCCGCCATTCGTGCTCTGCTGCGTGCCCGCGTTCCAGCCTTCGCCGGTGTTGACCTGAGTCGGTCGCACGGTCCAGCTCGTCGGTGCCCATTCCTGCGTCTGCGATTCCTGGTCACCGCCGCTCCGCGCCCACGAACCCGCAACCACGGTCGCCTGACCATCACCGTCACCATCGTCGTGGCCTGACGCGCTTCCGTCGCCGTTGCCCGCGGCGTCAGCAGGAGCCCCGGCGCCGCTGCCAGCTGTCGCGGCCACCTCACCTACGCCGTTCCCCCGAGCCTGGCTATCGCCTTTCGACTCGGAGTCGTCATCGGACGTACTGCGCACAGGTTCGGCCAGCTTGAGTTTCCACCGGCCCTCCGGCGCGTCCTCGCCCGCACTGTCAGAGGCTGCTGCTGCGCTGGCTGACGGTTTGGCGTTCGGATCGAACGGGCGGGCGGGCTGCTGAGTCCAATGGTTGGCGGGCACTGGCACTGGCGGCACCTGAGTCCAAGTCGCCTTCGCCTTCTCCGCCGCACTCACCTTCTCCGCAGCAGCCGCGGCAGCCGCAGCAGCCGCACTCTCACCAGAGCCAGCCTCATCCGAACTCGTCTGAGCCGTGGCCGATCCACCCGCGTTCCCGGCGATCGCCTCGCCTGCGCCGGCGGCTCCGCCTGAGATCGCCTGAAGTGGCTCAGGAGCAGAGCCGGACGTCGCCTGATCCGGGGTGACACCAGCGGCGGCGTTCGTCGTACTGTCCGGGGACGGGCCGTCTGAGCCGTCCGCGCCGGTTGAGGTGCTCGCGGAGGTGCTTGGCTTGCTCTCGGCGGCAGGTGATGCGGCGGGTGTTTCGGTGGGGACCTCGGTTTCGGTTTTGTTGGTCCACTGCGTCCCGTTCCACCAGCGGATGGTGTTGGCCTGTCCGGTGGGGTCCGGATACCAGCCCGCGGGAGGGTTGCTCATGGGTTCACCGTAACTTCAGCTCGTGTCAGGAAGGGGCGGATTTCCGGCCCTCAGACGCCGTCCTCCTGGCCCAGACTGAAGGCCGCCTCGAGGTCGTGGGTGGAGTAGGTGCGGAACGCGATGTGCGTCTCGGTGCTCAGGACGCCGGGCACCCGGTTCACGTGGTCGGGGATCACGGTCGCCAGGTCGTCGTGGTGGGCGACCCGGATCATCGCGATCAGGTCGAGCCCGCCGGTCACGGAGTACACCTCGCTGACGCCGTCGATCGCCGCCACCTGTTCGGCGACCTCGGGAATGCGTGCGACGTCGGCCTTGATGAACACGATCGCGGTGACCATGTCGTCCTCTCCTCGAACCCGGAACCCCGGAACCAGAACCTCGAAACCTGCCGCTGCAGCATAATGCGCCCCGCTCACCCAACCCCGATCGCGCCCGCTCAACCAACTCAGAGCGCGCCGCTCGATCAACCCCGATCGCGCCGCTCAACCAACCCCGATGTGCCGCTCGGCCGACCCAGTCGCGCTGCTCGGTGGAGCCGTACTGCGATGGGCGCTCAGCCGGCGCGGGTGGCTCCGAGGGGGCGCATGCGGCGGCGGCGTTCGCTCGGGTGGTGGTGGTCTTCGGAGTACGAGTTGTCGAGGCGGCTCACGTGCCGGCCGGCGCCGCTGATCGGGCAGGTCCAGGTGCCGTCCATCTCGACCAGGCGGATGTCGGGGGAGTCGAGCCAGCGCAGTACGAGCTCGATCTCCTCCGGTGAGGCGCTCGCCACCGGTCCGATTCCGGGCAGGACCGTCTCGGCCGAGGCGCGCAGCATCTCCAGGTACTTCCGGGGATCCGTCCCGCGCGGGCTGATCCCCGCCGCCGCCAGCCGCCCCCGGCGGATCACGTGCAACTCCCAGCCGCCGTCGTCCGTACGCCGGGCCGCGCAGATCTCCGCGCACCCCGTCAGAGACGACATCCGCTGCATCTTCGCGCTGCTCCGGACGAACGCGCTGAGCCGATCACGATGCACGGCCGCGTCCTCGAACCGCTCGTCGGCCGACAGTACGTCGATGCGGCGATCCAGCGCCTCGACGACGGGCGCCGGGTCGACGGTCAGCGCCGAGCGCAGCGCGGTGACGAATTCGCCGTACGAATCCGCTGAGATCCGCCCGTCGCAGGGCGCCACACACCGACCCATCTCGGCCAGCACACACGGCGAGACGGACGGCGTGCGCGACATCCGGACCGTGCACTGGCGGATCGGGAACGCCTCGTGCAGCGCCGCCATCGCCCGCTCGGCCGTCTTCCGCGAACTGAACGGCCCGAGATACCCGGCGTCGTCGTCGCGCACCTGCTTCACCAGCGACAGCCGCGGGAACGGCTCGACGGTCACCTTCAGCCAGTGCTGCCGCTCGGGGAACTTCGAGCGCCGGTTGTACCGCGGTTTGTGTTCCGCGATCAGCCGGAGCTCGCGGATCTCGGCCTCCAGCGCCGTCCCGCACTCGATGCCGCGGACCCCGGTGGCGATCCCGATCATCTCGCCGATCCTGGTGCGGGTCTCGGAGGCGGTGAAGTACGACCGGACGCGGGTGCGCAGGTCCTTCGACTTCCCGACGTACAGGACCTCGCCGCGGTCGTCGGTGAACAGGTAGACACCAGGTGCGTGCGGCAACGACTCGGCCAGATGCCGCTTCGCGCGGACCTGCGGCGCCACGCGGGCGGAGTACGTCTGCAGGTCTTCCAGGGTCTGTACGCCGAGGGAGCCGACCCGCTCGAACAAACCGTGCAGCACGTCGACGGTCGCCCGGGCGTCGGACAGGGCGCGGTGATTCGGCGTGGTGGTTGCCCGGAACAACTTCGCGAGCGTGCCGAGTTTGCAGTTCGGCGCCTCGTCGGGCGTGATCACCCGGCGGGCCAGCAAGGCGGTGTCGACGACGGCGAAGTCGGGCCAGTCATAGCCGTGGATCTGGCTGTCGTGCTTCAGGAAACCCATGTCGAACGGCGCGTTGTGAGCCACCATCACGCAGCCGCGGGCGAACTCCAGGAACGCGGGCAGCACCGAGTCGATCCGCGGCGACGAGGCAACCATCAGGTCGGTGATGCCGGTCAGTACGGCGATGAAGGGCGGGATCGGCTCGGCCGGATTCACCAGCGTCTGGAACTCCCCGAGCACCTCGCCGCCGCGAACCTTGACCGCGCCGATCTCGGTGATCCCCGAAGCGCCCGGCGCGCCACCGGTGGTCTCCAGGTCGACCACGCAGAAGGTGACGTCGCGCAACGGCGTACCGAGGTCGTCGAAACTCGGTTGCACACCACGGATCGGCATGACCGGCGCGGGCGCCGGGGCAGCGGCGTGATCCGGCGATGGGCTGCTCATGGCCAAGACGCTAGAAGGCCCCACCGACAATTCCCCAGGTGACACGCACGCGGACCGACTAGGCTCTCAGTATGCGTACACAAGCGATCACCGCGAATCCGGGCTTCCGGCCCGGGCGTTGTGGTCTGCGTCACTGGCGGAGCCAGGCAGCCGTTCCGGCCGGACTGCGGACCGGTGGCTGAGGCCGGCGCCGCCGCGAGCTCCGCTGCCACCACCTTGCCCGAACCGGTGCGGCAACGGGTTCTCACCCTCGCCGCCCAGGCTCTGGGTCAGCTGCCCGCGACCGACATCCCACCCCCGCTGCGGCGGTTCGCCAGTTTCGCGCCCGGCAAGCGCGCGAAGCTCTCGGCGTCCGTACTCGGCCCGATCCTCGACACCGACGAGCATTTCCGCCGGCTGATCGCGTTCGAGGTACGGCGTGAGCACCCCGAGCTGGGCGACCCGGTCGCCGAGGGAATCCCGGTGCCCGCGGCCGAGCCGGTGGAAGTCGCCGCGCTCGCGTACCTGCTTCGGCCGGTCGATTGGGAGCAGCGGGTCGCAGACGCCGCCCAGCTTCCGGCCGAGCAGCCGAAGCACGACGACGAGGCGGTGCACCGGCTCAGCGAGCAACTCGACCAGGCCCGGACCGAGACCCGGCAGGTGCGGGAACGTTTGCGCGAGCAGGTCACCGACCTCAAGGCCGAGAATGTCACGCTCCGCCGCAAGCTGAACGAGGCGCGCCAGCGGATCACCGGCCTGCAAGGCGAGCTCGAACTGCGCACCGTCGAGGCGAACACGGCCGACGAACGCGTCGACGCGGCCCGCGCCGAAGTCGACCGTGAGCTGCGCAAACTCCGGGCCCGCATCACCGAACTGGAGGCGGTCGAACACGCTGCCCGCCGTACTGCGGGACAAGAGCGCGAGCTCATCTCGACCAGGACGCGCCTGCTGCTGGACACCTTGGTCGAGGCCGCGGGAGGACTCCGTCGCGAACTGGCGCTGCCGCCCGGGGGAGACCTCCGCCCAGCTGACACCGTTGCCGGTGTGGAGCCGTCCGCCTCTCCGGTCGGCCGTTCCGCGCCGGAGGACGATCCGGCGCTCTTCGACGAGCTCCTGGCGCTTCCGCAGGTGCACCTGATCATCGACGGCTACAACGTCACCAAGACGGCCTGGCCGAACTCTCCGCTCCACTCCCAGCGGCAACGCCTCGTCACCGCGCTCGGGGCGCTGGTGGCGCAACGGCGGATCGAGGTCACGGTGGTGTTCGACGGCGCCGAACTCTCCGGACCCGTCCAGCTGACCCCACCCCGCGGCGTACGCGTCCGCTTCAGCCCCGCCGGCGTCATCGCCGACGAGGTCATCCGCCAGTTGGTCCGCGCAGAACCCCCAGGCCGCCCCGTCGTAGTCGTCTCCACCGACCGCGAAGTAGCCGACAGCACCATCACCATGGGCGCCCGAGCCCTCTCCGCCAAAACCCTCCTGAGCCGCATAACCCGCCCCTGACCCACCCAACACGCCAGTACGCCGCCCCCCGGTACGCCGGTCCGCCGCGCTCATCCGGCCTCGGGCTGCCCGGCGGCGTACCGACGGACAGGAGATCCGGCCGTACTGCGGCCCGCAAGGCGGCCGCTGAGCCTGGGCCGTAGCCAGTGGCGAGGGACACCTCCTGTCCGTCGGTACGCGCTTGTGGACAACGCTCGACGCCGATCGGCCGTCACCAGGCAAGGTTTGCCGATGGAGGCGGTGACGCAGGTACTCGCGCGAAACGGTGGGCTGGCAACCTTCGGCGAGTTGGTGGCGGGCAGTTCTCGTCGCGCGGTCGCCAAGGCGGTCAAGTTCGGCGTGATCGAGCGGGTTGCCCGCGGCATCTACGTGCGGTCCGGACTGTTCGCGGCTCAACGGGTCGCCATCGCCTACGACGGGGTCCTGTCGCACCTGAGCGCAGCGGAGTACTGGGGCCTCCCGCTCCTCACCCCACCAGAACTGCCGCACGTCACTGTCCCGCCCAACAGGCATTCACGCCCGGGCCCGCCGGCGGTCCTCCACTGGGCAGAGATCGATCCGGGCGATATCCCCGGCCGGACGACTTCAGTCACACGCACCGTCCTCGACTGCGCGCGGATCCTTCCGTTCGCCGAAGCACTGGCCGTGGCCGACGCCGCGCTCGCCAGAACGAGCATCCACCGTTCGGACCTGGTGGCGGCAGCGACACGAATGCGGGGCCCTGGAACTCCGAACGCTCGCCGAATCGCGGGCGTGGCGCACGCGTGGGCCGGCAGTTTCCTCGAGTCCGTCCTGCGGGCGGTGTTACTGGATGCCGGGATCGAGGGATTCGAGCCGCAGGTGGTTGTCGAGGCGGGTCCGTTCCGGGCCCGGGTCGATCTCGGTCACCGGCAGGCGCGGCTTGCGATCGAGGCTGATGGATACCAGTTCCATGGGGGCCGGAGTGAGTTCGCGGCTGACTGCCGGCGGTACGACGAACTGGTGGCGGCGGGCTGGCTGGTCCTCAGGTTCACCTACGAGCAGGTGCTGTCGAACCCGGACTGGGTCGTCGCCACGATCCGGCGCGCGCTGGCGCAGCGTCTGGCGGGGATGTGAGCGCTCCGTAGTACGAGGTGGCTTGGGCGTTGCGATCGGCCGATGTACCGACGGACAGGAGGTGTCACCCGTACGGCGGTGTGCTCGGGCTGGGCTGAGGCTGAAAACCCCGGATCGGCGCGGTAAATCCTTGGAGTTGCGCGCTACCTACTGTCCGTCGGTACGCCCATTTGGGGGAGGGGGCAACGGGTTGGGGCGGGAAAGTGTCGGAGGGGCCCTCTAGCGTCCTTTTCAGCCGGGTGCAAGTCCGGGTGCTTCCCCACTTTGGAGGACGTTGTGCTGATCGACTGCGACGCGTGTGTGATGAGAGGTCCGGGGTGCCGTGACTGCGTGGTCACGGTGCTGCTCGGGATGCCGCCCGAGCAGAGTTCGATCCGGGTGGACGACGAGGAGCTCGCCGCCCTCGGCGTGCTGGCCGAGTCCGGGCTGGTTCCGCCCCTGCGTTTGGTGCATGCCGTCAGTAGCGTCGAGCCAAACGCTGCTGCGGAAGGGGATCCGGCTGCCGACGCCGTCTGAGAGCTGCGCTGGAAGGGCTTTCCGGACGTTAAGTTTGGATCAAACCAGAGGGGCGAATTGCATCGGTCACGAATCGGTTACTACTGTTACCTCTCGTTGCCCCAGCGTGCCGGTTGACCAGACCGGCCGGGCAGCGACTAGCCGAGGTGTGACCCGCCGGGTCGTTCGGGAGTTACAGCGGTAGGACTCCCAGCGAGAACCAGGCGCGGTCGACGGGGACGGCGTCAGCACAGGAAGGGACCGACCAGGCTGTGTCCACCGGCCGCTTTAACCGCACCAGAGGTATTGCCCTCGCCGCCATCACCACCACCGCTGTAGCCGCTGGTGTGCTGTTCATTCAGGGAGCCGCGGACGCGGACCCGAAGCCGACTTTGGCGCAGGCGAAGGCCCAGGTAGCGGATCTGCAGGAGAAGGCCGAGGTCGCCGGTGAGGCGGCCAACGAGCTCCGCGGCAAGATCTCCGCGCAGCAGGCCAAGGTGAAGGCACTGCAGGCCGGGATCGCCAAGCAGCAGGTCCAGGTCGATGCGGTCAAGCGGCAGATCGGGTCCCTCGCGGTCGCCGGCTACCAGACGTCCGGGATGTCCACGACGGCGCAGTTGCTGCTGTCGACGAACCCCGACCAGTTCCTCAGCCAGGCCTCCACCGCGCAGGCGTTCGCCGGCCAGCAGAACTCGGCGCTCCGCAAGTTCCAGGACGCCCAGGGCAAGCTGTCCGACCTGCAGGCCAGCGAGCAGAGCGAGCTCGCCGCGCTGCAGGCCGTGAAGGCGCAGCAAGAAGGTCTGAAGAAGCAGCTCCAGGCGAACCTCGACGCCGCGGAGAAGGTGCTCGGCAAGCTCAGCGACGCCGATCGCGCCCGGATCCAGGCGGAGAACGAGAAGGAAGCCAACGACGCCCGCGCCAAGCGCCCGAGCCGCGACAAGGGCCGGATGGACGACAACCTGCCGAACGTGCCGGTCAGCGGCCGCGCCGGCATCGCCGTCCAGGCGGCGCTGGACCAACAGGGCGACAGCTACGTCTGGGGCGCCGACGGTCCGAGTTCGTTCGACTGCTCCGGCCTGACGATGTACGCCTGGGGCAAGGCCGGCGTCTCGCTGTCGCACTCCTCCGCGGCGCAGTACGGCGAGGGTCGCCGCGTCAGCCGGTCCAACCTGATGCCCGGTGACCTGGTCTTCTTCGGCAGCCCCATCCACCACGTCGGGATGTACATCGGCAACGGCAAGATGGTGCACGCACCCCGCCCGGGCAAGCCGGTCCAGATCAACGACGTCGACTACATGAGCGGCTACACCGGCGCGGTCCGCCCGGGCTGATCCGCACCTCTGACATGATCGTCGGCTCCGGGGCAGGTCCCCGGAGCCGAGTCATGTCACCGGCCGAGTGCTTCACTGTCCGGAACGGCAGATGATCCCTGGGACATTAGAGTGATGCCCCGGACGGGGGCAGCTGAGTAGCGAGGGGCCGAGGTGATCGACGAAAAAGGCGGCACCAGGCCGGCCGATCCGCCGACCCCTCAGCCCGCGAAGCCGGTGTCGGACCAGACCACGATCCTGATCCCGGCCCAGCACGCCGCAGGCGGCGGCGCGCCTCTGCTCGGCAGCCTCAGGCTGACGAAGCTCAGCAACCTCAAGCCTGGCAACCTCAAACTCCCGGCCAACCTCTCACCCGCACTTCTGAAGCGGGTCGCGCTCGGCATGGCAGTTGTCGTGGTCGCCGGTGCCGGGTACGCCGGCCTCCGCAACGTCGCCAACGCTCCCGCGGAGCCGGGCGGCGCGCACGGCCACAACGGCGTACCGAGCCAGAGTCAGTCACCGGATGACGCGGCCGAGGGTGTACGTCGCGCCGTCGAGGGCGAGGCGGTGCTGCAGCGGATGGCCGACGCCGTCAAGACAGACAGCCGCGGGACGTTCATGAGCGCGATCGACCCGCAGGCGAAGGCGTTCGACGACCAGGCCCGGACGGTCTTCAACAATCTCGGAAAGTTGCCGCTGGCCACCTTCCAGTTGCGCTACGTCAGTGACGACCCGGCCGCGCTCGAACCGGACCGCAAGAGCGCCCTCGGCGGCACCGAATCCTGGCTCGCGCAGGTCGAGGTGTCCTGGCAGCTCACCGGGTACGACGCGAAGCCTGCTCGCGAGACGATGCCGGTCACTTTCGTCACCAGAGCCGGTACGACGTACGCCGCGTCGTTCAGCGAACGGTTCGTCGCCGGTCAGCGGCGGCCGATCTGGGCGCTCGGCGCGATCGACGTCGCCAAGGGCACGCACAGTCTGGTGATCAGCCTCAACTCGCAGGCGAACGCGGACGACTACGCCACCGTGGCTGACAAGGCGGTCGAGTCGGTCAGCAGGGTGTGGGGCAAGAACTGGCGGCAGAAGACCGTCATCTACCTGCCGGCCAAGCAAGCCGAGATGGAGTCGGTGCTCGGCGCGCAGCCGGGCACCTACACGCAGATCGCCGCGGTGACGATGGCCGAGCTCGACACGCCGCAGGCGGGCGCGCCGGTGCGGATCGT
This sequence comes from Kribbella voronezhensis, assembly GCF_004365175.1. Classification (NCBI taxonomy): domain Bacteria; kingdom Bacillati; phylum Actinomycetota; class Actinomycetes; order Propionibacteriales; family Kribbellaceae; genus Kribbella; species Kribbella voronezhensis. The sequence continues at coordinate 606,718 of NZ_SOCE01000001.1, read as the reverse complement.
CGCCAACCCGAAGCTGTTCGAGGAACTGGGCAAGCAGGGTCGCAGGATCGTCCTGACGCACGAGACCACCCACGTCGCCTCGACGGCGACCGCCTCGCCGGTGCCGCTGTGGCTGGCCGAGGGGTTCGCCGACTACGTGGCCTTCACCGCCGTGTCCGTCCAGGACGAGTCGGCGGCGAAGGAGTTGTTCAAGGCGATCCGGGCCGGCAAGGTGCCGAAGGGGCTGCCGCCGCCGGAGGCGTTCTCCGCCTCGTCGACGGACCTGGCCCAGTCGTACGAGGCGGCCTGGCTGGCCTGCCGGCTGATCGGCGAGCGCGAGGGGCAGGCGAAACTGGTGAAGTTCTACCGGGCCGTGCACACCTCGAAGAGCCCGACCGGCCTGACCGACGCGTTCCGTTCGGTGCTCGGTACGACGGAACAGCAGTTCGTCGCCGACTGGCAGAAGTACCTGCAGAGGCTCGCCGGTGTCTGAGCCGGCGCCCGGACCGGTGCGAAACGCCGTACCCCGGGTAGTCGCGGTGGTGCTGGCCGCCGCCCTGATCGCCGTGATCGTCACGACCACGCCCTGGCACCTGATCGACCTGCCGAAACCGGACGCGACGCTCGACTTCACCACGGCCGAGATCGACCGGCAGAACCAGTTCCGGCACGAGCTCTTGCCCTGGTCGACCGCTTCCTGGGTACTCTCGCTCCTCGTCCCGCTCGTCATCGGCTTCAGCCCGCTCGGCCGCCGCCTGTACGACGCGATCAAGCTCCGCTGGTACTACGCGGTGCCGGTTCTCGTGGCCGGGTTGGGACTACTGGCCGGCCTGGTGACCGTACCGACCGACGTGATGGCCGAGCGAGTCGCCCGGAAGTACGGGCTGTCGACCCAGGACTGGGGACTGTGGATCCGCGACCGCGCGGTCAACTGGTTGCTGATGGCAATCGTGCTGATCGCGATCGCGCTCGGCCTGGTCGCGCTGGCACGGCGCTGGCGGAACTGGTGGTGGGCGTCGGCCGCGATCGCCGGCGCGGTCCTGGTGCTCGGTATCTCCTTCGCCTATCCCGTCCTGGTGGAGCCGCGCTTCAACGACTTCACCTCGCTGGCACCCGGCGCGCAGCGCGACGAACTCCTCCAGTTGGCCAAGCAGGACGGCGTACCGGTCAAGGATGTCCTGGTGGCGGATGCCTCCAAGCGGACCACGTCCCTCAACGCCTACGTCTCCGGCTTCGGATCGACCCGAAGGCTGGTCGTGTACGACACGCTGCTCAAGGACGCCCCGCCGGCGCAAGTGCGGCTCGTCGTCGCGCACGAGTTGGGCCACGCGGCCGAGGGCGACGTACTCCACGGCACCTTCATCGGCGCACTGGGAGCAGCCTTCGCGGTGGTCCTGCTGCGATTGTTGCTCGGAGCACGCATGTCCGATCCACGGCACACGGCGTTGCTGTTGGCAATGATCACCGCTGGTACTGCGCTGTCCGCACCCGTTGAAAACCTCGTGAGCCGCAAGATCGAGGCCCGCGCCGACTTCCACTCGCTCCGCCTGACGAACGATCCGGTGGACTTCGTCGCCATGGAGCATCAGTTGTCGGTCACGAACATCTCCGCCCTCAACCCGAGCCGCTGGCGTTACTGGATGTTCGCGAACCACCCGACTCCACCTGAGCGGATCGCGATGGGCCGGGCCTGGGCGAGCGAGCACGGATCGGTGGTCCCGCCGCTGGTCCGGCGATGACCGTTCTCGTCGTCACCAACGATTTCCCCCCGCGCCAGGGCGGGATCGAGACCTTCGTCCGCTCGCTGTGCGACCAACTGGACGACTTGGTCGTCTTCACCGCGAGGATGCCCGGCGACACGCAGTACGACGCAGGGCTGGCGTTTCCGGTCGAGCGGGACCGTACGTCGATGTTGTTGCCGACGGCACGCATCACCCGGCACGCCGTGGACGTGATGCATCGCTATCAGGCGGATCGCGTGCTCTTCGGCGCCGCCGCGCCGCTGGGATTGATGGGGCCCGCCCTCCGCAAAGCCGGAGCGCGGCGGATCGTCGCCATGACGCACGGACACGAGACCTGGTGGGCCGGCGTACCGGGGACCCGGCAGGCGTTGCGGCGGATCGGGGATGCGGCCGACACGGTGACCACGGTCTCGAACTGGTGCGAGGAACAGATCACGAAAGCCCTGTCCGATAAGGCGAAAGTCCGCAGACTGACGCCAGGGGTCGATACCTCCAGGTTCTACCCGGGGTGTGGTGGCGAGCAGGTGCGCAAGGGCCTTGGCCTGGAAGGCGTTCCGGTCGTGGCATGCGTGTCGAGGCTGGTAGCTCGCAAGGGCCAGGACACGCTGATCCGCGCGTGGCCAAGGGTTCTGGCCGAAGTACCGACAGCTGTCCTGCTCCTCGTCGGCGGTGGGCCCGCACGAGAACCGCTGACCGCACTCGCGAAGACGATGGGAGTGGAACACGCGGTGCGCTTCACCGGCGCGGTGCCGTGGGCCGACATCCCGCCGTACGTCGATGCGGCGGACGTCTTCGCGATGCCTTGCCGGACGAGGCGGTTCGGGTTGGAACCCGAGGCGCTCGGGATCGTCTCGCTGGAGGCCGCCGCGACCGGGAAGCCGGTCCTGGTCGGCGATTCCGGCGGCGCCTCCGACACCGTCCGGCACGGGGAGACTGGGTATCTGGTGGATCCGTACAACCCGGTCGCGGTCGCCGTACGGCTCGTTCAGCTGCTGACCGATCCGGCCAGGGCCCAGGCGATGGGCAAGGCCGGTCGTGAGTGGGTCGCGGCTGAGTGGACCTGGCAACGATCGGGGCAGACGCTGCGGCAGTTGCTCGAGGTGTGACGCCAACCTCGTGGACAAACCCCGCGCGAGTGTGTGTACTCTGGGTCCCATGCATCAGATGTCGCGCCTCGCAGCAGCCGTACGAGCTTCGTGCTCTCCGGCTGCCGCTGCCTGACATCTTCTTCGAACCCACCGGCGACCGGAAACGGTCCGCCGGTTTTGTTTTGCCCAGAACCAGGCTCACCTTTCCGGTCCACACCCGCAAAGGAATCCAGAAATGAGCCTCCAGAAGACCTTCATCGACTTCTTCACCGACCGCGGCCACGTGCCCACCACGGGCTCGTCGCTCATCACGCGCCCCGGTGACCCGGTGCTGTTCACGACCTCCGGGATGCATCCGCTGACGCCTTATCTCGAAGGCGAACCACATCCGATGGGCCGCCGGCTGACCGGGGTGCAGCGATGCCTGCGGACCACCGATCTCGACGAGGTCGGCGACCGCACCCACCTGACCGTGTTCGAGATGCTCGGGTCCTGGTCGCTCGGCGACTACGGCAGCGAGCAGACGCTGCGGTGGGGCTACGAGCTGCTCACCGAGGGGTACGGCATCGACCCCGGCCGGCTGTACGTGACCGTGTTCGGCGGTGACAACCAGGTGGAGCTCGACCAGGAATCGCTGCGCACCTGGCAGTCGCTCGGCGTGCCGATCGAGCTGACCACCGACGACAACTGGTGGTCGAACGGCCCGACCGGTCCGTGCGGTCCCGATTCGGAGATCTTCCTCTGGACGGGCAACGGTACGCCGACCGGTACGCCGTCCACCGACGACCGCTGGGTGGAGGTGTGGAACCACGTGATGATGCGCTACCGCCGGTTCGACGACGGCTCGCTGGAGCCGCTCCAGCAGCGCAACATCGACACCGGACTCGGGCTGGAGCGGCTGACGATGCTGCTCGAGGGCAAGGACTCGGTGTACGAGACCTCGTTGTTCGAACCGTGGATGCGGATCGTCCCCGGCCTGTGGAAGCTGGACCTGGAGTCGCAGCGGATCGTCATCGACCACCTCCGGTCGAGCATGGTGATCGTCGGCGATGGCGTGCACCCCTCCAACACGGGCCGCGGCTACGTGCTGCGCCGGCTGATCCGCCGGGTGCTGACGCTGCTCTGGCGAGTCGACGACGGCTACACCGTCTCGGACCTGCCGATGGAGCTGTACAAGCACACTCTCGAGCATTTCCACCAGGGCGAACTGCCGACGCTGGTCCGCCGGATCCTGATCGACGAGGAGATCAGGTTCGCGAACCTGCTGGAGCGCGGGCGCCGGATCATCAGCCACGAACGGTTCCAGAAGACGCTCGACCAGAGCGACTTCGACTACCTGCACGAGACGCACGGCCTGCCGCGCGAGCTCGTCCAGTCGCTACTTCCGTAGCAGCGCCGGTTCGTCGCCGTGTGGATCCGCCAACTGCCGGGACTCCGGGTGGTCGAAGCTCATCACGGGCCTCGAGGTCGTGTCGTACTGCGACCAGCCCGGATCCCCGGTGGTGGCGAAGGCCACCCAGGCCGCGTGCATCCGATCGGCCAGCTCTTGGGGCGGATCGTCACCCTGCAAGGGCGACGGCTCGTTCGCCAACGTGTCGAACACGAACGGGATCTCCAGCGCGTGGCATGAGCCGAGCCCGGGCAGCGGCGACTTCCAGTTGAACTCGTACACGTACGCCGTGGCGCTGGTCGCCTCGGCGAGCCGGATCGTCGGCAACACGAAGTGGGCGTCGCTGGTGATCGCGGTGTAGATCTCGCCAGGAGACTGGCCCGGCCGGTTGGCGGCGTACGGTCCGGCAACGGCCGGATCGATGCCCGCCCGGCTGAGCAGCACGGGCAGCGCCTCGGCGGTGATACTGGCGGCGATCCCGCTGGGCACCGTGAAGAACCGGAACTCCTCCGTCGTCGTCCCGATCAGCAGATCGATGCCCGCCGCCGCGCCACCGGCGATGGCGTCGAGGGGGAGTTCGTGGATCAGCTCACCGTCCACCACCGGGAAGAACGGCATGATCCCGCCACCTGCCTTGACCACGCTCGCACCGAAACGGGATGGATCCGGGTTCAGCCGGAGGTCGACCGACACGGCCTGCTGGGCCTTGATGAGGTCAGGAATCGGTACGGCGCCAAGCGCCTCGGGCGTCGCCTCGATGCCGAGTCGCTTCGCCACTTCGGCCGTCATCAAGCTCGCATCGCTCGCCAAGGCCACCGCCTCGGCCGATCCACTCTGCACGATCGCCTGCTGGTACAGACCCTCCGACGCCGCCAGCGACAGCAAGGTCGCGACGCTCATCCCACCCGCGGACTGACCGAAGATGGTGACTCGGCCGGGATCGCCGCCGAACGCCGCGATGTTCTCCTGGACCCAGGCCAGCGCAGCCAACTGGTCGAGCAGCCCGCGATTATTGGGCGCACCCGCCACGACGCCGAAGCCGGCGACCCCGAGCCGGTAGTTGACGCTGACCAGTACGACGCCGTCGCGGGCGAAGGCCGTTCCGTCGTACGCCGGGGTCGCGTTCGAGCCGTTGCGGAAAGCGCCGCCGGGGAACCAGACCAGCACCGGCAGGCCCGAGCCGCCAGGCGTCCAGACATTGACGTTGAGGAACTCCGCGCCAGGGATGATCGGGTTGTTCAGCAGTTTGTCGAACGGCGGTTCGTACCCCGGCTGGGGCGCGGTCGGCCCGAGCGAGGTCGTCGCCCGGACGCCGTCCCACGGAGTCACCGGTTTCGGTGCGGCGTACAGGTCGGCACCTTGTGGACCGGCGGCGTACGGGATGCCCAAGTAGGCGGTCACACCGTCCTTCGTCGACCCGCGAACCTTGCCACCCGCTACCGCCGCAATCGGATCCATCCGCCCATCGTGCCACCCGCTCCGCCGCGCAGTAGCTCAGAGCGTGGCGCGATCGAGGTCAGGTTCTGATGGCTCGAGATCGGGCGTGCCGGGCAGTTCGCCAGGCGTCACCTTGCCGACGGATGACTGTGCCACGAAGGCACCCAGCAGGACGATGACGCCACCGATGATCTGGTTCGTCTTGAGCGTCTCGCCGAGCAGGATCCAGGCGAACAGGCTGGCCGCGACGACCTCGACGTACGCGACCGCTCCACCGATCGCCGCGGACAAGCGCTGTACTGCGGCGGCGCCGGCGAGGTACGCGACGACGGTGCTGACCACGATGAGCCACGCGGCGAAGATCCAGCCCGGCGCGGAGCGCTCACCGATCGCGATGGTGTCGGTCAGCGAATGCCACGGAACGGCCCACGGCGCCGAGATCGCCGTCAGCAGGACGGCGCCGACGACGCTGCCGGCGGCGGTCATCACCAGCGGATCCGCGACGCCGGTGAGCTTGTCGATCAAGATGAAGTACGTCGCCTGGCAGGCGGCGGCCGCGAGCCCGGCCAGCAGGCCGAGCAGGTCGAGCTGGAGTCCGGACCAGACCTCGACCACCGTGGCGAGGCCGACCAGCGCGATGGCCACCCCGAGCGCGGCAGCCCGCGGTACGGCGACCTTCCGGCCGAACTTGAGCCAGCCGACCACGAGCACCGGGCCGGTGAACTCCAGCAGGATCGCCACCCCGACCGGCAGCCGGCTGGCGGCGATGAAGAAGAGCGTCTGGCAGCCGGCGATACCGGTCAGGCCGTAGAGCACCAGCTGCGGCCAGGACTTCCGGGCGGCGCGGACCCCGGCCCGGCCGCGAAGGACGAGGACCAGCGGAACCAGGAGGACGGCACTGCCCAGAATGCGCAGCCAAGCGGCCTGTTCGGGGGAGAAGCCGGCCCCGATGAGCGCCTTCGCGAACGGCCCGGAACCTCCGAAGGTCAGCGCCGAGAACAGGGCGAATCCAAGCCCGATCGACTTGGTCCGGGCGGCATCCGGCGGTGCGTGCATCTCAGCTCCTCACTCGGCGTCCAGGGTCGTCCTGTACATGGGCATAACACTTTCACACTCATTACACGGCGTCGAGAGCTATTTCAGCTGCTGAGCGGTTGCCGTGGATACTACGGATCCGTATAGTACGAAAACGTGATATCCGAATCGGAAGAACCTGCGCGGCTGCTGCTGGAGTTGCAGCGGGCGACCCATGCGACGCTCCAGGAGCTGACCGCGAAACTGGTGGACCTCGACCTGTCGCCGTCCGAGATCAACGCGCTGGGCAACCTGTCGGACGGCCGTCCCCGGACCGTGTCGGAGCTGGGCGCGGCCATCGGGATCAGGCCGACCACGCTGACCGGCGTACTGGATCGGCTCGAGCGGCGAGGCTGTCTGACCCGGGGTGTGCGGGCCGGGGATCGCAGGGCGGTGCTGATCGAGCTGACTGAGGACGGACGGGAGACAGCGGACCTGATAGCGGCCGCCATCGCCGAGATCGAACACCAGGCCCTGGCCGATCTCCCGGCAGAGGTGGTCGGCAACTTTCGCCGGGTGCTCAGGGCACTGGCAGGAGGCGGTAGTGGTGAGTGACTTCGAGCAGTTGATGACCGAGACCCTGCGGACAGCCGACCGGTTCGGGCATCGCGAGCATGTGCGGCTGACCTGGCTGGCGGTTCGCCGGCACGGGGTGGCGACTGCGATCGGCCTTGTCAGTCAGGGAATCCAGCAGACCGCGCGGTACGCCGGTGCGCCGCAGAAGTATCACGCGACGGTGAGCAGGGCGTGGGTGGAACTCGTCGGACACCATGCGACGGAGGAGCCCGTCGAAGACTTCGACGCTTTTGCCGACCGCAATCCGGCGCTCCTCGACAAGCGTCTGCTGCTGCGTTTCTACCGGTCGGCGACCTTGGCGGCTCCCGCGGCAAGGACCGGCTGGGTCGAGCCGGACCTCGCGCCGTTCCCCTGGCAGGAGCCGGGCTAGAGAACGTTGACCGCGCGGGCGGCGACGATGGCGATGGTCAGCAGAGAGACGCCGGACTGGAATCCCATCAGCGTCTTGGCGCGGGCGGTGAGCGGCATGGTGTCGGTCGGGCTGAAGGCGGTGGCCGCAGTGAAGGCCACGAACAGGTAGTCGGTGAAACCTGGCAGCCAGCCCTGCCAGCCGGGGAGGTCGAGCGTCATCTGTGGGAACAGCAGGTCCGCGCGCTCCTCCTCGTGCTCGTGCTCGGGCATCCGCGCGAACGGCCCACCTCGATCGATCTCCCAGTACCAGACCGCGAAGGCGACCACGTTGGTCACCCAGATCAACAGCGCGGCCTTCACCAGCACCAGACCGTCCGTGCTGTCATCGCCGAGATAGACGATCATCTCGAGCAGGTAGACCGCGTTGATCCCCACCAGCACGGCCAGCAGGATCAGCTCGACCTTGCGTAGCCATGGCTCGTCCACGTGCAGGCGGAGCGGGTTCGTCCATACCAGCGGCACCAGCAGCCCGGCCCCGAAGGCGGGCAGCAACCAGCGCGGCAGGTCCATGAGCTGCGGCGGTACCGCGAGCTGTAGCCCGAGCACCACGATCACCGCCAGGGAAGCGGGCCACCGACGGGTGTGTCGCATACTTGGCGCGGGTGCCTTCGGAACCTTGCTCACCGCAGCATTCTGACCCGCCTTGCCTTGTCCCGGTGGGATGTCAGCCCACCGAGGCGTCGACGACAGCCTGCCCGACGTCCGTACGCCGGTAGTGCACCTGATGGCCCGTACGCCGTCTACTCACCAGCCCCGCCCCGTGCAGCGCGCCAAGGTGCTCTGCCACGGTCCCCAGAGCCAACCCGTACTGCGCTGCCAAGGCGCTCGTGGTCGCGGGTGGATCCAGCGCGACCAGCAGCGTCGCCCGGGTGCGGCCGAGCAGCGTCGCCAGTGGATCAGGGGGAGCCGGTGCGTCGGACCACAGCCGGGCAGCGCCGCGAGCCGGATACACCACCGTCGGCTGGTAGCCGGTTGCGGTCACCAGGACCAGATACGGCCAGGCGAACACTCCCGGCACGAGCAGGAGCCCCTGGCCCTCGAGTTCGCGGTCCTGCTCACGGAACTGAGAGGTGATCAGTCGATCGTCGGCCCAGGTCAGCGCGGGATGCAGATCGTCGAACAGCTTCGCCAACCCGCCCGACGTGAGCTGGGTGCCTCGGTAGGCCAGGTCGTCCTCGAGGACCCGGCTGATCAGCGACCAGTCCGGCTGGATCAAGGCATGCCAGGCGGCCTCGATCTCGGCCGCGAACCCTTCGCGCGCCGCGGCCGGATCGGTGAGCATCTTGTTGATCGCCGGCGCGCCCGGATTGTTCCGGGTGTCGCGGGACTGGATCAGCTCGGCCCGTACCTGATGCAGCGGGGTACTCCGAACGCGCGCTATCTCCGTCTCGAACCGGGCTCGGGAAGCCTTCGGTGGGGGAGTGAGGAAATCGGGTGTGTAGCCGGTCCTCGGTTGGACAGCTCGCAGCATGCCCAGCTCCAGGCCGGCCGTCGCGTCGGCCTTGGCCGCGACCCAGGGCGAGTACAGCGGCCGGTGTCGCTGGCCGTTGAGCACCCGCACGGCCGAGATCGTCTCCCACAACGGCGAGATCCCGAACCGGCACCGCAGCGCGTCCGCCTGGCCGAACTTGAGGATCGTCACGACTGGAGACTTTCGGGCATACCCGAAAGACTACGCGGGCCGGGAACGGCCGGAGCACGCTCTCTGCCGTGTCCACCTCGATCTCCGCCCGCCCCGCGGGCTACACCTCCGTACTCCGGGTGCCCGGCCTGCGGCCGATCTTCATCGCGCACGGTGTCTCGATGGCCGGGTCGGTCGCGGCCGAGGTCGCGCTCGCGATCATGATCTTCGAACGGACCCGGTCGCCGTTGCTCTCCGCCTTGGTCCTGGTCTGTTCGTTCCTGCCGTACGCGCTCGGCGGAGCCGTGCTCTCCTCGCTCGCGGACAGGTTCCCGGCCAGGCCCGTCCTGGTCTGCTGCGACCTGATCTGCGCGGCCGCGATCGCCGCGATGCTGATTCCCGGCATGCCGGTGGCCGGCCTGCTCGCACTGCTGTTGGTGACCGGCGTCGTTGCTCCCGTCTTCGCCGGTGCCCGGGCCGCGAGCCTGGCCCACCTGCTGGACGCCGACCTGTTCCCGGTCGGTCGATCGTTGCTCAGGGCAATCGGTCAGCTGACGATCCTGACCGGCTTGGCGATCGGGTCGGTCACCGTTGCGGCGGTCGGGCCCAGTTGGCTGCTGTCTCTCGACGCGGCCTCCTTCGCGGCCTCGGCTGTGCTCATCGGGATCGGCACGCCCTCGACGCCCAGGAGCGGCACGGCGACCCGTAGTACGGTGCGGGAATCCCTTGCTGGGTTGGGATATGTCTTCGGCAAGCCCCGGCTCCGGCGACTGGTTGTGTTGTCCTGGGTCGTTCCGGCGTTCTCCTCGATGCCGGACGGGCTGGCGGTCGCCTACACCGGTCAGCTCGGCGTCGCCGCGTCGCTGGCCGGTGCGCTTCTCACTGGGTATGCGGTCGGTTCGATCCTTGGCGAGCTGGTTGCTTCGCGGCTGTCGCCGGGAGTGCGGAGGCGGCTCGTGGTGCCGTTGATTCTGCTGACACAGGTGCCGGCGATCGCCTTTGCCGCCGAGCCTTCGATCGCGGTCGCCGCGGTGTTGCTGGCGATCTCGGGATCCGGCTATGCGTTCAACCAAGGGATCGATCCGTTGATCCTGGCCGCCGTCGAGCCGGCGTACCGGGGGAGGCTGTTCACCGTCCAGACCAGCGGGTTGATGGCGATTCAGGGAGTCGGGATCGCGCTTGCTGGGGTGCTCGGCACGCTGATGCGCCCCAATCTGGCGATCTGCGTCGGCGGCGTGGTCGGGACCGTGACAACCATGGTGCTGGCCCGGAGAGCGCTCTCGACCGGCTGAACGGCGTACCGGGGTGAGCGGCCCGCCGGCGAAGCTGCCCGCCGGCGAAGCGGCCCGCCGGGCGAGCGGCGTACGGGGCGGAGCGGCCCGCCGGGCGAGCGGCGTACGGGCGGAGCGGCGTACCGGCGGGCGCGCTACCAGGGGATGGAGTCGTCAGGGTTGGGGCCGCGGGAGACGCCGGTGGGGCCGTCGGGCGGGAGCGTGGCCAGGTAGACGGGAGCGACGGCTCCGTCGGCGACCGTGCGGCTGCCGCGGGGGATCGGCGCGTTCGCGTTGATGTCGGTGGGGACCAGACCCGGCGTGGCGGCGTTCACCTTGATGCCGTCGGCCCGGAGCGCGGCGGCGTACATGACAGTGAGCGCGTTGAGCGCGGCCTTGGACGAGCTGTAGGCCATCAGTTGATGCCTGGACTGCGGGCTCTCGAAGTCGCTCAACCTCGCGAGTGACCCGAGGCTGCTGGACATGTTGACGATCCGGGCATTCGGCGACTTCCGCAGCAGCGGGATGCACGCCGACGTCACCGTCGCCACGCCGAAGACATTGACCTCGTACGTCGTCCGCAGCTGCTCGGCCGTCAGATCGACCAGCTCGACGTCCCACTCGACGGCGATGCCCGCGTTGTTGACCAGGACGTCGAGCCGGCCCGCGTCCGCCTCGATCGCCTTCACGGCGGCAGCGACCGAGTCGGCGTCGGTCACGTCCAGTTGGACGAACCGGACATCGCCCGCGTCAGCCAGTTCCGCCGCGGCGGTCCGACCGCGTTCGTTGTCGCGGGCCCCCAAATAGACGGTCAGCCCCAGAGTCGCGAGTTGCCGGGCGATCTCCCGGCCGATTCCTTTGTTGGCACCGGTGACCAGTGCGACCTCGTTCGTGTTCATGGTGACCAGTTCAGTCGCCACCGGCCGGAAAGAAAAAGACCGATCGGGTGGCCCGGCATACCCTGGAGGTATGGCGGAACCCGAGATCCGTGAGCTGCGCTACTTCCGGGCGGTCGCGGAGGATCTGAACATCACGCGCGCGTCCGAGCGGCTCGGCATCGCCCAGCCGCCGCTGTCGCGGGCGATGCGCGCCCTGGAGAGCCGCCTCGGCGTTGCTTTGTTCGACCGCTCCGACCCGCGCCGGATCCGCCTGACCGAAGCAGGCGAGACCTTGCTCAAGGAGTCGGCCCTGGTCCTGGACTCCCTCGACGCCGCCGTACGCCGTACGCGGCGCGCCGGGTCGCAGACCGCGACCCTGGTCGTCACCGCGAAGCCGGGCGCCGCCACCGACCTGCTGAACTTCGTCGCCCGGGAGTTCCGGGACGACCCGGGTGCGGCGGAGATCCGGTTCGAGGTCAGCGGTTTCGGTGATCAGGTCGACCGGGTGATGGACGGCCGCGCCGACCTGGCGATCATCGGCTCGCCGCACCTCGACAACGCGCTCGCTCAGGAGGTCCTGACGGTCGAGAGCCGGATGGCGGCACTCCCGGTCGGCCACGAACTTGCCGACCGCGAGGTGCTCAGCGTGGCCGATCTCCGCGGCCAGGTCTTCAGTCACCGCCCGGGCCAGACGGTTGCCGGTAGCAACTACTGGACCGGCCAGCCGGACGGCCAGCCGACCGGCACTCCGATCGGTCCGGCCGTGCAGGACAGCTCGCAGATGCTGGAAGTGATCGCACTCGGCCAGGCGATCGCGTTGCTGCCGGTGTCGTTCACCCAGCGAAACGTCCGCCCCGACGTCGTCTACCGCCCGGTCACCGACGCCGAGCCCTACACCACGGTGATCGCCTGGAAACCGGGCAACCCGTCCCCTTGGGTGGCGCGCTACGTCGAGACGGCCAAGCGCTGGAGCGGACAATCGGGCTGAGCGCTGGACCGCAGTACCAAAGGATCAGCGACGGAGTTTTCGCCGAGCATGCCCGCTGCATCCGGGACCGGAGAGCGCGTTCTCCAACGCGTGCGGCCGGCTAGCTGTTGCGGGCCTGGGTGAAGGGGAGGCGGTCGAAGATGATTCGGAGGTGGGTGATGCGGCCGTTCTCGACGGTGTGGAGTTCGGCGCCTGGGGCGTGCGGGACCGGGATGGTCACGGTGTCGTACATCAGCAGCGCGGTGGTCTCGTCGCCGAAGGCGGACAGCAGCGTCGAACTGGTCACGGTCTTGGAGAACGGCTCCATGAAGTCGCGGAAGGCCGCGGCACCTTCGATCCGGCCGGCCGGCGCTTCGCAGACGATGTCGTCGGCGAGGTACCGCATGGCCAGGTCGAAGTCGTGGCCGGTCCACGCGTGGTGGTAGGCGAGTACGGTGTCGAGCGCCGTCATGGTGGTCTCCGTCATCGGGGTGATCCCTTCGTTGAATGAGCTGATGACTGGATAGACACCAGCTTGGTCCCCGATGGAACGGTCGGCGGTGGATCGGTCGGCTCGGGGCCGGATGAGGCGGGGATCTCGGCCCGCCGAGTTCGTAGTACGGGGCGAGCCGGCGACCTGGCACCATGGGCGGGTGTCGACGTTGGCAGAGGCGCAGGCGGGAGACGAAAACGCTTTCCGTGAGCTGACCGCGCCCTACTTCCGCGAATTGCACCTGCACTGCTATCGCATGCTCGGCTCGGTCACGGACGCCGACGACGTGATGCAGGAGGTCCTGCTCGCCGCCTGGCGCGGGCTCGCCGGGTTCGCGGGGAGGTCTTCGGTTCGCACCTGGCTGTACCGGATCGCGACCAACCGCTGCCTGAACGCGATCCGCGACAGCAAACGCCGGCCGCCCGCCGAACCGGTCCCGCCGTTCGACCCACCCGTACCGTCGCGACGCGGCGACGTCACCTGGCTGCAGCCGTATCCCGACGAGTGGCTGCACGAACTCACCGTCGGTGGTCCCGAGACCCACGCCGTACGCCGGGAGAACGTTGAGCTCGCCTTCATCGCCGCGCTGCAACGGATGCCACCGAAGCAGGCCGCCGCTCTGCTCCTGGTCGACGTACTCGGTTTCAGCGCGCCCGACGTCGCCGAGCTGATGGACACCAGCCCGACCGCGATCAAGGGAGCCCTCCAGCGAGCCCGGGCTTCGCTGCCTACCGACAGCCGCGGTCCTGTCCCCGATGGGTCGACAGAACGCCAACTGGCCAAGCGATTCGCCGAGGCTTTCGTCGCCGACGACATCACCACCATCACCAGCATGCTCACCGACGACGCCTGGCTGGCGATGCCGCCGGCTCCTCACGAGTACTACGGCCCGTCGGCGATCGCCGCCTTCTTGCGGGCGAGTAATGAGGGCCGCACCTCGGTCGTCCACCTCGAGGAGTCGGGCGCCAACCTTCAGCCTGCGTTCCGCTGCTACTTCACCAACCCAGGCCACGGGACAGGGGAGCATCAGGACCGCCGCTACGCCGGTCACATCGTTCTGGACATCCGCGGCAACCACATCGTCCGAATCACTCGCTTCCTGGGCGTCGATCCCGTCCCGCGGCGAGCTCGGCGGGACGGGATCGACTGAGGAAAACGTTTTCGGTTGTTACCGCGCCTGGCGCGCTGCCTGGATCTCCAGGTAGTGGGGGTTGTGCATGATGCCGAGGACGTTGCCGAAGGGGTCGACCACGGCGGCGGTGGCGAAGTCGCTGTCGCCGTGCGCGGTGATCGGCGCGTACTCCTTGGCGCCCATCGACAGCAGCTTCTCGAAGGTGCCGGCCAGGTCGTCCACGTGCCAGTGCATGACCGCGCCGCCGGCGGCGTTGGACGCTCCGGGCGGGGCGTACCTGCGATCGATGAACCCGATCTCGTCCCCGTCGTCACCGACCCGGAACTCCACGTACGCCGGGGCCGCGGGCGCCACCGGGAACGCGTAGTACGCCTCCTGCCCGAACAGTTCGGAGTACCAGTCCCGGGCGGCGGCGAGGTCGTCGGCGTAGAAGCTGATGGTGGCAAATCCTCGGAACATCGGGTTCTCCCTGGTGTCGTTCTCGATTGCGATGTCCCCATCCTCGCGCCCAATAGTGCTCACCCAATGAGCACTTTCCACGGAAACTTCGGAAACCCGCGCGGAAACTTTCCGTGGGTGTCGATCCCGGCCTGCTTCGTTCGACGCGGTGATGAGGCCAGGGTTGAATCGGACTCTGGCAACCACGTCAAGGAGACAGACATGCGAGTCATGGTGCTGGTGAAGATGACGCCGGCGGACGAACAGACGTACCCCACGGACCCGCGCGCGGTCGACGACCTTGCGGAGATGGGCCGGTTCAACGAGTTGCTCACCAAGGCGGGCGTGATGCTGTCCGGCGAGGGCCTCGCGCCCACCAGCGAAGGCAAGCTGGTCAGCTTCACCGAGGAGGGCCAGAGTGTTGTCGACGGCCCCTTCACCGAGGCGAAGGAACTGGTCGGCGGCTACTGGATCTGGCAGGTCGAGTCGATGGACGAGGCCGTCGAGTGGCTGAAGAAGGCCCCCTTCCGCGACGGCTCCGTCGAGCTGCGTCGCGTCTACGAGGAAGCCGAGTTCGCCGACGGCTACCCCCAGCCCAAGGCCTAGTACCGCGTACGACGCTGAACCGGTCGGCGGACTGTCGGTCCGCCGGCCGGCATCGACGATCGGTGAGCAGTGAGCGGATGATGTCGGCGTGCCCGGCTGCCCAGGGCGCGCAGTACGCCTAGCTACCGGGCCGTTGGAGGAGGTAGTCCTCGGCGCGCATGGAGGCGGCCGGTTTGATGTCTTCGGGGAGGAGTTCGCGCAGGTCGCGTTCGGTCAGGGTGTCCGGGTCGCGCAGCGCCAGCCGGGTCGACTGGTTGGAGATCGCCTCTTCGAGCACGTTCCGGATGAACCGGCCGTTGCCGAAGTTGTGGCCACGCGGCGCGGGCGGGATGATCCGGCGAACCACCTTCATCACCTCGTCGGTGAAGATCATGCCCTTCTGCCGCGCCTGGAGTTCGAAGATGGCGACGAGTTGGTCGGTGTCGTACTCGCTGAACGCCAGCAGCTTCGGGAAGCGAGACGCCAGGCCGGTGTTCGACTCCATCAACCGCTGGATCTCGCGGTGGTACCCGGCCATGATCACGACGACCTCGTCGCGGTAGTCCTCCATCATCTTCAGCAAGGTGGCAACGGCCTCGTGCCCGAAGTCACCCGGGATGTTCTCCGGCACCAGCGTGTACGCCTCGTCGACGAACAGCACCCCGCCGAGCGCCTCGCGGAACTTCGCCGCGGTCATCGGCGCAGTGGCACCGACGGCGGAACCGACCAGGTCGGACCGGTCGACCTCGACCACGTGCCCCTTCTCGAGCACGCCCAGTTCCTTGTAGATCCGCCCGAGCAACCGCGCGATCGTCGTCTTCGCCGTACCGGGCTTCCCGACGAACACCATGTGCCGCGCCCGCTCCTGCGTCGGCAGCCCGAACTCCTTGCGCCGCTGGTTGGTCTTGATCTCGGCCACCATCCGGCGTACCGACTCCTTGACCGTCTCCAGCCCGACCAACGCCTCCAGTTCGGCCAGCGCACCGATGTCGTTGCCCGCGGCAGCCAACTCGTTGCCCTCCGACCGCGGCCCGGTCGCCACAGCAGCGGTGCTCTCGGATGCCTGCTCCGGTACGTCGTCCGCCGCCGGCTCGCCGACGCCGACGGCCGACTGACGTACGTCGTCGACCTCCGCTCCGTCTACCGCGCCAACCTCCGGCTCGGGTACGCCGCCAGTCGCGCTGCCCTCGTTTACTTCGTGCACATCGGCACCGTCGGCCTTCGGCTTCGGGGCGGCGGTCGGCGAGTCGGTCCCGTCCGTAGTGGGGGAGGCCCAGGCAAGCGTGATGGGCGTCGCAGCGGCCGGCTGATTCGTAGTACCGGCAGACGATGCGGAACCGACAGCGCGTTCGCCGTCGAGGATCCGGAAGAACGCGCTCAGGTCGGGCATCTCAGGCTCCGGCCACGGACCGCTCTCCAGTACGCCGGCCAGGTGCACCGACACGCGCGTAGCCGCAGCCGCCCACGACCGCGCCGGCATCCGCTGCCCCTGCGCCACCGCGCGCTCCAGCCACTGCGCATTCCGCGCCAACCAAACCTGCGGATCGAAGCGGTCCCGGAGCTCAGCGAGCGCATGCTCGACATCCCACCCGGCCATGCCGAGAATTTGCCCCACGGCCGGCGGCTGATTCTTGAGTCCGGTCGCGCGGATCAACCGAGCCAACAACTGCGGAAACTCAGCAGCGTCATCATCTACGACAACTGCCGACAACTCCGCGTGCGCCGCCCGCAGCGCCTCGAGCGAATACTGCAACGCCGCCGCGGGCCCAGCCAACTCCGGCAACACAGCCCGCTCGGCATCACTCAGTACGGCGGTCTGCCAGAACTGCACGATCGTCTCGTAGTCCGCCTGCAGATGCATCCGGGTCGCTTCACGATCACCCAGCACCCGATCGAACGCACTCGTCAGCACCCGGGCCCGAGCGGCCAACGGCGGCGCGTCGACGAACAGACTCACAACGTCCCGCGACAACTGCAATGCTTGCCGACGGCCCTCTTCGTTGAACCCGCGCGCCCCTCCGACCGCCAGCAACGGCCAATCACCAGCCGCCACCCGTACGACGTACCCGTCGCCCCCGAGCCGCACCGGCGCCCGATGAAAGTCGCGAGTCAGTACAGCAGCGATATCGGCGTACTCACCCCGCAGTACCGGGATCCACCCGCCCAGCAGTGGCGCCACCTGATGCAGAAACCACACCGCCGCAGGAGTCCCCGCGACAAACTCCGGAAACACCCCCGGCCGCAACGCCCCAGCATCGTCAGCCCACCCTCGCAGCTGCCCCCGAACCCCAGCCACCCACTCATCCGGCACTTCCCACGGCTGCCCCGCCCCCAGCACGTCAAGCACCCGCGCCCCCCGAATGTGGTCAGCCACAGATTCCCTCTCCACCGTCGCTCGGATTCCCTACCTGCGCCCGCCCACTTTAATCCGTCCCCAGCCGACTCTCGCACCGCCAGCAGCCTCGGTTCGCCGATTCGGGCCGGCGAGGTGCGCGACGGCAGCGGTCACACCCCGTGGACTACTTGACCCGGCAGATCCACCAGACCGAGCACGTCCGAACGAGCGCCCGCCACGCGCAAAGAGCCGCGACGGAGGAGCGGCGTCTCGGGGTGGGTGGGTGAGTGACGACGGAGGAGGAACGAAAGGGGCGGCGTACTACTTCGCGTACAAAGCCTCTACGTCTTCTTTGTGTTTTTCCATGACGATGTGGCGGCGGAGGGAGAGTTTCAGCGAGAGTTCGCCGTTCTCCTGGGTCCAGTCCGTCGGGAGGATGGTGAACTTCTTGATGCCTTCGGCCTTGGAGACTGCGTCGTTGGCGTCGTCGATGGCGGTGTGGATTTCGGCGATCAGGTCTTCGTCGTGGACCAGCGAAGGCACGTCGGTGGGCTTGTCGCGGGTCTTGGCCCAGGCGACGATGGTTTCCGGGTCGATGGTGACCAGAGCGGCGATGAAGGGTTTGCCGTCGCCGACGACCATGCACTGGCTGACCAGGGGGTGCAGGCGGATGCGGTCTTCCAGTACTGCGGGGGCCACGTTCTTGCCGCCCGCGGTGACGAGGATTTCCTTTTTCCGGCCGGTGATGCGGATGAAGCCGTCGGCATCGAATTCGCCGAGGTCGCCGGTGTGGAACCAGCCGTCACCGTCGATCGCGGCGGCGGTGGCTTCGTCGTTCTTCCAGTAGCCGGCCATCACCTGGCCGCCCTTGAAGCAGAGTTCGCCGTCGGAGGCGACGCCGACGGTGACGCCCGGCAGGGGGCGGCCGACGGTACCGATGCGGATGTCGTCGGGGAGGTTCACGGCGAGGGCGGCGGTGGTTTCGGTGAGGCCGTAGCCCTCGAGCACCGGGACGCCGATGCCTCGGAAGAAGTGGCCCAGCCGGTCGCCCAGCGGCGCGCCGCCGGAGACGGCGTACTGGACGTTGCCACCGAGCACAGCGCGCAACTTCCCGTAGACCAGCCGGTCGAAGAGAGCGTGCTTGGCGCGAAGCCCGAAGCCAGGCCCACCGTCGGACACCGCGGTCGAGTAAGCGATAGCTGTCTCAGCAGCAGCGTCGAAGATCTTGCCCTTGCCCGAAGCGTGCGCGCTCTGGCTGGCCGTGTTGAACACCTTCTCGAAAACCCGCGGCACGCTCAGAATGAACGTCGGCTTGAACGAGCCGAGGTCCGGCACCAGGTTCTTCACATCAGCGGTGTGGCCGAGTTTGACCCGCATCATCACGCAGCCCACCTGGATGATCCGGGCGAAAACATGGGCCAATGGCAAGAAAAGCAGCGTCGACGCGCCCTCGGCGAACAACCCGTCGAGGATCTTCACCGCGGTACCCAGTTCGTCCATGAAGTTCGAGTGGGTGATCTTGCACCCCTTGGGCCGCCCGGTGGTCCCGGACGTGTAGATCAAGGTCGCCAGGTCCGACGGCACGACCGCGGTACGGCGTTTGTCGAGCTCGGCGTCGGTAATCTCCTGCCCGAGCACGGTCAGCTCGTTGATCGCGCCCGACTCGATCTGCCAGACCTCCTGCAGGGCAGGGGCCTCGGCGCGGGCGGACTCGACGACGGCACCGTGGGCGGCGTTCTCGACGATCGCGACGACGGCTTCGGAGTCGGTCAGGATCCACTGGATCTGCGACGCCGAGGACGTCTCGTAGACCGGGACGGTGACCGCGCCGATACTCCAGATCGCGTAGTCGATCAGCGTCCATTCGTACCGCGTGGCGCTCAGCAGGGCGACCCGGTCGCCGTGCTTGACGCCGGCCGCGATCAGGCCCTTCGCCACCCCGCTCACCTGGCGGGCGAACTCGGCCGCGCTGATGTCCAGCCAGCCGCCCTCGACCCGGCGGCTGAAGACGGCGGTGTCAGGATGGGAGGAGGCGTTCGCCCAGACGGGATCGCTCAGGCCACCGGTGGCCGGGGGCTCGATCACAGCTGGAACGGTGTACTCACGCATCCGCGTCTCCTCAGTCGGTCACGATTTGTCGACTCCGGCGCACGCTACAGTCACCTACCCGGTAGTAGCCAGACAGATGTGACCCAGGGAACTAGGAAACACGTATGCCATCGCTCGACATCAGTTGCGACGACTTGGTCGTTGCTGATCCAGCCTACGTCGCGGAGAGGCTGGGCGCGGACACCCTCTGGCGCGAGTGGTGGCCCGAGCTGACCCTGACGCCGTCGGAGCGGCGCGGTCGCGAAGGCGTGCGCTGGGCGGTCACCGGAGCGGCGATCGGTACTGCGGAGTGGTGGCTCGAGCCGGTCCGCGACGGTGTCGTCGTGCACTGGTATCTCCGGGTCGACCCGGCCGGTTCCACGAGACCGCGGCGGCTGCGCAAGCTCAAGGAGCAGTACGTCGCGCGGTACCGCGAGCGGCTCTGGCGGTTCAAGGACGAGCTGGAGTCGGGCCGCGCCGCGGGCGAAGGCAGGCCGGACTCCGAACCCGCGATAGTCTCCGGTGTGGGCAACGGGGCCTCACCACCGGCCGCGGACCCGTCCCGGCAGAACACGTCCCGGCAGCGAAGAGGTGAATCGATGGCAGAGCAGACCACCTCGACCATCGTCGTGAACGCGACTCCGAAGGCGATCATGGCGGTGATCGCGGATTTCGAGGCCTATCCGGAGTGGGCGGACTCGATGCGGGAGACGCAGGTGCTCTCCACCGACGAGGCGGGACGGCCCAAGCAGGTCCGGTTCAAGGTGGACGCCGGGGCGATCTCCGACGAGTACACGCTGGACTACGTGTGGTCCCGCAACGAGGTCACCTGGACGCTGGTCCAGGCCAAGATGGTCAAGGGCATGGACGGCGCCTACGTACTGCGTGATCTCGGCACGGACGGCACCGAGGTGACCTACCGGCTCGCCGTCGACGTGGCGATCCCGATGATCGGGATGCTCAAACGCAAGGCGGAGAAGGTCATCATCGACACGGCCCTGAAGGGGCTCAAGAAGCGCGTCGAGTCCTGATACCGGTGACTCGGGTACTGCTGTACACAGGGAAAGGCGGCGTGGGCAAGACCACGTCGGCGGCCGGCACGGCCACACTCGCCGCGTTACGCGGATTGCGCACGCTGGTGCTGTCGACGGATGCCGCGCACTCGCTGTCGGACGCCTTCGACAGCGCGGTCGGCGGCGAGCCGACCGAGATCGACGACCTGCTGTTCGTCCAGCAGATCGACGCCCAGCGGCGGTTCGAGCGCGCCTGGGGTGACATCCAGTCGTACCTGCGCTCGGTGCTGCACGAGGTCGGCGTCGACCCGATCGAGGCCGAGGAGCTGACCGTGCTCTCGGGCGCCGAGGAGGTGCTCGCGCTGCTCGAGGTGCGCGACCACGTCCGGTCCGGCCGTTGGGACGTCATCGTGGTCGACTGCGCGCCGACCGCCGAGACGCTGCGGTTGCTGGCGCTGCCCGAGGCGCTGAACTGGTACATGGACCGGATCCTCAACGTCGAGCGCAAGGTGGCCCGCACCTTCCGGCCGCTGCTCAGCAAGGCGGCCGGGATCCCGATGCCCGACGACAGCGTGTTCGACGCGTTGCGCCGGCTGCACCGCGACCTTGCCGACATCCGCGCGCTGCTCGCCGGCCCGGACGCCTCCGTCCGTCTTGTACTCACCCCAGAGGCCGTGGTCGTAGCCGAGGCCCGCCGCTCGCTCACCACCCTGTCCCTGTACGGGTACCGCGTCGACGGCGTGATCGCGAACCGGGTGTTCCCCGCCGCCGGTGCCGACAACTGGCGCCGCCAGTGGGTCGCCGCCCAGCGCGGGATCCTCGAAGACGTGGCCGACTCGTTCCGCCCGCTGCCGATCTGGGAGTCGCCGTACCGCGCGTGCGAGCCGGTCGGCGTCGAGGAGCTCGCCGCGTTCGCCGTCGAGATGTACGGCGGCGACGACCCGTTCGCGCGGGCGACGGACGAGACCTCGCTGTGGGTGGACCGCCACATCGACACCGACGGGCGCACCTACACGCTGACCATGCCGTTGCCGTTGGCAACAGCCAGCGACCTCGAACTCGCCCGGCACGGGGACGATCTGATCATCACGGTCGGTTCGTACCGCCGTGTTCTCCCGCTGCCGGCCGCGCTGGCCCGAGCGGTCGTCGCCGGCGCGCGACTCGACAACGGGCGGTTGCAGGTCCGGTTCGCTCCCCGTGAGCCACTGGCCGGTACTACGGCGCAGGAGCTGGCCCAAGGCATTCGCGAGCAGTACGACGCGGAGCCGGCCGCGATCACGGAGGGCACCAGGTGACCAAGGAACCGGTCGGATCGGTCGCGGAGGAGGCCGCCAAGCTGTTCGCGGTACTGCAGCAGGCGACCACCGAGGCCAAAGGCCAGCACTCGTCCCACCAGGAGCCGGTGCACGAGGAGCCGGCGGACGAGGCAGCGGACGAGCACGAGCACGGTACGGCGCATCGCGGCGGACCGGAGTGCCAGTGGTGTCCGGTCTGCCAGTTGATCGCGAAGGTGCGCACCACGAGCCCGGAGACGATCGAGCAGTTGTCGAGCGCGGCAGCCGGCGTACTCGGCTCGCTGCGGTCGTTGCTGGAAGCCGCCGCGGAGGCCGCGCGGCAAGCCCGGGCGGACGCAGAGTCGCGGACCGCCGAGGATCCCGGAGAACAGCCGGCCCGGTCCCGGGTGGACCGGATCGATGTGAGTGAGGACCCCGAACCATGGGACTGACGATCGGCGTTGACGTCGGCGGTACGAAGATCGCGGCGGGGGTGGTCGGCGCCGACGGCAAGATCGGCGCCCGTACCCACCGCGACACCCCGGCGAACTCGGTGGATGCCACCGCCGCCGCCATCTGCGAAGCGGCCGCCGAGCTGATCGCCGACCACGAGGTGGAGGCCGTCGGGATCGGCGCCGCCGGGTTCGTCTCGTCGGACCGCTCGACGGTGCTGTTCGCACCGAATCTCGCCTGGCGCGACGAGCCGCTCGGCGCGCGGGTGGCCGACGTACTCAAGGTTCCTGTGGTGGTGGAGAACGACGCGAACGCGGCGGCCTGGGGCGAGTTCGCCTTCGGCGCCGCCCGGGACGTCGAGCACATGGTCTGCATCACCGTCGGCACCGGGATCGGTGGTGGCGTCGTGATCGGCGGCGAGTTGCTTCGCGGCGCGAACGGTGTGGCCGCGGAACTCGGGCACATGCGCGTCGTACCGGGTGGGCATCGGTGCGGTTGTGGAGCCCGGGGGTGCATCGAGCAGTACGCGTCGGGCAGCGCTCTCGTGCGGGAGGGACGGGCGCAGGCGGAGTCCGGTTCGCTGGCGGCGGCGCAGATGCTGAGCGTCTGCGGGATCACCGATCCGGCCCTGCTGACGGGGCCGATGATCACCCAGGCGGCGACCGCCGGGGATCCTTGCGCAGTCGAGTTGTTCGACGATCTGGGCCGCTGGCTGGGGGAGGGGCTGGCGAGTATCGCGACCCTGTTCGACCCGGCCACGATCGTGATCGGCGGCGGGGTGAGTGCCGCGGGCGACCTGCTGCTGAGGTCGGCCACGATCGCGTTCGAGAAGAACCTGCCGGCCAAGGCGAACCGGCCGCACCCGACGTTCGGGCTGGCGCTGCTCGGCAACGACGCGGGCATCATCGGCGCCGCGGACCTGGCCCGCAGGCCCGCCCCGGCCCCGGAGAAGCACCGGTGAGGCAGGCTGCCTGCAGCGGTCCTGGCGCCGGCGGGGCATCGATGAGGGACTTGTCCAGGGGTGGTTCGCTGGTTGCAGGGGGTTCCACCAGGAGGGTCGTGCGATGGCTCTGACACAGGCGCTGACGATCGGGATCGACATCGGCGGCACCAAGGTGGCCGCCGGCGTGGTCGATCCGGAGGGCAACATCCTGGACCGGCTCCGCCGGGACACCCCGACGAAGGACCCGCGCGAGACCGAGGACGCGATCGCCGAGATCGTGCACGACCTCGAGTCGCGGCACGACGTGATCGCGGTCGGGATCGGCGCGGCCGGGTTCGTCGACGGCACGCGCTCGTCCGTCCTGTTCGCACCGCACCTCGCTTGGCGGCACGAGCCGCTGCGCGACGCGGTCGAACGCCGTCTCGGGCTGCCCGTCGTCGTCGAGAACGACGCGAACGCGGCGGCCTGGTCGGAATGGCGGTTCGGCGGCGGTCAAGGCGAGAGCCACCTGGTCTGCGTCACCCTCGGGACCGGGATCGGCGGCGCGATCCTCAACGACGGCGCCTTGCAGCGTGGGAAGTTCGGCATCGCGGGCGAGTTCGGCCACATGCAGATCGTGCCGGGCGGTCACCGGTGCGAGTGCGGCAACCGCGGCTGCTGGGAGCAGTACGCCTCGGGCAACGCGCTGACCCGGGAGGCCCGGGAGCTTGCGCTTTCCAATTCTCCGGTCGCGCACAATCTGCTCCGCGCGGCCGAAGGCGATCCGCGCAAGATCAACGGTCCGATGGTGACCGAGCTGGCCAAGGACGGCGACCCGGTCGCGGTCGAACTGCTCGAGGATGTCGGCCGCTGGCTGGGCATCGGACTGGCCAACCTCGCCGCGGCCCTCGACCCGGGCACCTTCGTGATCGGTGGCGGCGTCTCCGATGCCGGTGAGCTGTTGCTGGCGCCCGCGCGAGAGGCGTTCAAGCGGACGCTGACCGGTCGCGGGTTCCGGCCCGAGGCGCGGATCGTGCGCGCGGTGCTCGGACCCGAGGCGGGCATGGTCGGCGCCGCGGACCTGGCCCGCGAAGAGGCGACCTGGTTGCGCCGGGTCCGGGTGAAGACGACCGCGGTGACGGCGAAGACGGCCGCCCGCAGCGGACGGTCCGCCCGGCTCGAACGGGCCGCGCGCAAGTCGGTCGGCCGGCGTACGGGCATGCGGACGGCGGAACCGGAGTTGTCCAAGCGGTCCGCCGAGGTGCAAGGCGAGCCCGAGGCATGACGGAGCGCCCGTCGCTGCGGGTGCTGTCGTACAACGTGCACCGCTGGGGCGATGATCGCGAGGCGCTGGCCCGGGTGGTTCGCGCCTGCGCACCCGACATCGCGTTGATCCAGGAAGCGCCGACCTGGTGGGGGACGCGCCGCAAGCGGGAGGCGATGGCGGCGACCTTCGGACTCCGGTACGTCGCGGCGTCGGCCCGCAACGCCGTACTGGTTGCCGACAGCACCGATTTCGCCAGTCCTTCGCAGTGGCGGGTCTGGCGGCCGTTCGTCCGCCGGCGGTTGCGGTTCATCGCGACCCAGCTCCCCGGTGGTGCCGTCGGTGGCCGGACCAAGCTCGGTGAGCTCGAACTGGCGCTGATCGTCTGCCACCTCGGCCTGCACATCCGTGGTCGCCAGCACGAACTCGACCAGGTACTGCGAGGGTGCAAGTCGTTCGGCCTGCCCTACCTGCTCGTCGGCGACCTCAACGAGGAACCAGGCGGCCCCGTCTGGGACCGGCTGGCCGCCGAAGGCCTGACCGACCTCGGCGTCGACGCCGGCCCGACCTTCCACTCGGACAACCCGGTCAAGCGCATCGACGGCGCCATGCTGTCGCCGGGCCTCGCCGGCCGAGTGATCCCACTCGACTCTGTCGAAGGCGTCACCCGCGCCGACCTGGCCGCGGGCTCCGACCACCTCCCGATGCTGGTCGAACTCACCCTTCCGTGAACTCGCTCAACGGGTCGATCACTACGTCGCGCCACCGGTCGCGGTGCCCGTGGGCCTGCAGCCGGTAGTAGATCGTCTCTCGTCGTTCCGGGCCGGTGTTGCCGCCGATGTTGTGCCCCAGCAGGTAATGCGCGAACAACACACTTCCGGCCGGGCCGGTCGCCTGCACCTGCTCGCCCAGTTCGATCTTCGGGTACGGCGCGCCGCTCGTGTCCTTCGACAGCTCGGCCAGGGCATCGGCGCCGTGCTCGGCCAGATACTCCCCGAACCGGCGATGCGTGCCCGGCCAGACGTGCAGGTTCCCGTGGTACTCCTCCTGCTGGTCGGTCAGCCAGATCCCGGCGAGCAGTGAGAACGTGTACGGCGTACCGTCCGGCGCGAGCGGAGTCACACCGTCCACGTGCGGTGCTCCCGGCCGGTGCGACCAAGGCGGAATCGTCGTCGCGATCTGGGCGAAGTCGGGGTCGTCGACGCCGAACTCCGGCCGCACCAGCTCGGCCGCCAGCGGTGCGACGGCCTCACGGTAGAGCTCGAGCAGCGGATGCCCGCCGTCCTCGAACCGGGGCCAGGCGAAATGAAAGCCGACGTGGCCCGGCTCGGGTGGGTGCTTCTCCAACTCCGCCGCCACCAGCATCCGGCCCGTCGCCAGTTGATCCTCGGTGAGAACGTTGGGAACGACCAGAAAGCCCTGCTCGCGAAACGTCGTACGCATGGCAGCGGAGATCCTCATGCTGCCCAGTCCAGCAATCGCCGAGTGCGATCCGCAACCGATTAATCCCTTTGTGTGGCAGGGAAATCGCGCAAGGATGGCGGTATGAGTGAATCGAGGCGACCGGTGGCGCTGGTGACCGGAGTCGGACGGCGGGCCGGGATCGGGGCGGGGATCGCGGCGGGTCTGGCGGCCACTGGGTGGGATGTCGCCTTCAGCTACCTGACCGGGTACGACGCGCGGATGCCGTGGGGAGCCGACGCGGAAGCTCGGGCGGAGACCACGGCGGTGCTCAAGGGGTACGGCGCGCGAGTGCTCGCTGTCGAGGCCGATCTCCAGGACGTCGAGGCGCCGGCCGCCTTGATCGGGAAGGTGCGGAACGAGCTCGGGCCGGTGCGAGCGTTGGTGATGGTGCACGCCGAGAGTGTCGACAGCAGCATCCTCGATACCACCGTCGAGAGTTTCGACCGCCACTTCGCGGTCAACGCGCGGGCGGTCTGGCTGCTGATCAAGGCGTTCGCGGAGCAGTACGACGAGCCGTTCGGGGCGGGCCGGATCATCGCGCTGACCAGTGACCACACCACGCACAACCTGCCGTACGGCGCCAGCAAGGGGGCGCTGGACAGGATCACCCTGGCGGCCGCCGAGGAGCTGAAGGAACTCGGTGTCACGGCCAACGTCGTCAACCCCGGTCCGATCGACACCGGCTGGATGTCGCCGGAGATCAAGCAACTGGGGATCGCCGCCACCGCCCTGGGGCGCCTCGGCACCCCACAGGACACCGCGAACCTCATCAGCTTCCTCTGCTCGGAGCGAGGTGGCTGGATGAACGGCCAGTTGCTCTACAGCAACGGCGGATTCAGGCCGTAGTCACTTCTTCTTGCGGCTGAGGAAGGCGAGCATGGCTTCCTGGGCGGCGGGGGAGCCGAACAGAGACGCCGAGAGCTCGGCGAGGTCGGTGCCGCGGGCATCGATGTCGGCGAGGAGTTCGCGGGTGAGGAGTTTCTTGGTCTCCCGGAGGCCTTGCGGCGCGCCCTTCAGCAGCGAGGACACGATGCCGGCGACGGCGGTGTCGAGGTCGTCGTCGGGGACCGCCTGGGTGACCAGGCCGAGGCGGGCGGCTTCGGTGCCGTCGAAGGTGTTGCCGGTGAGGAAGGTGAGGGCGGCGGCCCGGTCGGTCAGGCGAGGGATGACGGTCAGCGAGATCGTCGCGGCCGCCAGCCCGAGGCGCACCTCGGTCAGCGCGTACGTCGTACTCTCGGCGGCCACGCTGATGTCGGCCGCGGCGACGATCCCGATGCCGCCGGCCCGGACCGGACCCGCGACCCGGGCGACGACCGGCTTCGGGTTGGCCACGATCGCGCGCTGGACGTCGACCATCCGTTGCGCGCCGACGCCCATCCCGACCGAGGTCGCCTCGGACAGGTCGGCACCCGAGCAGAACACATCCAGCGCCGAGCGCACCACGATGACCCGGACGGCCTCGTCGGCGCCCGCGGACTCCAGGTGGGCCAGCAGTTCACCCGTCAGTTGCTGCGAGAGCGCGTTCTTGTTGTGCGGCGAGTCGAGCGTGATCGTCGCGACGCCTTCGGCCACAGCCAGGTGCACCAGTTCGGTCATGCCCGCCATCTTGCCCTGCGGCGATGGGTCACGCCGTAACCCACACCACCTAGTCGTCCGAATCCAGATACAGGCAGAACGGATGCCCGTCCGGATCCAGCATCACCCGGACGTCGTCCTGCGGCTGGAACTCCGCCAGCTCGGCGCCGGCCTCGAGCGCGTGCGCGACCGCCTGCTGCAGATCGTCGACCGCGATGTCGAGGTGCATCATCATCTGCGGCTTCCCCTTCTCGGCGGGCCACACCGGTCGCTCGTAGAGCTCTTCCCGCTGGAAGGCGAGGTTGTAGCCGGTCTTCTTGTCCGGGGCGAGTGTCACCCAGTCGGGCTCGTCGGCGTACAGCGTCCAGTCGAGGAGCCGCTGGTAGAACCGTCCCAGCTTCTGTGGGTCCGGCGAGTTGAGCGCGACGCCGAACCAGTTCGCTTTCGTTCTCAGTGCCATGGATCCACCATGAACCACGGCACCGACAAGATCACGCCGGCGAGCGGCGTACCGGCGTACGGCAAGCGGGCTACGGCGGTCAGTTGGCGCCGGCGTACGTCGGGGAGAGTTCGCGGGCGAGGTGCTCGACGAACAGGCCGACGTCGGTGACGATGCCGCGGGCCTGGGACGAGCCGCGGTCGGCGAGCTTGGTGACCGTGGCCGGGTTGATGTCCACGCAGGTGAGCGGGATCGACGCCGGCAGGATGTTGCCGGTGGCAACCGAGTGCAGCATGGTCGCCGCCATCAGGCAGTAGCCGACACCTTCGAGTTCGGCGCGCATCGCCCGCTGGCCTTCCAGGACGTCGGTGTAGACGTCCGGCAGCGGTCCGTCGTCGCGGACGGAACCTACCAGGACGAAGCTCTTGCCGTTCTGCACCAGTGAGTGCATCACGCCCGAGGTCAGCACCCCCTGCTTGACCGCGTCGGCGATCGAGCCGGCCTTGCGGATCGTGTTGATCGCGCGGATGTGGTGCTCGTGCCCGTGCTCGACACCGCGGCCGCGAGCGAGGTCGACGCCCAGCGAGGTGCCGTACAGCGAGGACTCGATGTCGTGCGTCGCGAGCGCGTTCCCGGCGAACAGGATGTCGACGAAGCCGGCCTCGATGATGGCGACCATGGCGGGCGCGGCGCCGGTGTGCACGATGCCGGGGCCGCCCACCCAGAGCACCTTCTGGCCGTTCGCCTTGGCCTCGCGCATCCCGTCCGCGACCTGCTTCACCAGCACCCGCTGCGGCTTCTCGCTGGACACCTCGGAGTCCATGAACCCGAACGCGTCCTCGATCGTCTCGACCAGCGGCGGCGTCACCCGGACGCCCTGCGCGCTGGTGATGATCTTCATCCCGACCTTCACCTCGGACATCGGGATGGTCCGGACCGTCTCGCCCTCGACCAGCAGCCCGCAGTCCATCTCCGGCTGCTGGACCGAGACCCAGTGACCGTTGAGCCGGACACTGGTCGGCAGGTTCGTGGTCGAGTAGAACCCGTCGGGGAAGACACCGTCCTGGCTGACGTCGGAGATCTCCGGCTCGCCCGGGTGCACGAGGTTCGCGCCCTTGGTCTGGATCCGCATCAGCAGCCGCTGCAGCGACTCCTCGTCCTCGGCGCCGACGGTCATCCGGACCGTGGACGGGTCGTCCTTGTCGTAGCCCAGGTCGAACTTGTCCAGCGTGTAGTCACCGCCGTACCCGCGAATGTCGTCCAGGACGCGGGACAGCAGTCCCGTGTCCATCAGGTGGCCGGTGATCTCGACGGTCTCGGTGACCTGCACGGGGCTGCCTCCTCTGCAGAGCGGTCGTCGGATTGTCCGACGATCGGCACTCTAGTGGTGCTAGACCACGGCTCCGTCGTCCGGGGTGTCATCCGGCGGGAGCCGGTCCTTCATCCGGATCACCAGGGTGAGGAAGCCGGCGATGAACCCGACCACCGCGAGCGTGGTGATCCGGCCGGTACCGAAGTCGAACAGGGCCGCCAGGATGAGCAAGGCGGGCCCGCCCAGCAGCCCGAGCCAGGCCGCCCGGCTGATCCAGTCCAGCCGTGGTCCGCGAGGTGGCTCCGGCGGCACGTAGTGGTCGTGCGGATCGTCAGTACGCCGGGCCGGCGGTTCCTCCGGCGGCTCCTCGTCGGTGTCATCCACGTCCAAGCCGGCCGGTACGTCGATCAGCGGCTCGTAGGAGTTCTCGTCGACGTCCTCGCTGACCGGCCACCTGGGCACCGGCGAGTCCGAGTGCCCCGGCGCCGAGGGGGCGTTGAACTGCTCGACCAGCGACTTCCACTCGGCGTCCTCGGCGCTGCGGTCGATCACCCCACGGGCCTGCTCGGCGGAGCCGGCGTCGACGAAGATCTCGTCCAGTCCAGCGCCGATCTTCTCGGCCGGGGTCGACTTCTCCGGCGCGTCCACATCGGCCTTCTTCGGTACGTCGACCTCGGCGAGCCCCGTGACGTCACCGTCGGTGTCACTCACCGGGGTGGCCGCCGGCTCGCCGGAAGGACCCGGCTCACCCGGCGTCACGGCGTACGCGGCGATGCCCGCCTCGGCCAGTGCGGCCAGGACCGGTTCGCTCACGAGGGGGTCGATGCCGCCCATCGACGTGTACGCCGAGGCGGACAGGCCGTTGTCACGCATCAGCGGCCGGCCTGGCGGCAGTCAGCCGACTGATGAAGGCGGAAGTGTCCGCGAAGATCCGCGGTGCGTCGTTGTCCAGAGTGGCCACGTGATAGCTGTCCTCGAGCAGGGTCTCGGTCACGTCGCGGGACGAGATCGCCGACAGGATCGCCCGTCCGGAACTCGGCTCCACGACATGATCGACAGTACTGCGGAACAACAGCACCGGCTGAGTGACTTTCGCCAGATCGTCGCGGGTCACCCGCCACAGCTGCGACAGGGAGTACAGGGCCTTGAGCGGCATCCGGTCGTACGCGCCCTCGTCGACGCCGGGCTTCTTGATGTCGTTCGAGATGCCTGGGAAGGAGGGGACCAGCCGCTGGAGGGCCGGCAGCAGGACGAGTCGCTTGTCGTCGGTGCGGACCGACGGGTTCACCAGGATGACGCCGGAGATGTCCGCGCCGTGCTGCTCGGCGAGCCGCAGGACGAGACAACCGCCCATCGACAGGCCGGCCACGAAGACCTGGTCGTGCTCCTTGCGGAGCCGCTCGAGTTCGTTGTCGAGGACGGCGTACCAGTCCTGCCAGCGGGTCGTGTTCATCTCCCGCCAGTCGGTGCCGTGACCGGGCAGCCGCGGTACGGCGACGCCGTAGCCCTCGGCGGCGAGATGCTCCGCGAACGGGCGCATCGAGCGGGGCGACCCGGTGAAGCCGTGGCTCAGCAGGATCCCCGTGCCGGCTCCTCCGCCGGAACCGGGGCTGCGGAACTCCTCCGCGTGGGCTTGCACTGGCACGGCTGCTCCTCGACAAGTTCTCGTAGTACCCGAGACGGCTATGGTCGCAGCCCGGAGGCGGCTCGCCCAGCCCCGGCCAGGGTGTCGCCCGGCTCTCGTGACCGATCTCGCACCCAGTCTGCAACGGGCTGACAACACTGTCCGCGACACGGCTATTCCTGCCCGTAACGTTGCCCTGGGTGGAGGGTGGAACGTAGGGTATCGGCCGAGCGACGGAGGTGAAGGCGGATGCTGTACCTGTTCCTCAGGCGATTCTTCGTCGGACCGATTGTGAAGCTGCTCTTCCGTCCCAAGGTCAGCGGGCTGGAGAACGTTCCGGCGACCGGACCGGCGCTGCTGGTCAGCAATCATCTGGCTTTCATGGACTCGGTGTTCCTGCCGGTGGCGGTACCGCGGCAGATCGTCTTCCCGGCCAAGTCGGAGTACTTCACCGCGCCCGGTCTCAAGGGCAAGCTGGTGGCGACCTTCTTCCGGTCCGTCGGCCAGATCCCGATCGACCGCTCCGGCGGCCGTGCCTCGCTGGCCGCGCTGAACACCGGCCTGGAGATCCTCGCCAAAGGTGAACTGTTCGGCATCTACCCCGAAGGCACCCGGTCGCCCGACGGCCGGCTGTACAAGGGCAAGACCGGCGTCGCCCGGATGGCGATCGTGGCCGGCGTGCCGGTGATCCCGGTCGCGATGATCGACACCGAGAAGATGAACCCGCCCGGCACCGTCTGGCCGCAGTGGCTGATCCGTGAGCCGGGCCGCCGGCTGCCGCGCCTGATCCGCCCCGGCGTCGCGATCGGTAAGCCGCTGGACTTCTCCCGGTACGAGGGCATGGAGCGGGACCGGTTCGTACTCCGTTCGGTCACCGACGAGATCATGTACGCACTGATGGAGCTGTCAGGCCAGGAGTACGTCGACATCTACGCCGACAAGGCCAAGGAACTGATCAAGGCGGGCGAGATCGTGGAGAACCACGTCAAGCCGCGGATCGACGACACGAAGGCCTCCTGACCAGCCCGATGGACAGCGAGCTGAACGTGCTCGGCGGGGCACTGGAGGAATGCGGGACCGATCCGCTCACCGGGTTCTTCCGCGACGGCTGCTGCAGCACCGGACCCGAGGACCTCGGCAGTCATACGGTCTGCGCGGTGGTGACGACCGAGTTCCTGGCGCACCAGCAGTCCGTCGGCAACGACCTGACCACGCCGCGGCCCGAGCTGAGCTTCCCCGGGTTGCAGCCGGGCGACCGGTGGTGCGTGGTGGCGGTCCGCTGGCTGCAGGCGTACCACGCCGGCGCCGCGGCACCCGTAGTACTGGCCTCCACGCACGCTCGCGCCCTCGAGACGATCCCTCTGTCGGTCCTGCGGGCCCACGCCGTCGACGTACCAGCGGACCCCAGCTCGCTCGGGTGAGACGGTTACGCAGCGGTTATGCGGGCTGGAATATGGTTCGGGTATGCAATTCGCGACGTTGAGTTCTGCGCTGGTGCCTGGGGTTCCGAGTCTGGAGGAGCTGCGGGCGCTCAAGCCGCTGCAGCAGCCGGAGTGGCCGGACGCGGAGGTGCTCGAGGATGTGATCGGGCAGCTCAGGAAGTTGCCGCCGCTGGTGTTCGCCGGTGAGTGCGACGACCTGACCACCAAGATCGGGGCGGTCGCGCGCGGCGAGGCGTTCCTGCTCCAGGGCGGCGACTGCGCCGAGACCTTCGACGGGGTCACCGCGGAGAACATCCGGGCCAAGCTCCGGGTGCTGCTGCAGATGGCCGTCGTTCTGCAGTACGCCGCGAGTGTGCCGGTGGTGAAGGTCGGCCGGATCGCCGGGCAGTACGCGAAGCCGCGGAGCAGCGGCGACGAGACCCGCGACGGGGTCACCCTGCCGTCGTACCGGGGTGACGCGGTCAACGGGCTGGAGTTCACCGAGGAGTCGCGGATCCCGGACCCGCAGCGGCTTCGGGGTGTTTACAACGCGGCCGCCGCGACGCTGAACCTGACGCGCGCGTTCACCACCGGTGGGTACGCCGACCTGCACCAGGTGCACGCCTGGAACACCGACTTCGTGAAGTCCTCGCCGGTCGGACGTCGCTACGAGCAGCTCGCCTCCGAGATCGAGCGCGCGCTCGCCTTCATGCGGGCCTGCGGAGCGACCGCGGACGAGTTCAAGACGGTCGACTTCTACGCCTCGCACGAAGCCCTCATCCTCGAGTACGAACACGCCCTGACCCGGATCGACTCGCGCACCGAGCAGCCGTACGACGTGTCCGGTCACCTGCTCTGGGTGGGGGAGCGGACCCGCCAGCTGGACGGCGCGCACGTGGAGTTCCTGGCCTCGCTGTCGAACCCGCTCGGGGTGAAGATCGGGCCGACCACGACCCCGGAGTACATCCGCGCCCTGATCGACAAGCTGAACCCGAAGGGCATCGAGGGCCGGCTGACCTTCATCACCCGGATGGGCGCGGGCAAGATCCGCGACGGGCTGCCGCCGCTGCTGGAGGCGGTCCGCGATCACGGTTCGCCGATCGCGTGGGTGTGCGACCCGATGCACGGCAACACCTACGAGACCCCGAACGGGTACAAGACGCGCAACTTCGACGACGTGATCAACGAGGTGCAGGGCTTCTTCGACGCCCACGAGCAGGTCGGCACCTGGCCGGGCGGTATGCACATCGAGCTCACCGGCGACGACGTCACCGAGTGCCTCGGCGGTGGCGAGGAGCTAGTGGCCGAGGATCTGGTCAACCGGTACGAAACGGCCTGCGACCCGCGGCTGAACAGGCACCAGTCGCTGGAGCTGGCATTCCTGGTCGCCGAGCGTCTGCGCGGCGCGCAGGCCTGAGCTGACTGGTTCGAGAGAAGGCAACGGCGTGATCGATCTCCGCTCGGACACCGTGACCCGGCCGTCGGCGGGCATGCTGGCCGCGATGACGAGCGCTCCGCTCGGCGACGACGTGTACGGCGAGGATCCGACTGTCACCGAGCTCGAGGAGACCGTCGCCGGTCTGCTCGGGCACGAGGCCGGACTGTTCACCGTCACCGGGTCACTGGCGAACATCCTCGGCGTACGGGCGCTCGTTGCGCCCGGCTCCGAGGTGCTCTGCGAGGCCAGTGCGCACATCGCGCGGGCCGAGCTGGGCGCGCACGCGGCGATCAGCGGCATCACCACGCGCACGTGGAGCGCGCCGGGCGGGCAGATCGATCTCGACCAGATCCGCGCCCTGATCGCGCCCGATCTCGGCCCGTACTTCGTGACGACGTCGGCCGTCTCGGTCGAGAACACCCACAACTTCGGCGGCGGCACGATCCAGACGGCGTACGACGCTCTCGCGGACGAACTCGACGCGCTCGGGATGCCGCTGCACCTCGACGGCGCCCGGCTCTGGAACGCGTCGGTGGCGTCCGGCGTACCGATGTCGGCCTTCGGTTCACGGGCTGCGGCGGCGAGCGTCTGCCTGTCGAAGGGTTTGGGTGCTCCGGTCGGGTCGGTGCTGGTGGGGTCGGCCGAGCTGATTCGGGAGGCGCGGGTCTGGCGCAAGCGGCTGGGTGCCGGTTGGCGGCAGGCCGGCGTACTGGCTGGTGCGGGTCTTTATGCGATCCGGAACAACGTCGAGCGGCTGGCCGAGGATCATGCGCACGCGCGGGAGATCGCCGAGATCCTGGCCGACGCTGCCCCCGGTTCGGTCAAACCCGACCAGGTGGACACCAATATCGTCGTAGCCGACCTCGCCGCCACCGGCAAGACGGTCGCCTCAGTTGTCGCGGCTGCCAAGGCCGAAGGTGTCCTGGTCGGGGGAGTGGGAGTCACCCAACTCCGCCTGGTCACCCACCTGGACGCCTCAGCAGAAGCCTGCCGCACCGCCGCCGAAACCATCGCCCGCCTCCTCCACTGACAACCTCCCGTCCCGCCGGCCACCAGCGCCAACGCCAACCGCCTCCTGCGCTGACGACTCCCGTCCGGGGCGCCACCAGCCGACGCCTCCTGCACTCAAGACCTCCCGTCCCGCTGGCCTCCAGCGCCAACGCCCACGCCCTCACGCACTCCCGTCCCGCTGGCCTCCAGCGCCAACGCCCACGCCCTCACGCACTCCCGTCCCGCTGGCCGCCAGCGCCGACGCCGGCCGCCTCCTGCGCTGACGACCTGCCGTCCGGGGCGTCATCAGAGTCCGGCGCTCCTTGGGACGCGTCGTCCGGAGGGTGAGGGCGGCCTGGGTGGTTGTCCGCGAGGTGACCGGGTGGGTGGTGGGCTGCGGGTTGCGAGCTACGCTTCGGCTGTCGGGTCACAGCGTTCGGGGAGAGCCGTGCGAGAGATCGTCGTGTTCAGCGGGAGTGCCCATACCGGTCTGGCCGACCGGATCTGCGCCGATCTCGGCGTCGAGCTGTCGCCGGTGGAGATTCATCGCTTCAGCAACGACTGCCTGCAGGTCCAGTTGCAGGTGAACTGCCGGCAGCGTGACGTGTACATCGTCCAGCCGCTGGTGCCGCCGACCCAGGAGCACCTGATGGAGCTGCTGCTGATGATCGACGCGGCCCGGGGTGCCTCCGCGGAGCAGATCACCGCGGTGATGCCGCACTACGCGTACGCACGCTCCGACAAGAAGGACGCCTCCCGGATCTCGATCGGCGGCCGGCTCGTAGCGGACCTCCTGGTCGCAGCCGGAGTCGACCGGGTGCTGACGATGGCGCTGCACGCGCCGCAGGTGCACGGGTTCTTCTCGGTGCCGGTCGATCACCTGACCGCGATCGGCGTACTGGCTGATCATTTCCGCTCGGCCGACCTGACCAACACCGTCGTGGTGAGCCCGGACCTGGGGAACGCGAAGACCGCGACCCAGTTCGCCCGGCTGCTCGGCCTTCCGGTCGCGGCGGGTTCGAAGCAGCGGCTGGCCGACGACCGGGTGGTGATCGACGCGATCGTCGGCGACGTGGCCGGCAAACGGGCGATCATCCTCGACGACGAGATCGCCACCGGCGGCTCGATCATCGAACTCCTCGACCGGCTGAAAGACCTCGGCTGCACCGAAGCCGCCGTCGCCACCACGCACGGCTTGTTCGCGGGCAAGGCGGTCGAGCGGCTCCGCTCACACCCGTCGATCACGGAAGTGATCAGCACCGACACCGTGCCCCGCCCCGACGGCTTCCCCGAACTCCAGGTCAGCTCCGTCTCCGGCCTCTTCGCCGCCGCCATCCAGCGCATCCACGACGGCGAATCCGTCAGCAGCCTCTTCGACGGCGTAGACCCCACCCACGCCCCACCCCAACCCAAACTCCCGTTCTAGCTCCTCGTACGACGCCCTTTCGTTCCTCCTCCGTCGTCACTCACCCACCCACCCCGGTTCGCGGCTCCTTCGTCGCCGCTCGTGAGGGCGGGGCGTGGCTGAGCCAGTCGGCTTGTGCGGGATGTGCGGTATGGGACGTGCGGTCGCAGTCATGTGCGCCTTCCCACGTACCTCCTTCGTCGGTTTCTCCCGCCCACCGCTGTTCGCGGCTCCTCCGAACCCTCAGCCGAGTTCGAGACTGGTGTTGGCGAAGATGCCCGGCAGTTCGATGTCGGGAAGGCGACCGGTGTACATCCGGGCGCACTCGAAGGTTGGCTCGAGGCTGAGGCGCTCGGCGAGCTTCACGGCGGCGACGTTGGCATCCGGTACGTCGATGGCGATGCTGGTGCCAGGAGTGCTCAGGCCCGCCACCAGCGCGTGGGCGACGTCGTCGGAGGTGGCGAAGAGGGGACCGATTCGGGAGCCTGAGCGAGCTTCTCGCAGTACGGCGAAACCTTCCAGCTGCCCGTCGCGCACGGCGGCGAGGGAGTGGTGGCCGGGGAGGTTCACCCACGACGCGAGGAAGGCGCTGCGGTCCGCCGGGAAGAAGCGGCGGTCGTAGAGCGCCAGTTGGTCGAAGGGAATCGAACGACCGTCGACCAAGGTGCAGTCAGCCACCGAGTCGACAGCCGGAACGCCCTCGTAGCGAACGTGGTTGTACGCGTGCCGGAACCCCGACTTGCGGTAGTTCTCCTGCTGATCGACCACCCCGTCGAGAGCGACGTTGCGCCCGGCCAGTCGATCCATCCCCGCTCGCCACAGCCGGATCCCGAAACCCTGGCCGCGGAACTCCGATCGGACGATGTAGAACCCGATGAAGCCGTACTCCGAGCCGTACCGGATCGCCGAGATCGACGCGATCGCACGCCCATCCAGCCGGCCCACCAGGAAGCCGGCCGGGTCGGTCGCGGCGAACGCCAGCAGATCTGATCGACCCGGGTTCCAGCCCTCCGCGGCTGCCCACTCGCCGAATTCCGCCAGTTCGGTCGCGCTCGCGACGCCGATCTCGAGTTCCGCCATTCCCACCTCCAGGTGTCGACGGAAACTGTGCCACCTCTATCGTCAGCGCCATGAATTCCGTCTCGTCCCGTGTCCTGGGTGCCGCGGCCGCCCTTGCATGTCTGGTGGTCGGGCTGGTCGCCGCGTTCGCGGTGGACGGCCGGCTGGACCGGCAATGGGTGATGCGGGGGATCACGATGTTGCTGGCGTTCGGCTGTGCCGCTGTGGTGGCCGCCGACCAGGGCCGGCGGACGCGACGGATCATCGGACTGATCGGCGTACTGATGTTCGGCCTCGTCTTCCCGGTCACCGCGACGATCTGGTCGAAGCCGCCCGAGATCGACTTCGCTCTCAAGGTCGCGGACGACGCGAACGCCGCGGCGTCCAAGGCGGCCCGCAGTACGGTCACGGTCGAAGACGTCCGTACTGCGGCCGTCGCGCGCGGCGGCGCCGTCGGCACCCTCAAGACGGAGAAATCTCCCGAGATCCGCGGTGCCGGCAGCTTCCCGCTCATCCTCCGCGCCAAGCCCGACCAGGGCCGCCCCCGAGCCTGCCTGTCCTACACCGGCCTCGACGCGAAGGTCCGCCCCTGCTGAGGAAGCCAGAGGCGGGCCGTTCTAGCTAGGGGATCGCCGTGGTCGCGTCGAACCAGCTGCTGGTGTCCGTCGCGCTCGGGGCGAGTTCCAGCCCGTTGGCGATCTTGATCAACTCGGCACGCTCGTTCGGTACCGTGCCTCCCAGCTCGATGCGGACCTGGAAGCCGTCGCCGTTGATGACCAGCACGGTGGCTCGGCCGTCGCTGCCGAGGTAGCCGGTGCGTCCGTTGATGCTGATGCGTTCGGCGTCCTTCGGCAGCCGTGTCGCCGCAGCGGACCCCGTGAAGTACGCGATCTGCACCGGTCCGCCTGCGGACACCATCACCGGTCCGTCCGGGTTCTGCGGCACGGACGTCTGGTCCTCCGCCGAGCCGATGGCTGCGATGAAGTTGTTCGGGGGTTCGCTGGTCGAATCGCCTTGCGGGTTCACCGACAGCGAGGTGACTGTCAGCCCAGCAGGCAGGTAGCCCACCCGGTACGGCGCAGGTAGCCGTTGCGGCGAGGTGTTCACCAGCCTCGCGATCTCGGTGGCCTTGGCCGGGTCGACCTCGCCCTTCACCTTGCAGTAGCTGGTGGTCCAGGTCCCGGGCGCCGGCTCCCAGGCGACCACCTTCGCCTTGACGGCCGGGCTGAGCGGGTCGGCCAGGGCGGCAACGTAGCCCAGCGTGCTGTTGATCTTCACCCTCGGGCTGCCCGCCGGGATGGTGCGGGCGTCGAACACGCCCTTGGCGTAGGTGTTCACCACGCAGGTCGTCCGGGTGTTCCCGCCGTCCAGGATGAGGCCCTGGCTGCGGTGCCCGAAAGCTCTCGAGTCATAGATCAAATTGGCCGACAACGGGAGAGACAGCCGGTCTTGCCAGGCCTCGTCGGCAGGCCGGGGTGCAGCCTGTACCGGGGGTTGCTTGTCGTGGCTGATCAAGGTCGGTACGGCGATGGCTACGGCCGCAGTGGCCGCGACAACGCCCAGTGCCAGCGGCGTACGGCGTCGGCGTACCGGGGTGTGCTCGGGGGCGGTCAGGATGCGGGCCGGGTCGGGGGCCGAGTCGGCCAGGTGGTCGAAGGCGTTGCGGAGGTCTTCTTCAGTGCGCATGGTTCGCTCCGGTGCGAGGTCTTGGAACTGTGGGGGAAGGCGCCATTCCGACCCGCAGGGTCGCCAGCGCGCGGGATGCATAGGCGCGGACCGTGCTGGCCGAGCAACCGAGCGTCTCGGCGATCTCCGGATCCGACAGTCCGCCGTAGAAACGCAAGACCAGTACTGCGCGTTGCCGCCTCGGCAGCTTGGCCAGTTCGGCGATGAGCTGGTCGCGATCGGCGTACCGGACGGCGTGATCGGGTGCCGAGGAGTCCGGATCGATCTGTGGGCGGGGGATGAACCGCGACCACTTGCGGCGCCAGGAGAGGTACTCGTTGACCACGATCTTGCGCAGGTAGGCGTCCGGCCGGTCGGCCTGCTGGATCCGGTCCCAGTTCCGCTGGGCCTTGATCACCGCGTCCTGGACCATGTCCTCGGCGAGATGACCGTCGCCGCACAGAACGGTGGCGAACCGGAGCAGCTTCGGCACACCCTGCCGGGTCCACTCTTCGAACGTCACGCTGCCTCCTCGTGCGGACCGGCGCGGTGCCGGTCTGTCCCACTAAAGACCCCGGCAAGCTCCGATTTGCTGCGCGGCAAGTGTTCAGAGTGTGAGAAATCGATTTCCAATCCGCCGCGGCGGCCGTGCCGGAGCCTAGGCTCGCGGTCATGACTCTTCCGAACCTGTCCGGAATCAGCGCGGTCGTCGACGTCGAGACCCGCTCCATCAGCGCGGAGAACCCGACCGGCGAACGCGGCCAGGGCGGCCGGCGTACCGAAGGAACCGGGGCGCACGCGGCCCGCGACCTCGGCATCGGCTGGAAGGTCTCGCCGTCGATCGAGATCGCCGCCGGGGAGACCGTCACGCTCGCCGACATCACCGGCTCGGGCGCGATCACCCACATCTGGCTGACCACCCACAGCGACAACTGGCGCCGGCTGATCCTGCGCGCGCACTGGGACGGCGACGAGGCGCCCGCGATCGAGACACCGGTCGGCGACTTCTTCTGCTCCGGCTGGGGCCGCTTCGCTCAGGTGAACTCGCTACCGATCTCGGTGAACCCGAACGGCGGCTTCAACAGCTACTGGGAGATGCCGTTCCGGTCCCACGCGGAGCTGACGATCGAGAACACTCACGACGAGTCCGTGGTCGTCTACTTCCAGGTCGACTACTGGCTCGGCGCGGTCGCCGACGGATCGGCGTACCTGCATGCCCAGTGGCGTCGGAGCAACCCGCTGCCGGCCGAAACCGTGCACACCTTGCTGGACGGTGTGTCCGGTCCAGGGCATTACGTCGGCACTTACCTGGCGTGGGGTGTGAACAGCACCGGCTGGTGGGGCGAGGGCGAAGTGAAGTTCTACCTGGACGACGACGAGGAGTTCCCGACGATCTGCGGCACCGGCACCGAGGACTACTTCGGCGGCGCCTGGAACTTCGACCTCGGTGAAGACCGTGGCGGCTACACGGAGTTCAGTACGCCGTACCTCGGGCTGCCGCAGATCATCCGCCCGGACGGCCAATACCAAAGCCAGCAACGCTTCGGCATGTACCGCTTCCACCTCCCCGACCCGATCCGCTTCCGCTCCAACCTCCGAGTAGACGTCCAGGCCCTCGGCTGGCGCTCCGGCGGCCGCTACCTACCGCTCCAGGACGACATCGCCTCCACGGCCTTCTTCTACTCGACCGCCACCAGCACCACGCGCCCAGCAACACCCACTCACGACACGATGGAGATCTGCTAGCTGTTAAACCCCCACGCCGCCGCCTACGGGCGCTCCTTCGTCGCGTCCTACGGCGGCCGGCTCCCACCCGCCCAAGCCGCAGCCTCCTCCGTCGGCTGCTCGGCTGCCTGGCTGGCGTGGTGCCGCACGCGCCGGCTCGTCGCCCGCGGGACGACGCACCAGTCGACTACTCCTGCCAGTCGACTGCCGTCGGCCGTTCGCCGCCGCTCTGGAGGAACTCCTTAACAGCTGCCCGTGCTACCTCCATCGGCACGACGGAGTTTCGTGGGAATTCCCGCTCGTTGCCCAGGTAGTAGTACAGAACCGAATCGCCGTCGCTGCTGGTGCTTCCCTTACTGAAGTACGTGCCATCGTTGCCGGAATACCGCAAGACGCCCATCGTCTTGTCGGCGTAGTCGACCGCCACCTGCAGTTCGTGATCAGGCCTGCCCGCCCTGTCGAGTCGCCCGTCGATGTACAACGCGGCGACTGAGTTCTCCCACGATTCAGCCGCGAGTGCATCGAGCATTTGGTCGACCTCGTCAGCGGTGGTCAGCGATACAGGTTCCCCGCTGTGCCAGCGCTTGAAGTAGGCCTTTGCCGTATGCGTCATCGTCTTGTCGATCCTGCCGCCAACTGGTCGGATCCGCTTGAACGCCAGTGTGATTCCAGGAGCGGGCGATGGAAAAGCCGTAACCCGGGCGGAAACCAAGCGCGCCACCTCAGCCAGGCACCCGTTGAGCGGGCGACGGAGGAGCCCGCGGCTTGGGGCGGGTGGGAGCCAGGCGCCGGAGGACGCGACGTAGGAGCGCCCGTAGGCGGCGGCGTGGGCTAAGCGGCGGGGACCGGTAGGGGTTTGTCGAGGGCGGCGGCCGTGAGAACGACCAAGGCGGACGTCCAACCCAGGGGAGCCTCGCCGGCGGGTTGTAGGTCGCGGTTGAGTTTTTCCGGGATGGCGCCGGTGCGGGTGCGGTGGGTGTTGAGCCAGTCGAGGATGGACAGGGCCGTTTGGCGGTCGCCGCGGGCGGCTGCGCTCAGGGCGAAAAGGGCGGTCTGCGGGGTCCAGGCGACGCCGTCGGCGCGCCAGGACTCGCCTGGGGTGACGCCGCCGTTCGGTTGGGTGAGGACGTCGTGGGCGTGGTCGATCGCGTCTGCCACGTCGGCGCGCGGTGGGGCGAACGGGGGACCGAGGACCGTCACGATCGCATCCGCGCCACCGTCGGGAGTCCGCGGGTAGGAAGGACCGAAGGCGCGATCGGTTGCCGTTGACAACCGATCCAGAGCGCTTTGCCAGGATGGGACTTCGTGGCCGAGCAACGACGCGATCGCGAGTCCGGCGCGCAGCCCCGCTTGCAGAGGCGCCACTGTGCCGAGCGTGACGGAAGACTCGGGCCGTTCCCAGTAGTCGGGGGACACCGCGGGCAAGCCGTCAGCACCGAGTTCGGCGACGATCTGGTCGCCGGACTCCCGCAGCATCGGCCAGTAGGTAGACAGATCGAGACCGGACGAGCAGAACCAGCTCGCCCACAGCACCCATCCCGAGCCGTCCAGTTGCGGCTCTCGCCCGTCCTGAGGCACGGAGCCGTCGGCAGCGGCGTACCGGGCGGCCCAGCGGCCCGACGTCGGGCGCACCCGGTTGAGAAACGACAGTACGGACGCGGCTTCGGCGTACTGGCCGACCGAGCAACGCGCGGCGGCGACGAACGAGGCGTCTCGCGGCCAGACGAATCGCCATGGACCGTCCCAGCCGGCGAGGGTGCCGCCGTTCGGCATCGTCAAGGCATCGAGGTCGGCCAGCGCCTGGCGAACCATCCCGCCGTACTGCGTCGGCAGGCGCGCCGTAGTTGCCGTCGGCACCTTTTGCCCGGGGATGCCTTCGGAGACCAGCCCTGGTTGCGGATTCCGCTCCAGGTTGGCGGCCGTCCCGGCAGCGAGGAATGCCAGCAGTACCGCGATCACCACGACCGGAAACAAGCGGATCCGTCGCGCGCTGTTGTCCCGCACTGCCAACCTCCTCACTGAGCTAGATGCTGAACCTCTGCCTCGATCTTGCGGCGCGGTGCCAGTTCGACCAGGTACATCGCCGACATCACCAACGCGCCACCGACGAGCATCCGTCCGGTCACGCTGTCTGTTCCGAAGAGTACGGCGAATGCCGAGGCGAACACCGGTTCCATCGTCATCGCGATCGCGGCCCGCGTCGGTGTCAGGTGCGCCTGCGCCCAGGTCTGCACGATCAAGGCGAACGCACCTGCCACCAGTGCCATGTAGATCACAGCAGTCCAGTCGCCGATCCCGCTCGGCAGCGTGAAGCCGCCGGGGATCGCGCCGATGGCGCAGACCGCCGTGATCACCACCATCTGCAAGGCGGACAGACCGAAGGCGTTGGTCGGTGTCGACCAGGCGCCGAGTCCGATGATGTGCAGCGCGTACAGACCGGCCGACGCCAGCGTCAGCAGTTCGCCGGTGCCGAGCGTGAACCCGCGCAGGGACAGTACGCCGAGACCGACTGTCGCCAAGACCACGGCGACCCAGGCCCAGCGACCGATCTTGTGCCGCAGGATCACCGCGGCGAGCAGCGGTGTGAACACGACGTACATGCCGGTGACGAAGCCGGACACGCTCGCCGAGGTGTGCCGCAGGCCTTCGGTCTGCACCAGTTGGGCGATCCCATAGGTGATGCCGAGGGCAACACCCCGGCCGCGGTCCAGCCGGCTGAGCCGTCCGATCGCCGGCGGATGGACGGCGATCAGGGCGATCGCGGCGATCGCGAACCGCAACGCCAGGTAGTCGGCGACGTCCATCCTGGTCAGCAGGTCCTTGGTCAGGAAGAACGTCGATCCCCACGCCGCGGCCACTGCGAGCAGGGCCAGGACGGCGATGCGGGAGCGATTCACGACCAAAGCTTGTCAGACACCTGACACCCCAACCAAAACGTCGCCGGGAGCCGTCGGGCCAGGCGCCTGAGGACCGGAGTACGGGGTCAGACGATGGTGACTATGACGGTGCTGCCGGGCTGGGCGAGTTTGCCGGCGCCCGGGTTCTGGCCGGCGACGAGGTTGAGG
Source organism: Kribbella voronezhensis (assembly GCF_004365175.1). NCBI lineage: Bacteria > Bacillati > Actinomycetota > Actinomycetes > Propionibacteriales > Kribbellaceae > Kribbella > Kribbella voronezhensis. The sequence continues at coordinate 563,105 of NZ_SOCE01000001.1, read as the reverse complement.
CCGAGGTGGAACGGTGCGAGTTCGACCTTCACCTTGAAGCCCGCGTCGGTGAGGATCTTCTGCGCGTCGGCGAGCTTCTTGCTCCGCACGTTCGGCACCTCGACCATCGGTGGGCCCTTGGACACGACCAGCTTGACCTTGTCCTTGCCGAACAGCGTGCCGCTGTTCGGCGTCTGGCTGATCACGACGCCGAGGGGGACCGTCGGGTCGAACTGGTCGGTCCGCTCGACGGTGAAGCCGGCCTTCCGCAACGCCTTGGTGGCGTCCCGCACCGGTTTGCCGGTCAGGTTCGGCACCGGGATCGGTTTGCGGCCCAGGCTGACCCACAGGTCGACCGCGGTGCCGGGCTTCTGGGACGTGTCGAACTTCGGACTGAACAGAATCACCCGCCCGGTCGGGAACGCATCGCTGTAGACGCCGGTCTGCTTGCCGACGACCAGTTGGACCGACTCCAGCGCCCGGGTCGCCGCATCCACATCCAGCCCGGCGAGCTGCGGCACGTTGTAGCGCTCCGGGCCCTTGGAGACGACGAGTCCGACCTGGCCCTTCTTGCGGATCCGGTCGCCCGGACCCGGGTCGGTCCGCATCACCTGACCGGCCGGCACGTCCTCGGAGAAGTCAGGAGCGAGCAGCTTCGTTCCCAGCCCGGACTTCCCGGCCTCGGTCGTCGCGGCCGCCGCGGTCTTGTTGAGCAGCATCGGCGTCGAGGTATAGCGGTGGATGCCGTAATACCAAGCGGCGGAACCGACGCCCAGGGCGAGAGCGAGCACCGTGATGACCGCGATCAGGCCGTGGCTGCGCGAGCGCGGTGGCGCGGGCCGCGGCATCTGGTGGGCCGCGCTGTTGGTGGTTCGTGGCCGTTGCTCGGGTGGCATGTCGGCGAACGGACGGCCTTCGAACGGTACGACGATGGTGTCGTTGCGCGGCGGCTCGCTGCCGTAGTCGCGGCTGTAGCCGTCGTCGTACTCGTTGTCCTGGCGCATCTGCTGGATCGGGATGGTGAGATCGCCGGTCAGCTCGGGATCGTCCGGCAACCCTTCGTCCAGCGCGCTGCGCACGCGGCGCACTTGCCGACTCAGCACGCGGGCGTCGGCCGGCCGGATGTCGCGGTCACGAGCGGTCGCCCGCTGCACCAGCGCATCGACGTACGGCGGTATGCCGGGCTGGATCTCGGACGGCGGCGGCACGTCCGCGTGCACGTGGGCGTAGGCGACCTGGATGGGGCTGTCGCCGCTGTGCGGCTTGATGCCGGTGAGCAGTTCGTACAGCATGATGCCGGCCGAGTACACGTCGGACCGGGCGTCCGCCCTGCCGTCGGTGACAAGCTCGGGGGCCAGGTAGGACACCGTGCCCATCAGGAGGCCTTGGGTCGCGGTCTGCCCGGTCGTGGTGACGGCGCGCGCCAGCCCGAAGTCGGCGACCTTGACCGTGCCGTCGTCCGCGATCAGCACGTTCTCCGGCTTGATGTCGCGGTGCACGATGCCTGCGTCGTGCGCGGCGGACAGCGCCGACAACACCGGCGACAGCAGATCCAGCGCCCGGGCAGGCGGCAGTGGAGCCTGCTGCCGTACTACGTCGCGCAGCGTGCGGCCCGGCACGTACTCCATGGCCAGGAACAACGTGCCGTTGTCGTCGCCCTGGTCGAAGACGGCGACCACGTTGGGATGCGACAGCTTCGCCGCGGCCCGCGCCTCGGCCACGAACCGGCGGCCGAACTCGGCGTCGTCCCCGAGCCCGAGGTGCATGATCTTGAGCGCGACGATCCGGTCCAGCCGCATGTCCAGCGCCTCGTAGACGGTCGCCATGCCGCCCTTGGCGACCCGCGCACCCACCCGGTACCGCCCGTCGAGCACACGCCCGACGAGGGGATCACTGAGCTGGGTGTGTACGTCGTCCGTCACGTGCGGTGAGCCGCCTCTCGAAGCCTGTCTGCTTAGAGAGTGTAAAGAGGCGGTCCGGCAGCGGCTTCCCCGCCGCGCCGGACCGCGCTTACCGCGGGCTCCAGCCCTTCTCCAGTTGCGCCTTGATCCGCAGCACGTTCTTCACGTAGAGCTTGGTGTCCGGGTACATCCCGTTGCGCCGGACCCCGCCCAGACCCTGGTAGTAACCGGCGACGGCGATGTCGAGTTTCGCCGCGGCGGTCAGCCGGTCCAGCAGCACGACCCCGGCGGTCACGTTGTCGAGCGGTTTGAGCAGATCGAGGTTGCGGCCGACGACGCTGGAGGCGAAGCGCCCGGTCGAGGGGATCACCTGCATCGCGCCGATCGCGTTCGCCGGGGAGACGACCCGCTGCTTCCAGCCGGACTCCTGCCAGGAGACGGCGAGCGCGAGTTCCGGATCGACGCCGTACCTGCGGGCGACCGAGGTGATCAGCGACCGCATCTGGGTGCGGGTCGGGAGCTTGCGGTGGGCAAGGATCGCGCGGTTCCGGTCCGCCTGCGCGACGACGTGGTCGGCGTACGTGCGGCCGGCGAAGGTGTTGTTCTTCTTGGCAACCGGCTTCGGCTTGGCCTTCGGGATCGGCACCGGGACCCGCAGTGGCCGGCCGGCATAGATCGGCGAGGTCCGCTTCAGGCCGTTCACCGACAGCAGGTATTTCTGCGATACGCCGTACCGTCTGGCGATCTTGCTGATCGTGTCGCCGGGCTTGACGACGTAGACGATCTGGCCGGCCTTCGGCTGCGACGGCCGGCGTGCCGGGGCCGGTTTGGCGGGCAGCGCGAGCACCTCGCCGGCGTAGATGGCGTTGCCGTTGCCGGGAAGGTTGTTCAGGGCAACCAGAGTCCTGACCGTCGTCCCGTACCGGCCGGCGATCAGGGTGAGCGTGTCGCCGTGCTTGACCTTGTAGTGCCCGAAACCTGGCGACCCGGCGGTGATCACCCCCGCGGCCAGCAGCGGAACGGCGATCCCGGTCAGTATCCGAACAACCCTGTGACGCATTTCCGTCTCCCCGTGTCAACGTTCCTTGACGGTAAGTGCAGGTACTCCTGTGACAACAGGTGCGCATGGGTCACTTGTTACGGCTGTTACGCAATGTTTACAGTTTATGACTGAACTACATGGATGTGGTTCACAATCGATCGACGCGTCGTCGTCGAGCGATCACGCAAAGCGTGTACCGCAAAGCGCCCTGATCCAGGCGATTGCTACCGGCAACAGATGCTCAGGGCACCTATTTCCGGTACGCTGCCCCGGCGCGCGGTGACAGCCGGTCAGTACGACAGACGTCCGTCGGTCGGTGACGACGCCTGCGCCGAGTGCCAGCGGCGGGGGATCCGGCCGGCCAGTCGCGCGCCGCGGCCCGCGTTGACCGCGTCCCGCATGGCAGCCGCCATCAGTGCCGGACGCTCCGCGCGGGTGACAGCCGTGGCCAGCAGTACCGCGTCGCAGCCGAGCTCCATCGCCAGCGCAGCGTCACTCGCGGTCCCGATGCCCGCGTCCAGTACGACGGGAACCGTGGCCGCCTCGACGATCATGCTGATGTTGTGCGGGTTCCGGATGCCCAGCCCCGAACCGATCGGCGAACCCAGCGGCATCACGGCGACACACCCGGCCTGCTCGAGCCGGCGGGCCAGGATCGGGTCGTCGTTGGTGTAGGCGAACACCGAGAAGCCGTCCGCGGCCAGCGTCTCGGCTGCGTCCAGCAGTTCGACCGGATCGGGCAGCAAGGTGTGGTCGTCGGCAACGACCTCCAGCTTGATCAGGTTGGTCTCCAGCGCTTCACGAGCCAGCCTTGCGGTGAGGACGGCTTCGCCCGCGGTGAAGCAGCCGGCGGTGTTGGGAAGCACGGCGATGCCGTGCTTACGCAGTACGTCGAGCACCGAACCCTGCTGGTTCGGGTCGAGTCGCCGCAGGGCCACAGTGGTGAGCTCGGTGCCGGACGCGACCAGCGCTTCCTCCAGTACCTCGAGGCTCGGCGCGCCCCCGGTGCCCATCACCAGCCGCGATGTCAGCTCGAGTCCCGCGATCGTCAGGCTGTCGTCACTCATGGTTCCTCCTCAACCGCCCTGGACCGCGGTGAGGATCTCCACCCGGTCGCCGTCGGCCAGTGTCGTGCCGGCCCACTCGGCCCGGGTCACCACGGCCTCGTTCACCGCGACGGCCACGCCGATGGGACTGCGCGCCCAACGGTCGACCACGTCGGCCACGGTGGTTCCCGCTGCGATCTCTTCGGTGCTGCCGTTCACGAGCACCTTCATAACCTCACTCACCCGGCTACCTTAGGCGCGCTGAACCTGTCGGCCGCGAACGGTGCCGCAAGGTCCGGGATGCGGCCGGTCCGGACAGTCTCGGCAATGACCTGCGCGGTGATCGGAGTGAGCAGTACGCCGTTGCGGTAGTGCCCGGTCGCCCAGAGCAGTCCGTCGAGTCCGGATGCTCCGAGGATCGGTGCGTTGTCCGGTGTCGCGGGCCGCAGTCCGGCGACTGTCTCGACTAGCTCCAGCTCGTCGGTGATCGGCAGGACCATCCGTGCATCGCGCAGCAGCGAGAACACCCCACCTGCGAGGACGCGGGTGTCGTACCCGAGCTCCGTAGTCGTCGCGCCCACCACCAGCTCTCCGCCGGGCCTGGGGACCAGATAGACGGAGAAGCCTCGCGCGGTGGCTCGGATCGTGTGGTGCAAAGCCGGGCGGTAGGCCTCGGGGACGCGCAGCCGGAGGATCTCGCCCTTGACCGGCCGCACCGGCGGCCGCAGCTCTTCGGGAATCCCCTGCAGCTGGGCAGACCAGGGGCCGGTGGCCGCGATGAGCTGGGCGGAACGGATGGTGCTGCCGTCCTCCAGTTCCACGCCGACGGCCGCAGTACCGGCTGTGAGGACTCTGGAGACTTGCTGACGTTCGAGCTGTACGCCGGTCAGCTCGGTCGCGCGCAACAGGGCTGCGACGGTCTGGCGGTTGTCGACCGAGTGATCGCCGGCCACCCAGACCCCGCCGGAGACGCCGGCCGCCAGGAGTGGTTCACGCATGCGAACCTCGCGGCCGGTGAGCTCCTCGACCTCCAGGCCGAGGCGACGCTGGTAGTCGGCGAGCCGGCGGAGTGCGGCGACGTCGTCCGCGTCGTAGGCGACCGAGAGAGTTCCCGTGCGGTTGAGACCGGCCGGGCGGCCGGTGAGTTCTTCCAGCTCCGCCGCGAAGCCAGGCCAGGCGGCGACGCTGGCGAGATTCAGGGCCAGCAACTCGTCCTCGCCGTACTCGACCTCGGTGACCGGGGCGAGCATGCCGGCCGCGACCGCTGAGGTCCGGCTGCCCGGTGTCGGGTCACAGACGGTCACCTGGATACCGTCGGCCGCGAGTCGCCAGGCGATCGCCAGGCCGATCAGTCCGCCGCCGATGACGACGACTTCCGAAGTTCGCTCAGCCATGGCGACAACCCTACGTCTGTGGCCACATGGCAGGCTTGGGCGTGTGACTGAGCCCACCGCTGACAATGGATTGCGCGAACGCCTCGCCGACGCCCGCCTCTACCTCTGCATGGACGCGCGGGAGGAGCAAGGCGATCTGGAGCAGTTCCTGGACGCCGCGCTCGGCGGTGGCGTCGACATCGTGCAGCTCCGCCAGAAGAACCTCGAGGCGGCCGACGAACTGGCGGCCCTGGAGGTGTTCGCCGACGCCTGCAAGCGACACGGCAAGCTGCTGGCGGTCAACGACAGAGCGGACATCGCGTTCGCAGCGGGCGCCGACGTGCTGCACCTGGGGCAGCGCGACTTGCCTGTGCACGCAGCACGGGCCATCACTGGACACGAGCCGGTGATAGGCCGCTCAACTCACACCTTCAGCCAGGTGAACGCAGCGGTGGTCGAACAAGGGTCGGACTACTTCTGCGTCGGCCCGGTCTGGGCCACGCCCACCAAGCCCGGCAGAAGCGCCGCCGGCCTGGAGCTCGTCTCGTACGCCGCCAGTAGGCAACCCGCGAAGCCATGGTTCGCCATCGGCGGGATCGACCTCGAGCGGCTGGACCAGGTCGTCGAGGCCGGCGCCGAGCGCGTGGTCGTCGTACGGGCGATCACCGAGGCCGACGACCCGGGTGCTGCGGCTGCGGAGTTCAGCAGGCGGCTGCGTGGTGCCGGGTGATCAACAACCCGAAGGCAGCGCGCATCGTCGCCGCGGTCGTGGTCGCCATGCTGGTGATCACGCTCGCGGCCTCACTGTTCGGGTGCAGCGCGGACAAGGCGAGCGGTCAGCCACAGAACGATCCCCAGAGCGGTCTGGCCTTCGTCGCCGTCGCGGACCTGCCGAAAGAGGCGCAGCAGACGCTGCAGCTGATCGACAAGGGCGGCCCGTTCCCGTACAGCCGCGACGGCGTGGTGTTCGGCAACTTCGAGAAGATCCTGCCGAAGGAAGTCAGCGGGTACTACCACGAGTACACGGTGAAGACGCCGGGGGAGAAGGACCGCGGCGCGCGCCGGATCGTGACGGGGAAGAACAGCGAGCGTTATTACACCGACGATCACTACAAGTCGTTCCGCCGGATCAGGGCGGACGGGGGGACCGACGGATGACCGACCTGCGGACCTTGCTCGACAACGGGCTCCGGCCGGGCGTGTACCGCTGGCGCGCTCAGCAGGACTCTGCCGACGAAGTACGCCGTACCGTCGCCGCCGCGGGCTGGAACTTCGTGCTGCTGGACACGACCCGGATTTCCGACAAGGCGGGCTTTCTGGATGTCTGTGCCACCGCGTTCGACCTGCCGCGCTGGTTCGGGCGCAACTGGGACGCCTTGGCCGACTCGCTGAGCGACAGGTCCACCGGTGAGCCGGAGGTGGTCCTCTGGGAGGGCTGGCGCGACCTGCTCGACCGCGACCACGACACGGTCGACGTGGCCTTGCAGATCTTCGGTGAGGACGCGAAGGAGTCCGGGCAGCTGAGGGTCCTCCTACGCGAAGCCGACGACGTACCGGATCTCGTCAGCGACCTGCCGGTCGTCTAGCCGTACTCGCCAGCGTCGGTAGCCCGAACTGCGCCGGTACGCCGTGGCTGAAGGCCACGTGGTCGGGTGGACGGCCGGAGAGCTCCTGAAGCCCCACGGACGCCAGCAGACCGTGTTCCTCGAAGGCGGTGAGCTCGGCGGTTCGTAGTACCCAGGCGGGGTGCTCGTTGGGCAGGTGCAACGTGCGACCGGCTCGTGCGACGTGCAGTCCCCAGCGTGCGGTCAGGAAGTGCTCCAGTGGTCCAGGGGTGAGTGCGTCGCCGACCTGGACCCGGATGCTGCTGCTGGCGTGAGTGCTTGGCCACCGCAGCCGTGATGTGTACGTGTGGGTGTCGCCGTGGACCTCATGGCGCATGCGGGCCCAGCGGTAGGGGAGGCCGAAGACGGCCCGCGCAGAGCCGACCACTGCGGCGCGGTCGGCGTCCAGGCTGAGGAAGACGACACCACGGCGGCCGGTCGTGTCGACGGAGTACAGCCTGATGTTCGTCTCCAGGAACGTGCCCAGCCAGGGCACCGCTGGTCCGTGGGGGAACCCGGTGTCAGTCATCCGGAAGGGAACCAGACCGACGTAGCTCTTGCCTTCGAGCGTGTCAGGCTCGGTGCCGGGCGGGTAGAAGCGCTCCAGGCTCGCCGGTTCGACGGCCCAATGCAGGAAGGTCAGATCTCGCCAGTTCTGCCTCAGGATTCGCGGCCTGCGGAGCAGTGGGGCCTCGAATTCGACGGGCTCTGCCATGGGGGCAATCTACTGCTGCGCTGCCAGCCGCTCGGAGAGGTCGGCCAGGTCGGCGACGAACCACAGGTGCCTGCCGCGATTGGCCTCGCGGACCCAGTCGCGGAACGGCGTACTGGCCGCGGCGTGCGCCTCGATGTCGCCCATGACCGCCAGGCGCATGCGGTAGTCGACGAACTTCTGCACGATGGCTCCGGCGATACCGGACTTCAGCCGGAAGAACTCCGCCGGCAGTTTGTCGACCGGCAGCACCAGGAACTCCGCGCCGTGCTCGTAGTGGGCCGCCGCGATGACGTCCACGGCATCCCGGTCGGTGCTGACTTCCCTGTCGGCGATATACACGGTCGTGCCGTGCAGGTGCTCAACCATGGACCTAAAGTACTCTAAAAGTCTCTATCGAGCGATTTATAGGGAATTCTAAGGAATCGAGGCGTCAGGATGGCCCGGGAGCTGTACTCGGTCGAGGAGGTCGCGGAGCAACTCGGGTTGCACGTGCGGACGGTCCGGAACTACATCCGCGACGGCCGGCTGAAGGCGGCCCGGATCGGCAAGCAGTACCGGATCGCTCGCGAGGATCTCGAGGCCTTCACCGGGACCAGCGCGGCTGTGTTCGATCCGGCCGCGAAGACCCGGCACGTGGAAGTGTCGGCGATCGTGCACATCGAGTCGGTGGACCGGACGCTCGCCGACCGGATCAGCACGCACGTGATGGGCTCGCTGAACCGCGACGTCGGCCGGCTCCGCGTCGAGACGGCGTACGACCCCGATCGCGGCACGCTGAAGGTGATCGTGCTGGGCGACCCCGAGATCGCCGCGGACCTGCTGCGGCTGATCAGCCTGATGGCCGAGTCTTGATCAGACGGCCCTGATCAAGCGGGTTTGACTACAGGTGCCGGGAGGTCGCGGCGACGACCAGGTCGGCGAGTGCCTTGCGGACGTTCTCGTCCTCGATCGGGGCCCGGTCCAGCGCTGCCAGGGCGTCCTCGGTCTTGTCGGTGATCAGATCCTCACAGGCCTGTACGGCGCGGCTGTCCTGCAGGATCTCGCGCAGCAACTGGATCTCGTCGTCGTCGAGATCCCGCCGTCCGAACAGCCGGTCGAACTCGGCGAGCTGGACCTCCGAAGCGTGCTCCACGGCGTACGCGGTCAGGACGGTCCGCTTGCCCTCCCGCAGGTCGTCACCGGCAGGCTTCCCGGTGACCGTCGGGTCGCCGAACACGCCGAGCAGGTCGTCGCGCAACTGGAACGCCTCACCGAGCGGCAGTCCGTACGTCGACAGCGCGTCGATCAGGAGCTGGTCGGCGCCGGCGAGCGCGGCCCCGATGTGCAAGGGGCGCTCGACCGTGTAGGTGGCCGACTTGTACCGCAGTACGCGCAGGGCTCGGTCCATGTCCGCTTCGCCGCTCGCCTGGGCCACGAGGTCCAGGTACTGACCCGCGGTCACCTCGACTCGCACGGCGTCGAAGAACTTGGAGGCCCGGGCGAGCGCGGCAGCGTCGAAGCCGCTCGTGTGCAGCATCTCGTCGGCCCAGATCAGGCAGAGGTCGCCGAGCAGGATCGCCGCGCCGACGCCGAAGCCGACCGGGTCACCGCCGCGTCCGCTGTTCGCCGAGCGAGCCCGCTGCAGTGCCTCGAACCTGCGATGCGCGGCCGGCGCGCCCCGGCGTACGTCGGAGGAATCCATCACGTCGTCGTGCACCAGCGCGCTGACGTGCAGCATCTCCAGGCTCGCCGCGGCGGTCAGGATCGGCTGGCCGGTGTCACCGCCCGCGGCCCGGAAACCCCAATAACAGAAGGAAGGACGCAACCTCTTGCCACCGGCGGTCGCGTCGCGGGCGGCCTGCACGGGCTCGGCCAGCTCGGGCCCGATCTCGGCGAGCCGCTCGGCCTGGATGTCCAGGAAGTTGGTCAGGGCTCGCTGGACCTCGGTCGGGATGTCTGCGTCGGCATACACGTCTCGGAGGGTAGCCGGTCGGGGCCCGTGCGCCCACGCCCCGGTAGCCTTGGACAATGGCAAACGGTCTCCCCTCGAAGCTTCCCGGCGCGACGCCGACGATCCGTGAGCTGCTGGCGACCGGACAGCGATCCTTCTCGTTCGAGTTCTTCCCGCCGAAGACCCCGGAGGCCGAGGAAGTGCTCTGGCGGTCGATCCGTGAGATCGAGCAGCTCCGGCCGACGTTCGTGTCGATCACGTACGGCGCCGGCGGGACGACCCGCGACGGAACGATCCGGGTCACCGAGCGGGTCGCGCAGGACACCTCGCTGACGCCGTTGGGGCACCTGACCTGTGTCGCGCACTCCAAGGACGAGCTGCGCTCGGTGATCGGCGCGTACGCCGGTTCCGGCGTGCGCAACGTGCTCGCTCTGCGCGGTGACCCGCCGGGCGGCCCGAACCAGCCGTGGGTGGCACACCCCGAGGGGATGAACCACGCGATCGAGCTGGTCGAGCTGGTCCGCGAGCTGGGCGACTTCTGTGTCGGGGTCGCCGCGTTCCCGGACAAGCACCCCGAGGCGTCCTCGCTCGAGGCCGACGCCCAGGTGCTCGCGGCGAAGGCGAAGGCGGGCGCGGACTACGCGATCACGCAGATGTTCTTCGGCGCCGGCGACTACTTCCGGCTGGTCGACCGGGCCGCGGCGCTCGGCTGCGACATCCCGATCCTGCCCGGCATCATGCCGGTGACGAACATCAAGCAGATCCACCGGATGGCCGAGCTGACCGGTATGGCGCTGCCGACCGCGGTCACCGATCGCCTGCATGCCGTCGAGGACGACCCTGCTGCGGTCCGCGAGGTCGGCATCGAGATCGCCAGCGAGCTCTGCGACGAACTGCTCGCCGGCGGTGCGCCCGGGATTCACTTCATCACGCTCAACCGCTCGACGGCGACCCGCCAGGTCTACCGCAATCTCCAGTCAGCACCGGTCTGAGCGAGCCGCGGCGGCGGCCGGCCTGACTGAGCCGCTGTCGCACCGGTCTCAGCGAGCCGCGGCGGCGGCCGGTCTGACCGAGCCGCTGTCGCACCGGTCTGAGCGAGACGCGGCGGCCGCGCTGAGCGGCGTGCGCCGGATCGGTGCGGACGCTCTATCCTGAGCCGATGGCTGACCCGTCCGATCTGCTGATGGACCGCACGCTGGTGTTGCTCCGGCACGCCAAGGCGGTGCCGCCCGAGTCGATGCCCGACCTGGACCGTCCGCTGGCCGACCGGGGCCGTGCCGACGCCGCCGCGGCCGGGCGCTATCTCGTTGCCCAAGGCATCGATGCGGACCTGGTCATCTGCTCGCCGTCGACCCGTACCCGCGAGACCTGGCAGTACGCCGCCGAAGCGGGCGCCACGGCGACGGACATCTGGTACGACCGCCGCGTCTACAGCGCCGGCACCGAGGAACTCCTCGAAGTACTGCAGGACGTCCCGGCCGACACCCGCACCGTCGTCCTGGTCGGCCACGCGCCCGGAATCCCTTGGCTGGCAGACGAATTGGCCCTCGACGGCACCAGCCCGTCCCGGGTCGAACTCACTCAGAAGTACCCCACCAGCGGCCTCACGGTCCTGCATCTCACCACCCGCTGGTCCGACGTCACCGCCGACACCGCCGACCTGGTCGACTACGTCATCCCGCGCGGCTGAGTGCTTGCATTTGGCACTGACCCGGAGGACGCTCCGTAACAAGGGGAGTACTTCAGGGGGATGGCGCTATGAGCGAGATTCAGGTCGCCGAAGAACCGGTACGACGGATTCCGGGTGACGCGGCGAAGAGCCCGCAGCCAGGGACGGCCTTGTGCCTGTCCGGCGGCGGATACCGGGCGATGGTGTTCCACGTCGGCGTGCTGTGGCGACTCAACGAGGCCCGCATGCTGCCGGAACTCGACCGTGTCTCCAGCGTGTCCGGCGGCTCCATCACGGCCGGCGTCCTGGCGATGAACTGGAAGCACCTGGACTTCGACGAGGAGGGGGTGGCGCAGGAGTTCGTGTCCCAGGTCGTCGACCCGATCCGGGCGATGGCCGGCACCCACGTGGACGTACCGGCGCTGCTGACCGGGATCGGCCTGCCGTTCACCTCGGTGGCCGACCGGGTCGTCCGGGCGTTCCGCAAGCAGCTGTTCGGGAAGAAGACGCTGCAGGACCTGCCGGACAAGCCGACTTTCGTGATCAACGCGACCAACCTGGAATCGGGCGACCTGATGCGGTTCAGGAAGGCCTATCTGGCGGACTACCGGGTGGGCAGGGTCAACCATCCGGATCTGCCGCTGGCCGTCGCGGTCGCCGCCTCCTCGTCGTTCCCGCCGTTCCTCTCGCCGTGCACGGTCGACCTGGCGCACGAGCAGTGGGTTACCGAGGACGGCAACGATCTGACCGGTCCGGAGTTCCGCAACGAGATCCGGCTGAGCGACGGCGGTGTGTACGACAACCTCGGTCTGGAAACGGCCTGGAAGAACTACCTGACCGTCCTGGTCAGCGACGCCGGTGGTCATCTGGGCCCGGATCCCGACCCACCGTCGGACTGGGGCCGGCACCTGCTGCGGGTGCTGAAGGTGATGGACAACCAGGTCCGGGCGCTCCGCAAACGCCAGGTCATCGACTCCTTTCAGCGGAAGGTGCGAACCGGCGCGTACATCGGGATCCGCAGCCACGTGGCCGACTACGGGCTGGCCGATCCGCTGCCGGTGGACGAGGCCGTCGCGTCGAGGCTTGCCGCGATCCCGACCAGGCTGGACTCGATGGACGAGGAGCTTCAGCGGCAGTTGATCAACTGGGGTTACGTCATCTGCGACACCGGGCTGAGGGCCCATCTGGGGAAGGGTCCGGGCGCCGGCAAGCTGCCGTACCCGGACAGCGCACTCACGAAGTCATGAGTGCGGAGCTGAATCGTCCAGCGATCCGGCTGCCCGACCGCCGCCGATTGCGGACGTTCGCCTTCGACCCGATGTCGACCCGGTTGTCCGGTCGCTTCCTTGCGCTGGACGTGCCGTACGAGGCCGAGCTGCGGCCGGGGCCGGACGGCAGCCTGGTCCAAGTGGTCGACTTCGATGCCGGCCGGAACCGGTGGTACGAACCGCTGGATCTCAACGATCCGGCCGTCCTGGCGCAGGACGGCCTGCGACCGGCCGAGGGCGATCCGCGAACCCACCAGCAGATCGTGTACGCCGTGGCGACCAGTGTCATCGAGCGGTTCGAACGCTTCGTCGGCCGGCGGTTCCGATGGCGGGCCAACCAGAAACTGCGCCTCGTGCCGCATGCCTTCGAGGGACGCAACGCCTTCTTCGACCCGGGCCGCCGGGCCGTCCTGTTCGGCTACTACCGGGCCGATCGGCTCGACCCCGGCCGGAACCTGCCCGGCCAGGTCGTCTTCACCTGCCTGTCGACCGACATCATCGCTCACGAGGTCACCCACGCGATCCTGCACAGGATGCGTCAGTACTACTCCGAGCCGACGAACCGCGACGTGTTCGCCTGGCACGAAGCGTTCGCGGACCTCGTCGCGTTGTTCCAGCATTTCGTGCATCGCGACTTCGTCATCGATGCCGTCGCGACCACCTCCGGCGACCTGAGCAAGACCAGCGGTCTGCTCCAGCTCGCCAGCGAGTTCGGTGAGTCGACAGGACGGGGAGCGGCCCTGCGCTCGGCCATCAAGGACCGGAACCGGACACCGGACAGATTCCGGGCGGCCACCGAGCCGCACGAGCGTGGTGCCTGTTTCGTCAGCGCCGTCTTCGATGCCTACCTCGACAGCTACCAGGCCTCCATCGTCGACCTGCTCCGGATCGCGACGGGCGGGTCCGGTGTGCTGCCTGCCGGACAGCTGTCGCCCGATCTGGTCAAGCGGATCGCCGACGAGGCCGTGCGGAACGCGGACCGGCTGCTCGGTATGGTCGTCCGGGCGATGGACTACCTGCCGGTCGTCGACATCCGGTTCGGCGACGTCGTCCGCGCGATCGTCACCGCCGACCGCGCGCTGTACCCCGACGACGCCATCAACCTGCGGCGCAACCTGGTCGAGGCGCTGCGCCGGCGCGGCATCTATCCGGAAGAGGTCGCCTCGCTGACCGACGAGGCACTTGCCTGGCCGACGGCGGACGACCTCGATCTCAACGACCCGGCGGCTCCGGTGGACCTGCGGAGCCTGATCCTGCTCGCGACCATGGACCTCGACCCCGGCGGCAAGGCGGGCGCGTTGCTCGTGCCGCAGCAGCCGGCCGCCGCGCCGGCGCCCCCACCGGCGGCCGTCGGCGACACGCCCGCCGCCGATGAGGGCGACCCGGACGAACGCGACCCCGGCGAGGTGCTCTACCAGACGGTCAGCAGGTGGGCGCGCCTGCACGCCGAGCAGATCGGGTTGGACCCGGACCCGGACCTCCGGATCGCACTACGAGGAATCCACGTCGCCTATCGGCAAGCGGCGGACGGCCAGCCCCGGCCCGAGGTGGCGATCCAGCTGACCCAGCGGCGGCCCGAACTGGAGGACCAGGAGCTCCCAGCGGGAACCAGGCCGAAGGTCCGGGCCGGTACCGTCCTGATCGCCGGAGTGGACGGCCGGGTCGAGCACGTCATCGCGAAACCACTCCCGTTCCGCGACGAAGCGGCGATCGCCAAGCTGCCTGCGGACCACCCGGCGCACGAGCACCACCAGGCCGGCATCAAGCGGCTGAAGGCGCTGAACCAGTGGGCGGTGGACGTCGAGGTCATGGACGCACTCAGCGGGTGGACCGCGGAGCCGGCCATGAACCGGCTGACGTTTGCCGCGATCCACGGCGAGATCATGACGGAGAACCGCTGATGGCCGGATCGACTGTCACCGTGCGGATGTACAACGTCGGCTTCGGCGACGCGTTCGTGGTCACTGTCCGGCGCAAGGGCAAGGTCTGGCGGATGCTCGTCGACTGCGGCGTGCACAGCCAGGGCCGGGCCCGGCCGATCGAGGAGTCGGTCAAGGCGATCATCGCGGACCTCGCCGCCGGCAGCCCGGCCGGCAAGCCGCAGCTCGACGTGGTGGTGGCGACCCATCATCACGCCGACCACATCTCCGGTTTCGCCCTGCCCGACTGGGAGAAGGTGGCCGTCAAGGAGGTCTGGCTGCCGTTCGTGGAGAACCAGTCGGACGCGGACGCTACCGCTTTACGCCAAGCACAGACGCAAGCCGCGCAGCGCCTGCTCGGCCTGATCGAGCAGCGGACGCTCGGACTCGATCCTGGGGCATGGCCGGCCGCCGTCGCCGCGGCCCGGTCGTTCGCGCTCAACTCGGCCGGGAACGCCGTGGCCACCGACCGGCTGGTCGGCCGCAACGAGAAGCATTTCGCGACCGACCACCACGTGCGGTACCTGCCGACTTTGAACGACGCGGAGAACGAGATCGCGGTCGGCCTCGACCAGGTGACCGTCCACGTCCTCGGCCCGTCGCGCGACCCGGACGAGCTCAAACTGATGAACCCGCCGGCGAGCGCCGGTTGGCTGCAACTGGACGCGGACGACGCCGGCGACGCGGACGATTCGCCGTACCCGCTGTTCAACGGAACCTATGAGCTGCGGGACGAGCAGCGACTTCCGGCCGCCCTGGAGGAGGCCGCCGACTCCTTGCAGCTGGATCAGCTCGGCAACGATGTCGGGCTGCTCGGCGCGGCCTCGGTGCTGGAGCGTGCGGTCAACAACACCAGCCTGTTCATGGTGCTCGACGTCGCCGGTACGCGGCTGTTGTTCCCCGGTGATGCCCAGTACGGCGCCTGGCAGCACGTACTCAAGGATCCGCGGAAGAGGGCGTTGGTGAGCGATGCGGCCTTCTACAAGATCGGTCACCACGGATCGCACAACGCCACGCCGAAGGCGTTCGTGGAAGAGGTGTGGACCGAGGGCGCCAGCGCGATGCTGCCGTGGGGGATGGTGGAGCGGTGGAAGGAGACCATCCCCAAGAAGGAGTTGCTCCAGTCGCTGCACGACCACAAACACCTGGTGATCCAGGCCGATACGCCGGCGGACAAGCAGGCCGGGATCACCGTTCAGGACGATCTCTGGCGCGAGATCGTCCTGAAGACCAAGTGAGCTAGGGCAGCCAGTTGGTGGTGCTGTTGATGGTGATCATGCGCTGGGTGGCCCGGGTGAGGACGACGTAGAGGGCACGGATCCCGCCGAGGGTGTCGCTCACGATGCGGTCGGGTTCCACGACGATGACCGCGTCGTACTCCAGCCCCTTGGAATCCAGGGGGCTGAGGGCGACGACGCGCGGATCGCCGACCTCGGCGACCACCGCGTCGATGGCGGGCCGGAGCGCCGGCGGGACGATGACGCCGACTGTTCCCTCGACGAGCTGGAGCAGCTCGACCGCCGCGTCACCGGCAGCTTCGGCGATCTTGGCGGCGTCGAAGAGGCGGTGCTCGGGCTCGACCCCGGTACGGCGTACCGCGTCGGGCAGGTCCGCGTCGGGGATCTGCCGCCGGATGACCTCACCCGCGAAGGAGTAGATCTCGGCCGAGTTCCGGTAGTTGGTCGAGAGCCGGAACGTGTGCCGCTGCAGGTGCGACAGCATCGAGTCCATCGCGGCCCGCGCTTCGGCCGGGTCCGGCCAGGAGCTCTGCGCCGTGTCGCCGACGACGGTCCAGCTCGCCTGCGGACCGCGCCGCGTCACCATCCGCCACTGCATGGGGGAGAGGTCCTGCGCCTCGTCGACGAGGACGTGCGCGTACTCCTCGGGCTCGTCCGCCTCGGCGGCCGCGATGCTGCGCGCCCGGCGCTCGGACGTGGTGAGCACCTCGTTCACGCCGTCCGACAGACCTTCCAGCCAGTCGAACTCCTCGTCGCGCCCGGCTTCCTGGATCGGCGGCCGGCCGAGCAGCTGACCGAGTTCATCGAGCAACGCGACGTCCGCGACGGTGAACTCGTCCGTACTACGGATCGCGGCCGCCAGATCCTCGACCTCGGCCGGGCTGAACTCGCCGCGTGCCCACCGGGACACCCGACGCGGGTCGCCGAGCCACCGCAGTACGGCACCAGGCGTCAGCATCGGCCACCACGCGGCAAAGAACGTCTTGTACGCCGGGGTGTCGGTGACCCGGTCGCCGAAGGCCTCCCGGTCTGCGTACACCCCAGTACGCAGGTCCTCGGGGAACTTGTTCCACAGCGCGGCCACCAGCCCCTTGCGAGCTTCGGAGGCGGCGCGGTTGCGCGGCGTACGGCGTAGTGCGTTGCGGCGGACGTTGTCGAGCTGGTTCGCGTCCAGCTCGACAGTGGCGCCACCAATGAAGACGCGCAGCGTCGTCGGAGCATCCGGCACCCGGTCGCGCGCGGCTCGCGAGAGCAGGCCACGCATCCGCAGTGAGCCCTTGATGGCGGCAGCCGCCGCGTCGTCGACAGCAGTCGCCCGTACGCCGTCCACCAGCTCACCGACCGCGCGCAGCGACACCGTGTTCTCCCCGAGGCTGGGAAGCACGCGCTCGATGTACGCCATGAACGCAGCGGACGGACCGACCACCAGCACGCCACCCCGCTCGAAGCGGCGCCGGTCGGAGTACAGCAGGTAGGCCGCGCGGTGCAGCGCGACGACAGTCTTGCCGGTACCTGGACCGCCGCCGATGACGGTGACACCACGGGCCGGTGCCCGGATCGCCTCGTCCTGCTCGGCCTGGATGGTCGCGACGATGTCGCGCATCGTGTGACCGCGGGCCCGCGACAGCGACGCCATCAGCGCGCCCTCGCCAAGCACCGGCAGGTCCTCGGGCGATCGGTCAGGGGCCAGCAGGTCGTCCTCGAGCCCGACGATCCGCGGGCCCTTGTTCCGCAGTACGCGACGCCGGACCACACGCAGCCGGTCGGTCGAGGTGGCTCGGTAGAAGGGCTCGGCGGCAGGCGCCCGCCAGTCGATCACCAGCGGTTCGTACTCCGCGTCGCGGACGCCGATGCGCCCGACGTACAGCTTCTCCAGGTCCTCGGCGGCCGCGACGGGCTCGGTGTCGTCACCGGCGTCGGAGTCGAGCCGGCCGAACACCAGTCCCTCGTGCTCCGCGTCCAGCTCGGCGATCCGGCGGGCGGCGGCGTACACCAGGACGTCACGCTCGTAGAGGCCGGTCTGCTCCTCATCGCGGACCCGGCCGACGTTCTGCGCCTGACCGCGTTGGTGCCCTTCGACCGCAATCCGGGAGGCGGACCGGGCGGCCTCGTCGACCCGGGTGTAGACCCGGTCGACGTGTGCCTGCTCTGCGTCCAGCTCAGCCCGTTCGACGTTTTCCAGATCGGTCGATGTGGGGGATTGATCCACCGGGGTCCTCTCTACTGCCGGGCGATTTACCCGACATGGAACACATGAACGATCAATCTTAGTGCGAGCTTCCCAACGGCCCTAGGGCGGTCTCAGGCTTTCCCGATGGCGTCGGCGACGATTGCCGCGCCCAGGGTCGTCGCCGGGACTCCTGTGCCGGGGTGGGCGCCTGCGCCGACGCAGTACAGGCCCTTGACGGGGGAGACGTTCGCGGCGCGCTTGCGGGCGGTGCGGAAGCCTTCCCAGGCCACTCCGGCCAGCCAGGACGAGGACGTCTGCCGGGAGACCACCTTGTCCCGGATGTGGAGGCCGCGCGCGACCAGGAGGTCCAGTACGTCGTCCGTCGGGTAGCCGTGCACCAGTACGGACCAGGCGCGGTGCCCAGCGGGTGCTACTCCACCAGTGCGCACTACTACGGTCGGGTCGCCGTGCAGCACCGTCTCGAAGGGCAGCTCCGGCACTGGTTCCTGCAGTCCCAGATGTACGACGTACGCCGCCTGCGCCTGGTGCGTCGAGAGCACCTTGCGCCGCACCTTCTTGGCTCTCGGGTCATCGACCAGTCGCTCGTAGAGCTCACGCGGATCGATGTCGCTGACAACGATCTCGGCTGGCAGCTGCGTCCCGTCGGCCAGCCGGACTCCGGTGACCGTGCCGTTCTTGCTGCGGACGGCAACGACTTCGGACTGGGTGCGTACGTCGACCTTGCGCTCACTGGTCCGCTGCGCGAGCGCGTCAGCGACCGCGCCGAAGCCGCCGTCGACGGTCCAGCGGCCGAAGGTGCGTTCGAGGTACGACCAGACACCGACATAGCCGGGCGTGAGCTTGGGGTCCGAGCCGTGCTGAGTCGCGTAGTACCGCAGTACTGCGCGGGCGCGGGCGTCGTCGAGCCGGCTGTCGGCCACCCGGGCGAGCGACTGCCAGGGCTTCAGTACCCGGATCGCGCTCCACGGCAGCCGGTCCATCAGGGGCGGCTCGAGCGAGGTCTTACGCAGTACCTGCCAGGTCTCGCCGTAGCTGTCGACCAGGTCGGTCCAGCGCTGGGCGGTCTTCGCACCGGCCAGATCGGTCCAGGCGTCGAGCTGGCCGGCCCGGTCGCCGACCGGAAGGTCCAGGACGGACCCGTCGCCGAACAGATGGCGGCGCGGCTGCGTGATCGGGTCCAGCTGGACCAGGCTCTCGATGGGCCGGCCGGACTTGCGGAACAGGTCGCGCAGGGCAGCAGGCAGCGTCGTACTCGCTGCTCCCGCATCCCAACTGAAGCCGTCCGCGTCGACTCGGCCGAGGGCGCCGCCGAGACGTCCGTCCTGCTCGCAGACGGTGACCTGATGGCCGAGCTTGGCAAGCCGCACCGCACTGGCGAGACCGGCGAGGCCGGCCCCGATGACGATCACCCGGGCCATCAGGCAGCACTGCTCCCGGCCGCCGGACTGCTCCGTCTTTCCCGCCAGGTCCGGAATCTGGCCAGGCCGCGGCGGATCGCGCGGAAGGCGAAGTACACCGAGACGAGCCCGATCAGCAACAGGATGCCCGCGATGATCAGGGCCGCGGTCGGGTGGAACGCGGCCAGCGAGACCACGCCGGCGACCGCGACGTCCTCGCCCGAGGAGGCGGCGATGTTCGTGACCGGCTCGGGGGAGGTGTTGATGGCCAGCCGCAGACTCGACTTCACGAAGTGTGACAGCAGCGCGGTCACCCCGCCGGTGGTCGCGATGATCGCCTGGTGCAGGTCGCTGGCCTGCCCGGCCACCAGCGCCGCGACGATCGCACCGACGGTGGGCCGGATCACGGTCGAGACCGCGTCCCAGGCCGAGTCGATGTACGGGATCTTGTCGGCGACGAATTCGAAGGCGAACAAGGCCCCGGCCGCGATCAGCACGGCATTGCCGGTCAGCCCCTTGGGGACGCTGTCGACATCCGCGAACCGGCCGAGCAGGCCGAGGATGAGGACGCACGCATAGGCGTTGATCCCACTCGCCCAGCCCGTCGTGAACGCCAGCGGCAACGCTTCCATGATCGGTACTCCGTAACCCTCAGTTGCAACCCGGTCGGACGATACGCGTGGTCAGTATCGAACCTTTCGATCCGAGTTTTGGTTAACCGTTGACATCGGCTTGTTTGCGACCCAAAGTGAACAGGCTGCTGGTCTGTGTGACTATCAGCCCGGCCACCCCCATACGGGTCAGGGAGATCAATCATGCTTCGTCGTCCGAAGATTCTCGCCGCACTGGCAGTGGTAGCGCTGCCCATATCCGTGATCGGCGTGTCGTCCGGCGGTCCACCGGCTGCTGCCGCTTCGCCCGGGCCGTCCACGCAGGCTGCCGCGTCAGCGTTCCAGGCCGCGTCGCAGAAGTACGGCGTACCGGAGTCGGTGCTGCTGGCTGTGTCGTACGCCGAGACGCGCTGGGACGATCACGCGGGCAAGCCCAGTACGTCGGGCGGCTACGGGCTGATGCACCTGACGTCTGTCGACCCCGGCGAGTTCGAGGAGCGGTCCGGCGGCGCTGAGCTGGCCAAGGCGGACTCCTTGCGCACACTGGACAAGGCGTCGACGTTGACCGGGCTGGACCCGGTTGCCCTGCGCAACGACCCTGCGGCGAACATCGCTGGTGGTGCAGCTCTGCTGGCCGACTACCAGCGCTCACTGAAGCTCCCGGTAGGCGCGGACACGTCCGCTGCCGACTGGTACGGCGCTGTCGGCTCGTACTCCGGTGCGTCGGACCAGGCCGGCGCCTCTGCCTTCGCCGATGACGTCTACGCGATCCTCGCCCGCGGCGCGGCTCGTACGACGAACACGGGTCAGCAGATCGTCATGCCTGCTGTGAAGGTCACGCCTGCCAAGTCCCAGCTCGCCCGGACCGGGTTGCGCGCGGCTACGACGGCCACCGGCGCCACCGAGTGCCCCGCCCAGCTGGATTGCGAGTCGCTGCCGGCGCCCTACTCGCAGTACGGGCCCGGTGCCGGTGACTACGGCAACCACGACCTGGCGAACCGGCCGAAGACCGGCAAGATCGACTACATCGTCATCCACGACACCGAAGGCGGCTGGCAGGGGACGCTGAACCTGATCCAGGACCCGACGTACGTGAGCTGGCACTACACGATGCGCTCGTCCGACGGGCACATCTGGCAGCACGTCGACACCAAGAACGTCGCCTGGCACGCCGGGAACTGGTACGTCAACATGCACTCGATCGGTATCGAGCACGAGGGCTTCGCGGCCCAGGGTGCGACCTGGTACACCGAGGCGCTCTACCGGAACTCGGCCCGGCTGGTCCGCTACCTGGCGCAGAAGAACAACATCCCGCTGGACCGCGCGCACATCATCGGTCACGACCAGGTGTCCGGCACGCTCCCGTCGACAGTGGCCGGCATGCACTGGGATCCGGGACCGTACTGGGACTGGGAGCACTACTTCGACCTGCTGGGCGCGCCGATCTACGGGCACAACATCTTCCCGGTCAGGGTCGGCTCGATCGTCACCGTGAAGCCCGGCTTCTCCGACAACGTGCAGGTCGTCACCGCTTGCAACACCGACGGCACCTGCCCGCCGCAGGGCACCAACTTCGTCTACCTGCGGCAGGCGCCGGACGACGCGGCTCCGCTGGTCAAGGACCTGGGGAACCGGCCGAACGGGGCCGACAGCACCACGCAGGTGTCCGACATCGGCGCGCGGGCTGCGGCCGGTTCGAAGTACGTGGTGGCTGAGCGGTCGGGTGACTGGGTGGCGGTTTGGTACCTCGGTGCCAAGGGCTGGTTCAAGAACCCGGCGTCGGCACCGGACGCGTTTGCCAAGCCGGGGCTCGTGGTGAAGCCGAAGGCAGGCAAGGCGAGTGTGCCGGTCTACGGCCGGGCGTACCCCGAGCAGGCGGCGTACCCGGCGGGCATTCCGTATCAGACGGTCACGCCGCTGCAGTACACGATCGGCGCGGGGCAGGCCTATCCCGTGGGTGACGCGAACATCGAGACGGACTACTACCGGGCCGTGACGTTCGCCGGTGAGCCGCCGACGGATCACGTCCAGGTGCTCGGCAAGGACCGCTACTACCAGATCTGGTTCGGCCACCGGATGGTGTACGTCCGCGCCGCGGATGTGGATTTGAAGCCGGCCTTCTAAGCTCTGCTGCATGCCAGACGAAGCCGTCCAGTCACTGCTGGGCGGCTTCGTCGCTTCCATCCGCGCGGTGCTTCCCGTGCGCGCTGTGTGGCTGCACGGGTCGTTGGCGCTCGGCGACTTCGTGCTGGGGCGCAGCGACTTCGATGTGATCGCTGTGCTGGAGACTCCGGTGACGGATCCGCCTGGGTTGATCGAGGTTCACCGGGGGCTGATCAAGTCGTCCGCGTTGGCGAAGAAGTTGCACTGCACGTATGTGCCGGTGGGGGAGTTGGGCGACGCCTCGTTGCGTCATCCGACGTTCGCGCAGGAGCGGTACTTCGACCGGCCGGTGAGTCCGGTCAGTCGTCGGGAACTGACTCTGGGGGATGTGGCGCTTTTCGGACCGCCGCCTTCTTTGTTGCTTCCAGCAACTACCGACGAGGAGTTGGCCGCTTTCGTCCGCCGCGACCTCCAGGACTTCTGGTATCCGGCGACCGCCAAGCGCACCCGCTGGTACACCGACGTCTGGGTCGACCTCGGCCTGGTCACCGTCGCCCGCGCCGGTCGCACCCTCCGAGACGGCCGCCTGATCACCAAGCAGGCCGCGATCGCCGAACTCCCGTCACTGGGCGCGCCACCGGCCGTAGTACAGGACATCCAAAACCGCCGCTACGCCGCTGTTGGCATCCCACCTTGGTCCCCTTGGCGCCTCCACCGAGGCCACCTGGCCCGCACCTTCGTCCGCACCCAGATAACCAACCTCCTCAACTGACCCCGCCCGCCCCCGACCTCCACGCCTTCCTCCCCACGCCCCTGGGTTCTCCGCCTTGCTCCCCGCGCCGCCGGGTTCTCCGCCTTGCTCCCCGCGGCCCCGCGCTCTCCGCCTTCCTTCCTTTGGCTTCTTCTTCGGCATTTTGTCGATCTGTTTCGTGCTCGTCCGACGCACTGACGACAGCAGGTCAACTGAGTGAAGGAGACGCAGGATGAGGAAGACCACCGCGGAACTGTTCTCGACGCTTGACGGGATCGTGTCCGGTCCGCAGCACTGGCACGGCCCGTACTCCACCGAGGAAGCCGGCCGGCAGACCGAGGACTCGCTCGCGAACTCGGACCTCATGCTGCTCGGCGGCAACACCTACGACGAACACGCCGGCTACTGGCCGACCGCCGACGGCCGGATGGCAGAACTGATGAACGGCATCGCCAAGCTGGTCGTGACGAGCCGCGCCGAGCCGCTCGAGTGGTCGAACTCCACTCAGCTCAGCGGCGACGTCGAGACGTCCATCCGTGAACTCAAGGAGCAAGACGGCGGCGACATCCTGATCACCGGCAGTGTCGCCCTGGTGAAGTCTCTGCTCGCCGCCGCCTTGGTGGACGAACTCCGCCTGATCGTCGACCCCGTGGTCGTCGGTGAAGGCACCCGCCTCTTCGGCGAGACGCCGTCGGCCTGGTCACTCGTCGCCACCAGGCCCCACCCCACCGGCGCCGTCACCCTCACCTACGCCCTCACATCAACGCCGGCTTAGTTGACCGCCACTCACGCTCCCACCTCAGCGGCGCCTGATCGACCGTCACCGACGCGCTCACCTCGGTGGCGGTCTAGTTGACCGTGACCGGTGTGCCGTTGGTGAGGTTGAGCAGTTCGGTGTAGGTCGTCGGGAAGACCGAGTGGGGGATCCCGGCGGCCGCCCACACCTCGGAGTACTGATCGAGAGCCGTGTCGACCAACGTCCGCACCGGCGCCGGGTGACCGACCGGCGCGACCCCGCCGATCGCCTGGCCGGTGTGCTGCTTGACGAACTCCGGCGTGGCCCGGCGCAGCTTGGCGATCCCGAGCTCGGCCGCGATCTTCGCCGTGTCGACCCGATGCGCACCCGAGGTCAGGATCAGCACCGGCGAGCCGTCGCCGTCGAAGATCAGGCTGTTCGCGATCGCACCGACCTCGCAGCCGAGCTCGGCCGCCGCGGCCGCCGCCGTCGGCACCGCGTCGTCGAGGATCCGGATCACACCGGTCGCACCGGCCGCCTCCAGGGCGTCCGCGACCAGTTGGACATTGGGATGAGTACTCACAGCTGAAACCCTATTCCTGGTACATGGTGACCAGCCGACGGTAGACGGCCGGATTACTGAGCACATCGGTGTTGTCCGCGCACTGGTCGATGCCGCCGACCAGTCCGAGCTCGTGCAGGTGTCGATCGTCGACCTCCGCCAGACACGCTCGCACGAACCGTCCGGCGTCGAGCACCATCGCGGGACGGTCGAAGTACTGCCTCGGCAGCGGATCGACGTACTCCGTGATGCCGAGTTCGTTGTGCCGGCGTCCGGCCTTCTCGTACGCCGTGGTCAGCGCCTTCTCCCTCTCCTTGAGAGTTGCCGCCCCGACCGCCTCGACCAGGTCGCGGTCGAGCCCGTCGGGATGGCCCAGCCGCGCAAACGCCGTACCGAGCCATTTCGTGTACGGCGCGTAGGCGCGGGCCATCAGCAGCGCCAGCCGCATCAGGTCGCGCGCCAGGCGAGCCGCGACGACCCGTGATCCGAGCTCGTCACCGACCTCCGCGGTGCGTTGGACGAAGGCCTCCTCCTGCGCGATCCGGGACCACTGGCAGGCGAGCATCCAGTGCCAGACGTCATCGGGATACCAGCTGAGCGCCCTACGAACGCGTTGCAGCCGGCCGTCGTCGGCGTACACCGGCCCGGCGACAACCCCGAGCAACTGCTGCTGTGGCGTGATGAGCCAGTCCTCGACGGTCATGCCGTTGCTGACATCACGACCGACCTGACCGTCGAGCCACTCGCCGACCGTCTTCACCGTGATGTGGTGCACGGGCTCCTGACCATCCAAGCCGAACCGGACGTCATACCCCTTGTACTGCGTGGGTAGGTGCGCCTCGATCAGCTTGGTGACTCGCTCGACCTCGCCCGCATCCACCAGGACGTGCAGCCGCGGACCCCAGCCATGGTCGGTGGAGCGCTCCGTGTCGTAGCCGAGGACGTCGGAGCCCCAGCCCAGCAAGCCTGCTGCATAAGGGGTTTCGCCCAGCAGCGGCCGGATCACGTCATCGTGGAAGTCGGCGCTCAGCCTCCTTGCCGAAACGAACCCTGTCTTGGTCATGCGGCGACTCTAGTTCGATTTGGCCGCGGTCACCTGACGTTTTCCACAGGCTCAGGTGAGGTCCAGCCGGGCTGCTCCGAACGAGACGTTGAAACGGTTGCACCAGATCGAGACACTCTTGAGGACCGACAGGTCGACGTCGGCGGGGACGACGTAGTTCTGGTTGCCGTGGTTGCCTTTCAGTTGCCCGAGGCTCCGATAGCGGCCGTCGTCGAACACGTGCCAGCCGGCCTTGCCATCGACCACCGCGGCGTCACTCAGCCAGACCTCCAGGTCGGGCCCGTCGGAGGTGTCCAGCCCGGTCAGCCTCAGAACGCGCACTCCGCTCGGAAGCCGAATGACGGCCACAGCCCCTTCCGTGTGGTGCTCGTGGGAGATGAACCGGCCCGACGCCTGTACTACGGATGCCGCGGGCGTTTCCGGTGGTCCGGAACCAGGTGTCTTGGTGGGGGTCCGGCCCGAGGCGCCGGAAATTGTCGGTGGCGCCGGTGAGGATGAGGTCATGGAGATCGGACCGGTGCCGGGGAGCGCTTCATCGACGACTTTGTCGGTGAAGAGCCGCCACGGCTGGAACAGCGGCAGCGCGACCGCTGCGACGACGGCTGCCACCGCCAGCGCGGTGACGGCGACAGTGCGTCGGCTCGGTGTCGGCATCGGACTCCTCGGCTCGGCTCAGGCTGGATTCCCAGTCTGTCCGGCGCAGTGGCGGGCGGGAACCACGCCGGCCTTACGTCCCGTTGACGATTGTCGCCGGGCAGCGCTACGCTTCAAGTGTTCGAACAGATGTTCGATTGACCCCAGCCCGGTGTCGTCGGGAGACCGGCGGGGGCCGATCGGAGCAACTGGACGACTCCGGTGCGGAGTTGCGGCCGCATCGGTAACCGGTGGTCCCGGTGGGCCGGGCGCCGTGGTGGACCTCGACCCCCACCCGGCGCCCACCCACCGGGCCGCTGCCCAGGGGAAGAAGTTCGCACACAGGAGGCGATGGAGCATGTGGGAGTTCGACGAAGCCGTTGAGGTGCGTTCAGGCGTCGTGGACGGCATCGAGACTCCGGAGCAGTTCCTGTGGCGAGGCCGGCTCTGGCGGGTCTGCGCCGTCGAGGCCCAGTGGGTGGAGACCGCAGCCTGGTGGGAGCGCGGCGTGATCGGCTCCGGCGTCGGTGCGGCGACCGCCACAGCCGTCGCGGGATCATCCGCGGCCGTCGGTGTGTTGGACGCTGATTGGGGACCGCAACGGGCGGTCTTCCGAGTAGAGGCGGGGTGCGGCCGGCACGGTCGTCGGGAGATGTTCGATCTCGCGCACGACCCGGACTCCGGCCGCTGGCAACTGGAGAGGGTGACGGACCGATGACAGTTTCACCGGTTTCACCGGCAGCCGCTGGTTCGGCCAGCCGCGACCTGTCCCGCGCACGCGCTGCGCTGGCCGAGGCCCGCGAATCAGCCGACCACCTGCTGAAGTACTCGAGCGCTCACGTGGCAGCCCTCCGGGTCGCCGCGGCGGTCCTCGCCGTGCGGGCCCGCCCGGTGCGGTCCGGCCCCCGGCGCCGCGTCCAGCGCAACGCCTGGGTGCTGCTCGCCGAGGTCGCCCCGGAGTTCGGCGAATGGGCAAGCTTCTTCGCCGCCGGCGCCACCCAACGCGCCGCCGCCGAGGCGGGCCTGGAGCGAGCCGTCACCACCCGCGAGGCCGACGACCTGGTCCGCGCCGTAGAGACGTTCTACGAGCTGGTCGAGTCCAGCCTCCACCTGGCCACCCAGCCGACCCTCACCACCACCTTCGCCCCCGAATCAGTCCTAGCCCAACCCTGGATGCAAGCCAGCTAACCCACCCACCCCACCACCGACAACCCCGGTCGCCCTACCCCCATCGCACCCGGCCAACCAGCCTTCCGGCCGCTGACCGAAGGGCGATTCCAAGGCAGCAGGCGATCGCGGACTTGGTTGGTAGCGAGTCCACCGATTTGGCTGCGAAGAGCTACCAGGGCCGCTCTTCTCGCCGAGTCGTGTGTGCAAGCCAGCTAATCCACCACCTTCACCACCGACGAGCGCGGTCGCCCTGCCTCCATTGCATTCGGTCGGCCAGCCTTGCGGCCGTCTCTGACCGACGTGCGTTCCAAGGCGGCAGGGGACCACGGGCGTGGTCGGTCGTCTGTTGGTGGTGGGGTGGGAAGTAGGGTGTTGCCCGCAACGGGTTCGTAGCCGAGGAGGGCATTCACGATGGTCGACCGACGTCGCCGCTCGGTACGTACGGCGCTGGTCGCCGAAGCTCTGCGGGTCGCACTGGCCGGTCGGGCGCGGATCGATCCCGGTGCCGGGTTGGACATCGTGGATCTTGGCGGCGGCACCGGCGGGTTCGCCGTACCGCTTGCTGTGGAAGGGCACCGGGTCACGGTCGTCGACCCGAGTCCGGATGCGTTGGCTTCGCTCGAGCGTCGCGCCAGCGACGAGGGTGTCAGCAAGCTTGTGCACGGTGTTCAGGGTGATGCCGCCGAGTTGCCAGGTCTCGCGGGGGAGTCGAGTGCCGATGCCGTGCTCTGTCACGGTGTGCTCGAGGTCGTCGACGATCCCGCTCAAGCGTTGCAGGCAATGGCGTCCGTACTGCGCGAGGGCGGCGTACTCAGTCTCTTGGTTGCCCAACGCAACGCTGTCGTCCTGGCTCGCGCTCTCGCCGGCCATCTCGCCGAGGCGAAGGTCGCCCTGCAGGACGCGGACGGGCGCTGGGGGCCGACGGATCCGATGCCCCGCCGCTTCGACGAAGCCGGAATCACCGGACTGCTTGCTGACGCAGGATTCATGGTTCACACCATTCACGGCGTACGCACCTTCACCGACCTCGTCCCCTCCGCCTTCGTAGACTCCGAACCAGGCGCCGCCGAAGCCTTGGCGGACCTGGAACGCTCCGCCAGCCAACACCCGGCCTTCCGCGCAATAGCCACCCAACTCCACATCCTCGCCACCCGCTGACCGCTACCGCCCGGCCGCCGCCTGCGGCTGACCGCAGCCCTGGCCGATGTGGAACTCCGTGGGTCGGCTCTGCGCCTTCCGTGCCATAGCCACCCAACTCCACATCCTCGCCACCCGCTGACCGCTACCGCCCGGCCGCCGCCTGCGGCTGACCGCAGCCCTGGCCGATGTGGAACTCCGTGGGTCGGCACTGCGATTGCCGTGCCGTAGCCGCCCAGCTCCACATCCTCGCCACCCGCTAACCGTCACCGCCCGGCACGCGCCAGCAGCTCACCCCGGCAGGCTTGGCCGACGTGGATGCTCTGCGTGTCCTCTGAGTTTGGGCTGTGGGTGTGTGGCAGGCGCGGCGGTGGCGAGTTGCGGCGGCTTGGCGACGCGGTAGTTGCGCGGGTCGGGAGGGGAGTGGCGAGTGGTCACTGGGTGTGGTGGGTGGTGGAGGTGAGGGCGGCGACCGACTGGGTTGGGGGCTCGGATGGAAGCGGTGAAAGGTGCGGTTTGAGGGGGTGGGGGTGGGAAATTAGGGTGATTACGGTGTGGAGTTGCCGGACCGTGACGCGCGGGACGGGCGGTCAGGGTTTCGTGGACCGCACCGGCGGCCTAGACTGGAGCTGGCCTATCGAGATCGCGCTCACCATGGAGGGATCGACGGTGCCCCTCTCGGAAGAAGAGCAGCGCCAGTTCGAGCAGCTCGAACGCGCCCTCGCTGCGGAAGACCCGAAGTTCGTTTCCGCCATGCGAGGGACCAATGTGCGCTTGTACTACAAGCGCCGGGCAATTCTTGCCGGCGTCGGATTCGTGCTGGGCATCGTGATACTGATGGCCGGCGCGATCATCCCCAACACCATCATCGGAGTCTTCGGCTTCATCGTGATGGTCGCGTGCCTCTACATCGCCGCGCTGAGCATGAAGCGGATCAGCAACGCCGGCGACGCGGACGACATCCCGCCGCCCCCGCCGCAGTCGAGGCGGCACCGAACCAAACACGACTCCTCCGGCAGTTTCATGGAGCGCATGGAAGACCGCTGGCGTCGCCGCCGCGACGAGGACCTCTGACGCCCTCGCGCCGCTGACGATCCCGCCCGGCTGACACCGACACCCAAACCACACCCACGCTTCGGCGCCGGGTGTGGTTGTGGTTTCCGGACGCCCGTCCAGCACCCAGCGCGCGCGCAGCCCCGTACTACGTTCGCCCGCTCGCCACCCCTAACCGCCGCCTCGCGCCGAATTCAAGCCCCAAGCTCTCGATGGGTAAGAAGCTCCGAAGAGACGAACAGGCGGGGCGCTTCGAACTGGCAAGCACGCGGTGGCCGCTCGGACAGGCGAGCACGTGGTGCTGTTTGAACAGGCGGGCAGGTGGCGGTCGTCTCGGGCAGCCGGGCAGGTGGTGACGCCCCGGGCAGGCGAGCAGGTGTGGCCCGCTCGGAGGGATGCGCACGTGGTGGTTGTGCGGACGGGCCGAGCAGGTGGCCGGTCGGGTATGCAGGGCAACGGGTAGTCGTCTTGCGCCTGGCGTGTCCGGCGACTTGTGGCCGCGGGTTGGTTGAGGGTGGGTTAGTTGGCGGGGCGGCGGCGGTGGGGGAGGAGTAGGGAGCGGAGGCGGGCGAGGGCCAGGTCGAACTCGTCGAGGAGGTCGGAGGCTTCGCTGCTGCCTCTATTGAGGTACCAGCGCCAGGACGGGGGTAGGAGTCTCGCGCGCCAGCGGCGGGTCAGCTTCGCCTGGCTCCAGAGGCCCTTGCTGACTGTGCGGGCCTCGGCTCGCAGGTCGACCTTCAGATCCGTGAGACCGGCGTACCGGACGGCTTCGACGCCGCGGGCGAGCCGCAGGGCTGCCGGGTGCGCATCAGCGGGAAGCTGTGAGATCAGCCAGTCGCCCAGTTGGCGCGGCGTGGCCGTGTCCGACCAGTCGAGGCCGAGGTCGCGCGAGCCGTCGCGGATCTCTGCCCACAACCCTTCGACGCCGGCCCGTCCAGGTGCACGGGCGAACCGCTTCCGTCGGGTCAGTGCGCGGATCAACCACGGGATGCACAGGACCAGCAGTACGCCGAGCGTCAGTGCGATCACTTTGCCGCCGCCGTTGGTGAACCAGTTGCCTGTGTCCACCGGGCCGAGGCCGGCGTTGTCCGCCCCGTCGCGCGGGTCTTTCGGCTTGCTGATGTCGGGGGACTCGGCGTTGCCCGGCGTGGTGGGTGCCGTGGTCGGGGCGGTCGTCGGCGCGATGATGATCGCGCCGGACGAGTCGGTCCAGCTCGGCGTGGTGGAGGCCTGCGTCGACGGGGTCGGCTCGAACCGGACCCAGCCGACGCCCTGGAAGTACAGCTCGGGCCAGGCGTGCATGTCGTGCATCCGGACGATGTGCTCGCCGCTCTTGCCGGGCTGACCGGGCAGGAAGCCGATCCCGACGCGGGCCGGGATGTCGAGGATGCGGGCCATCAGGGCCATCCCGGTGGCGAACTGCTCGCAGTACCCGGTCTTGTTCTGGAGCAGGAAGGCGCTCAGCGCCCGCATCCCGCTGCCGGGCGAGTTCTCCGTGCTGTAGTTGAAGCCGCCCTCGGTCCGGAACCACTTCTGCAGCGCGACCGCCTGCTCGAACTTGTTGCCGTCGGCACCGGCCGTGACCTCGCGGGCTTTGGCTTTGATCTTCGGATCGGTCCGGGCCGGGACGTCGCTGGTGTACTGGTCGGGCTCGCCGCCGGGCATCGCGTCGAACAGATCCTGGGGAGTCGGCTGGAGATCGTACGCCGTGAGGCTGTACTTCTGGCCACCCACGACCTGGCCGTTGCCGGAGACCACGTCGAGCGCGCTCGCGTCGTAGCGCCAGCGGTTCTTCAACGAGATCGAGTGCAGCGGGTACGGCACCGGAGCGAACTGCGAGCGGAAGCTGCGGGACACGTCGATCTGCATCTTCGTGGTCGGCACCTTGCTCAGGTCACCGGAGTACCCAGGCGGGCCGCTCAGGTCGCCGGTGATCTTGCGGCCGGTCTGCCGCGGTGAGATCCGCCAGGTGTTGCCGTCGAACAGGTCGAGCGCCGTGAGCCGCAGATAGGTACCGTCGGCCGGGCCGCCGGTGTAGGTCAGGGCGGTGACGTTGTCGCCGCGCTTGAGGTTCTTGCCCATGTCGAGCATGGGATCGGTCGCCGAGATCGACGCGCCGGCTCCACCGCCGGCAGCAGTGCCGGAGAGTCCGTTGCCGATGACACCTTCGGGCAGCGCCGGCAGCAGAGCGGGCAGAAGGGCCGCCAGCGCGACCACGCTGAGGCCGATCCGCCGTCCGGCCTGGCCCAGCGCCGAAGCCTCGATCGGCTCGGCAGCATCCAGATGCGAGACGCCGGAGATCCGGCGGCCCCACCTGCTCAGCCTGGTCCGTCCCTCGGCCGACAACAGCACGATGTAGCCGATGGCCGGCGGGATGAACAGCAGCGCGGGCAGTCCACCGTGCACAGTCGCAGCAGGCACCGTGTACATGGTGAGTAGCAGAAGCCCGGCCCACGCGGCCTGCTTGAGCTGTACGGCGATCAGGTGAATGAGCAGCCCGGTCACGGAGATCACCGAGACGGCGAACAAGGTCAGGTGCGAGTCGGGTGGCAGCGGCGCACTGAAGCGATTGATCGAGTCCATCGCGTTCACCATCTGCTGGTTGAACTCGACGACGGTCTGCCGCCAGGGCACCAGTCCGAACCGCAAGGTGTCGCGCAGGAAGAAGAACGAGATCAGCTCGACCAGCACGACCAACTGGACCGCCGGTACGACGAACCTTGGTACCCGCAGGTTCTGCAGCAGGATCCCGACGCCGGTGACAGCAGCGCAGAAGAACGCACTGACGAAGAGGAAGGGCCCGGAGAAGACCGGGGTCAGGACGAGCGAGCCGAGGACGGTCGCTCCCCAGGCAGCCAGGGAGATCCTGGCGTGGCCGGTCATCGGGTCTCCCCGCCTGCACGGAGGCGTGGCATCAAGACGGTCATGCGATCCTTCCGCTCCGCAGTCCGAGGGTGGACCACACGGTCGGGAGATGGTCCCCGCGCTGAACTCTGGCTACCCGCCAGCCGTTGCGGCGCAGTTCGTTCTCGGTGGCGTCAGTGGCCGCGGTCAGCCGGGCGGCCTTCTCGGTGCCTTCCGCGCCCACTGACCAGCTTGCCGCATCGAGCAAGAGCGCCACTCCTGTCGCCTGGCTGGTGCGCCAGCGATTGAGCGAGGTGATGTCGTCGGAACTGCAGGCGCCGACGATGGCGACCACCAGGCTGGGCTCCTGGATGTGCCGGTCGACGGTCAGCAAGGGGCCGATCTCGGCGTACTTGTGTTCCTCGACGGTCGCGCACTCGGTCAGCAACTGCTGGCTGATCAGTGGCTGGTGCACCGCGGTCGAGCTGCGGTGGTTGATTGCGGTGAGCGTGGTCGGTCCGCCCAGCAGGGTGGTCACGTAGCCGCGTCGGATTCGGTCGATACCGATCGATGCTGCCGCGCTGACTGCCCACTCGAGGCTGGACGACGGCCCGTGCCCGTGGTGCGAAATGCTGCGGGCGTCGAGGAAGATCGCGCAGCGGCTCTGCCACGGCTGCTCCTCACGACGCACCATCAGCGAGCCACGCCGAGCAGTGGAGCGCCAGTGCACTCGCCGCAGGTCGTCACCGTCGCGGTACTCGCGCACAGTCGCGTCCTCTTCGCCGGCGGATGCGATCGCGCGCGGCCGGTTCTCACCGGAGCCCGCCCGGTCCGCACCGAGTCGTACCTCCGGCAGCCGGTAGACGCGCGGCGTCACCAACAGGTGCTGGCTGCGGGTGAAGGTCCTGCTGGTCTCCACCAAGCCGAACGGGTCGGCCACAGTCAGCATCAGCGGACCGACCTGGAACAGCCCGCGGACGTCCGACTTCACCGGATAGGAGACAGTACGCCGCCAGTTCGGGCTGACGCGGTCGACGACGAACCGCGGCCGGTGCCCGAGGACATAAGGAATACGGTCCTCGAGCAGGAGCAAGCCGGCCGGCATCCGCCCCTGGTTGGTCAACGTCAGCTCAACCGTCGCCTGTGTGCCGACCGGCACCTGATCAGGCGCCAGGCTGCGTCGGACCTGCAGCCGCAGCCTGGTCCGGCCGACCACCAGCGCCGCCACGATCGGCAGCGCCACCAGGAGGATGCCGACGCGGAGGAGGTCCTTCTGGCCGAGCAGCAACGCACACAGAGAGGCAGTGATGCCCGCTGCGACGAAGGCTCGCCCTCTGGTGGTCAGCCCGCGCAGTGCCTGCCGCATGTCTCAGTCCCGACGGTTACGGGGGAGCGGCACGGAGGCCACCAGCCCGGAGATGATGTCCGCCGCTCCGCGCCCACCCAGGTGAGCCTCTGCGGCCGGGAGCACGCGGTGCGCGAGCACGGGTACGGCGAGCTCCTGGATGTCGTCCGGCAGCACGAACTCGCGGGCGTCCAGTGCGGCAGCGGCCCGAGCGGCCCGGATCAGGTGCAGGGTGGCTCGTGGGCTGGCTCCCAGCCGGAGCTCCTGCGACCTGCGGGTGGCCCCGACCAGCGCCACGGCGTACTCCTTCACCGACTCCGACACGTGCACGGAGTGCACTGTCTTCACCAGGCGCAGGATCTGCTGGCCGTCGGTCACCGCCTGCAGCGTCTGCAGCGGCTCGGCGGCGGCGTGCCCGTCGAGCATCCGCAGCTCGGCGGCCGGCTCCGGGTAGCCCATCGAGAGGCGGGCCATGAAGCGGTCGCGTTGTGCTTCCGGAAGGGGATAGGTTCCCTCCATCTCGATCGGGTTCTGCGTCGCGATCACCATGAACGGCGCGTCCAGCTGGTACGTCGTGGTGTCGACGGTGACCTGGCGCTCTTCCATCGACTCCAGCAGTGCGGCCTGGGTCTTCGGTGACGCGCGGTTGATCTCGTCGCCGACGACGATGTTCGCGAACACTGCGCCCGGCTTGAACTCGAAGTCGCGGACCTCCTGGTTGAACACCGACACGCCGGTGATGTCCGAGGGCAGCAGGTCCGGCGTGAACTGGATCCGGCGCACGCTGCAGTCGATCGACTTGGCCAGCGCCTTGGCGAGCATCGTCTTACCGACGCCCGGTACGTCCTCGATGAGTAGATGTCCTTCGGCGAGCAGCACGGTGATGGCTACTTCGACCACATCGGGTTTGCCCTCGATCACAGTCTCGATGGCTCGGCGGACCCGTCCCGCCACCTCTGTCAGCTCGTCGAAATCCATGGCCGAGCTGGTCGCGGTGGTGCTCACCCTTGGTCCTCCCCTTTGGTTGATGGCCGACTCATTCTGACCCGGGGCAGGGGTCGGGCCTAGATCCCCGCGCGTTTCGTTACCAGTCGTTTCGGAGTTCATCGAAATGGCCCTCACCCGCAGTTGCCGATCCGTGACCTCCAGCGTACGGCGCGCCGAAACGCGGGCGGAGTGGGGCAATGTTGGTTGACGGTGGTGCAAAGTGGAGTAAGGTGGAGCGCAGTGGTACTGAAATGGTGGGAAAAGCTCGACCTGAGACGGAGAGACCGCAACGGGGAGGTGGAGCGTGTTCCTCGGAACGCACTTCCCCAAGCTCGACGACAAGGGCCGACTGTTCCTACCGGCGAAGTTCCGGGACGAGCTGGCGGAGGGTCTGGTGATCACTCGTGGACAGGAGCGGTCGCTGTTCGTGTGGCCCGAAGCGGAGTTCGTCCAGCTGACCGAGCAGTTGAAGCAGGCTCCGATCACCAACAAAGGTGCCCGGGACTACCTGCGGATGTTGTTCGCCGGCGCCTCGAACGAGGTGCCGGACAAACAAGGCCGGGTCACCATCCCGCCGATGCTGCGCGATTACGCGGGACTGGATCGCGACTGTGTCGTCATCGGGGCGATGAACAGGGTGGAGATCTGGAACACGGAGAGCTGGAACCGGTACTCCGCGGAGCAGGAGCAGGCATTCGCCGACCTGTCCGAGGAGGTCCTGCCCGGCATCTTCTGAGTACGCCGAATTCAACAGCAGCACCCGGAGCGCAGACCGTCCGGTGAGATCACGGGTCCGACTTCCGACCTCGGTGTTGACGCCACTTCCCCGGCGCCAAGACCGGAGGTACTTCCCCGGAAGGCGAACCCGCGATCTGACCGGACGAAACTCCACCGCACTCCACCCGCCCCAGCAGGACGGCACGGCACGGCAATCACAACCTGCGGGGGCAGGGTCGCTCCCGCTGTTATCGAAGGGTCGAGATGAGCGGCGAAGAGCGCGGTGCGCGGGACCCGGAGGACCGGCACGTTGCCGGTGCCCCGACTCCCGAGCCGACGCCTGCCGACACCGACCAGGCCACCTCTGCTGCGCCGACACCCGCCCATGCCGACCAGGACACTTCTGCTGCGCCGACGCCTGCCGAGCGGCACGTTCCCGTGATGCTCGACCGTGTCGTCGCGTTGCTGGCGCCCGCGCTGCAGCATCCCGGTGCCGTCCTCGTCGACGCCACCCTCGGCCTCGGCGGCCACTCCGAAGCCTTCCTGCGCACCTGCCCGCAAGCCCGCTTGGTCGGGCTGGACCGCGACCCGGAAGCGCTGCGGCTGGCCGGCGAGCGGCTCGCGCCGTACGCCGAACGGATCACGCTCGTGCACGCCGTGTACGACGAACTGCCGCAGGTGCTGGCCGACCTCGACATCCCCGCGATCGACGGGATCCTGTTCGACCTCGGCGTCTCCTCGATGCAACTGGACGAGGCCGACCGCGGTTTCGCCTACGCCCAGGACGCACCGCTGGACATGCGGATGGACAGCACCGCGCCGACCACGGCCGCGGACATCCTGAACAGCTACTCCGCGGCCGACCTGGCCCGGATCCTATTCCAGTACGGCGAGGAGAAGTTCGCCCGCCGGATCGCGGACCGGATCGTCAAGGCCCGCGAGACCAAGCCGTTCACCAACAGCGCCCGGCTGTCCGAGCTGGTCCGCGACGCGATCCCGCAGGCGGCCCGGCGGACCGGGGGGCACCCGGCGAAGCGGACCTTCCAGGCGTTGCGGATCGAGGTCAACGGCGAACTCGACGTACTGCGGCGCGCGCTGCCGGCGGCCCTCGCGGCGTTGGCGTTGCACGGCCGGATCGTGGTGATGAGCTACCACTCGCTGGAGGACCGGATCGCCAAGCAGACGCTGGCGGCCGCGACCAAGACCGACGTGCCCGACGACCTGCCGGTGATTCCGGCCGGTCACGAGCCGTACCTGAAGTTGCTGACCCGGGGTGCCGAACGGCCGACCGAGGAGGAGCTCGCGGAGAACCCGCGATCGGCCTCTGTTCGCGTGCGGGCGGCCGAACGCGTCCGGGAGAAGGGGCTGGTGGCTTGATGAGTACTGTGTTCAGTCCGTCCAAGGCACGGGTCACACCGGCCCCGGCGACCAAGCAGGAGCCGAAGCTGCGGGTCGTCTACGGCGCGCCGTTCCGGCCGCCGCGGATGCCGTTCGTCATCTTCGTGGTGGCGTTGCTCGCAGCCGGCCTGGTGGGCCTGCTGTTGCTCAACACCGAGCTGCAGCGAGGCACCTTTCAGGTCACCGCCCTGAACCAGCAGGCCGACCAGCTCCGGGACCAGCAGGAGCAGCTGGAGCGCGAGGTGCGCACGCTGGAGTCGCCGCAGAACCTGGCCGACCGGGCGCTGCGGATGGGCATGGTGCCCAACCAGAACCCGGTGTTCCTGCGGCTGTCGGACGGCCGCGTCCTCGGCGTACCGGAGGAGGCCAAGGCGGGCACGGGAACGGCGATGTTCAGCCCCGACGCCCTGCCCAAGCCCAACCCGCCGGCGGTCACCCAGCCGGTGACGCCACCCGTCACCACCACCAAGCCACCAGCCGGCGCGACGAAGCCACCAGCCGGTACGACGAAGCCACCCGCGGGCACGACCAAGCCGCCAGTCGGCACCACCAAGCCACCGGCCGGTACTACGAAGCCGCCTGCGACCACTACGAAGCCGCCGGCCGGTACCACCAAGCCGCCGGGCACGACAGGGACCACCACGACCACCGGGGGATGATCGGATGACGGAGCGACGGGGTGATGAGCCGCCACGTAGACGTGGCGGTGAACCGGAGCGGGGTAACCCGCCCCGTAACGCTCCCCGCCGTCCGTCCGCTACGCAGGGCAAGCGCCCTGTCTCAGGTAGCAAGCCACGCGCTGGTGCCGGCGGGGCGCAGAGTCCACGCAAACCACCGGCTGCGACCGGCCGGCCAGCAGGCGATGCGCCGCGGAAGGCTGCCAAGAAGGCTGCGCCCAATCGGCCGAGGAAGACGGCCGCCGGCGATGCGCGGCCGGCTGCGCGGCGTACGGGGCCTGACGGGCGACCGCTGAAGGCCGCTGCCAGCAAGAAGGCCGCAAGTAAGAAGGCGGTCAGCAAGAACGCCGGCAGCAGGAGCACTGCGAGCAAGAGGGCCCCAGGCAAGAAGGCAGTGCCGCCGCGCAAGCGGCCGCCGCAAAGCAGGCGGCCATCGGCGCCGCGCAGGCCGAAGCCGAAGCGCCCGCCGCGGACGCTCAAGCTCGGCCGTCCCACGCTCCGGCTGCGGGTAACGCTCGGCGTGATGGCGTTCGTGCTGTCGCTGTTCGCCGGCCGGCTGATCCTGCTGCAGGGCGTCGACCCGGACTCGTACGCGCTCGCCGCGACGAAGGAGAACACCAAGCCCTTCGTCCTGCACGCATCGCGCGGCGACATCGTGGACCGCAACGGCGTACCGCTGTCGGTTTCGGACGACGCGGTGGCGATCACTGCCGACCCGTCCCAGACCAGCAAGGTCGCAGGCGACCTGGCGGCCATCCTGTCACCGAAGCTGTCCGGTACGTCGTACGACCAGTTGGTGCAGGCGATGACCAAGAAGGGCCGGTTCACCTACCTGGCCCACCAGGTCAGCCCGCAGACGTGGAGCCAGATCTCGGCCTCCATCAAGGCGCAGAACAAGGACCGGGCGAAGGTCAAGCAGCCGCTGCTGGCCGGCCTCTACACCGAGGCGGACCCGATCCGCAGCCACCCGAACGGCACCATCGCCGCGAACGTGGTCGGTGTGGTCGGCGCCGAAGGGCAGGGCCTGTCCGGCCTCGAGTACGGCCTGAACGACAAGCTGTCCGGCACCGACGGCAAGGCGATGTACGAGGTCGATGCCAAGGGCAACAAGATTCCGAACGCCGACCACACCGTCGAGGAGCCGAAGTCCGGCACCGGCGCGCAGCTCACCCTGGACGCCGACCTGGAGTGGTTCGCGGAGAAGCGGATCGAGCAGGCGGTCAAGCAGTACAAGGCCGAGTCCGGCACCGTGGTGACGATCGACCTGAAGACCAACGAGATCCTCACGATGGCCAACTACCCGACCTTCGACCCGAACAAGCCGGTCAAGGCCGCCGCGCTGAAGAACCCCGCGCTCGAGCAGGTCTACGAACCGGGCAGTGTGCAGAAGGTCGTCACGATGGCCGCGCTGGCCGACGCCGGGCTGATCTCGATGGACACCAAGCTCCAGGTGCCCGGGTCGTACACGGTCCAGCGCCGCACGATCAAGGACCACTTCGACCACGGCCTGCTGAACCTGACCATCTCCGGCGTGATCGCGAAGTCGTCGAACGTCGGCACGATCATGGCCGCCCAGCAGATGCCGATCCAGCAGTTCGTGCACTACCTGAAGAACTTCGGTTTCGGCGAGCCGACCGGGCTGAACTTCCCCGGCGAGAGCCGCGGCCTGATGCCGCCGGGTGACGAGTGGAGCGAGCTGACCCGGTCGAACGTCGCGTTCGGCCAAGGCCTGTCCGCCAACGCCGTCCAGATGACCGCCGCGGTCGCCGCGGTCGCCAACGGCGGCGTCTTCACCCCGCCGAAGCTGGTGAAGAACTACCTCGGCCCCAACGGCGAGGTGATCCCGAACCCGTCGGCACCGTCGCGCCGCGTGGTGAGCGAGAACGCCGCCAGGGAGGTCTCGCTGATGATGGAGTCGGTGGTCAGCAAGGGCGGCACTGCCACTCAGGCCCAGATCCCTGGCTACCGGGTCGCCGGCAAGACCGGTACGGCCCAGGAAGTGGACTCCGCCTGCAGTTGCTACCGCAAGTGGGCGACCTCTTTCGCCGGGTTCGCCCCGGCAGACAACCCGCGCTTCGTTACGTACGTCGTACTGCAGAACCCGACCAACGGGCGAGGCGGCGGTTTCCAGGGAGGCCCGGTGTTCCGCGACGTGATGAGCTACGCGCTGCAGAAGTACGCCGTACCGCCCACCGGTGCCAAGTCGCCCGTCACTCCGCTCACCTGGTGACGCAGGGTCAGGTAGGTGCGACAGGGTCCGGAGCGGTAGCCTCTGGGCCCGTGTCCACCCCAACTGCTGCAGGCGGCGCCGTTGCCGCGATCAGGCCGCGGCACACAGTCCCGATCAGCCTCGCCGACCTCGCCACAACCGCCGGGGCGCGCGTCCCCACGGCCGCTGCCGAGGTGACCGGTGTGTCGCTCGACTCCCGCTCGATTTTGCCTGGTGACCTGTACGCCGCTCTGCCGGGCGCGGTCACTCACGGGGCGGCTTTCGTCGAGGGAGCAAAGGCCGCCGGCGCGGTCGCAGTACTGACTGATCCGGCCGGGGAGGACCGTGCGCTCGCAGCTGGGCTGCCGACCCTGGTGGTCGAGAAGCCGCGCAACGTACTGGGCGCTGTCGCCGCCAAGATCTACGGCGAACCGACGAAGGGCCTCCGCTTGCTCGGGGTCACCGGTACCAACGGCAAGACGACGACCAGCTACCTGCTCGATTCCGTACTGCGAACCATCGGCCAGGCGGCCCTGATCGGCACGATCGAGACCCGGATCGGCTCGGGCGCCCAGGCGGAGGTCGTCAAGAGCGTCCGGACCACCCCGGAAGCCACCGACCTGCAGGCCTTGTTCGCGGTCATGCGGGACAAGCACGTCGCCTGGTGCGCGATGGAGGTGTCGAGCCACGCGCTCGCGATGGGCCGGGTCGACGGTGCGCGGTACGCCGTGGCCGGGTTCACCAACCTGACCCAGGACCACCTGGACTT
Source organism: Kribbella voronezhensis (assembly GCF_004365175.1). Taxonomy (NCBI): domain Bacteria; kingdom Bacillati; phylum Actinomycetota; class Actinomycetes; order Propionibacteriales; family Kribbellaceae; genus Kribbella; species Kribbella voronezhensis. The sequence goes on along the minus strand of NZ_SOCE01000001.1, from coordinate 523,068 downwards.
CCACAAGACGTTCGAGGACTACTTCGCGGCGAAGGCATCGCTGTTCACGCCGGAGCGCTGCGATCTGGCGGTCGTCAACATCGACGACGAGTACGGCCGCCGGCTCGCCGCCCAGACCGTCGTACCGCTCGTGACTGTGTCGACCACGCGAGAGGCTGACTGGACGGTCGCCGCCAAGCACCAGTCGGAGCACGGCACGACCGTGCTGGACATCCAGGGACCGGGCGAGACGCTCTCGGTCGAGATCAGGCTGCCGGGCGACTTCAATGTGGCCAACGCGCTGCTGGCCGTGGCGATGCTGCGGCAGGTCGACGTACCGGCCGAGGCGATCGCAGCCGGGTTGCAGACGGCCGCGGTACCGGGCCGGATGGAGACGTTCACGCGGGCCGACGGGCTGGCGGTCATCGTCGACTACGCGCACACTCCTGATGCGGTCGCGCTGGCACTCCAGGCGGCCCGGGGTGCGACCAAGGGCCGGTTGTTCGCCGTGGTCGGCTGCGGTGGCGACCGCGATGCCGGTAAGCGACCCGCGATGGGCGCTGCCGCGGCGCGGACCGCGGACGTGGTGATCGTGACCGACGACAACCCGCGCAGCGAGGACCCGGCGACGATCCGGGCCGCGGCGGTCGAGGGCGCGCGGGCCGCCGTACCGGGTGTGGAACTGCGTGAGGTGGGGGACCGGCGCGAGGCGATCTCCACCGCCATCGGACTGGCCGGACCGGGGGACACCGTGGTGGTGCTCGGTAAGGGCCATGAGACAGGTCAGGACGTGGGCGGCGTGATCCACCCGTTCGACGACCGCGAGACCGTGCGCGAACTGCTCGCGGCGACCCAGGAGAAGGCACTGTGATCCCAGTCAGTTGCGGCCAGATCGCCGAAGCCGTCGGTGGTGAGCTCGTCGGCGTGGACGCCGAGGCTGTCGTCGACGGTCCCGTCGTGATCGACTCGCGCAAGATCGAGCCGGGCGGCCTGTTCGTCGCCTTCGCCGGCGAGAAGGTGGACGGGCACGACTACGTCGCCGCGGTCACCGAGGCCGGCGCGGTCGCCTCACTCACGACCCGCAAGATCGAGGGCAGCCCCTGCATCGTCGTCGAGGACGCGCAGTCCGCGCTGGGTGAGCTCGCCCGGCTGGTGATCTCGAAACTTCCCGAGCTGGTGATCGTCGGCCTGACCGGCTCCCAGGGCAAGACGAGCACGAAGGACCTGATCGCCCAGCTGCTGGCGCCGTATGGCGAGACGGTGGCGCCGGCCGGTTCGCACAACAACGAGCTGGGGCATCCGCTGACCGCGCTGCAGGCGAACGAGCGGACCCGGTTCCTGGTCGCCGAGATGGGTGCCCGGCACATCGGCGACATCACCTACCTGTGCCGGATCACCCCGCCGAAGATCGGCCTGGTGCTGAACGTCGGCCATTCGCACATCGGCGAGTTCGGCAGCCAGGACGCGATCGCGCAGGGCAAGGGCGAGCTGATCGAGGCCGTCCTGCCGGGCGGTACGGCGGTGCTCAACGCCGACGACCAGCGGGTCGCCGCGATGGCCGGCCGGACCAAGGAGACTGTCGTCACTTTCGGCGAAGGGCCTGAGGCGGATGTCCGGGCGACGGACATCGCGCTCGACGCGGGCGGCCGGCCCGGGTTCACGCTGCACCTCGGCGGCGAGACGCACGCAGTACAGCTGCAGGTCGTCGGTGAGCACCAGGTGCCGAACGCGCTGGCCGCGGCGGCCGCCGTGCAGGCTGCTGGGCTGACGCCGGAGCAGATCGCTGCCGGGCTGAACGCGGCGACCACGATGTCGAAGTGGCGGATGGAGGTCACCGAGCGCGCGGACGGCGTGACCGTGATCAACGACGCCTACAACGCCAACCCGGAGTCGATGCGGGCCGCGCTCAAGGCGCTGGTCGCGATCGGCCGCGCCCGTGGCGCGCGGACCTGGGCGGTGCTCGGGCCGATGGGTGAGCTCGGCGACGACTCGCAGCGCGAGCACGACGGGATCGGCCGGCTGGTGGTCCGGCTGGACGTGAACCGGCTGGTCGTGGTCGGCGAGGCGGCCCGCCCGATCCACCTCGGGGCGTCCCTGGAAGGATCCTGGGGCAACGAGTCGGCGTACGCCGAAACCTCGGACGAGGCACTGGAGTTGCTTCGCAAGGAATTGCGGCAGGGAGATGTGGTGTTGGTGAAGGCCTCCCGTTTCGTCGGCCTGGACCGGCTGGCGACCGCGCTGCTCGAGGAGGCTTCGCAGTGATCTCGATCCTGTTCGCGGGCGGTGTGTCGATGGCGCTCACGCTGCTCGGCACGCGGCTGGCGATCAACCTGCTGGCCAAGCGAGGCTACGGGCAGGAGATCCGCGACGACGGGCCCACCTCGCACCACACCAAGCGCGGTACGCCGACGATGGGCGGCACCGTCTTCATCACCGCGACCGTCGTCGGGTACTTCGCGGCGAAGTTGTTCACGATGACCGAGCCGAGCGCGTCGGCCCTGCTGGTGCTGTTCATGTTCGTCGGGATGGGCGCGGTCGGCTTCCTGGACGACTTCATCAAGATCGTCCGGCAGCGCAGCCTCGGCCTGCGCAGCAAGGCGAAACTGGCCGGCCAGACCCTGGTCGCGGTCGCCTTCGCCGTACTCGCCCTGCAGTTCCCGGACGGCCGCGGGCAACGGCCGGCGTCGCCGTTCATCTCGTTCATCCGCGACATCAACTGGCTGCATCTGGCACCTGTGCTGGTGGTGATCTGGATCCTGCTGCTGATCGCCGGGATGTCGAACGGAGTGAACCTGGCCGACGGTCTGGACGGCCTGGCGACCGGCGCCTCGATGATGGTGTTCGGTGCGTACACGCTGATCTGCATCTGGCAGTTCAACCAGAGTTGTGCGACCACGCCCGGCTCGCGGTGTTACGAAGTACGGGATCCGCACGACCTCGCCGTCGTGGCCGCGGCACTGACCGGCGCGCTGTTCGGGTTCCTGTGGTGGAACGCGTCGCCGGCCAAGATCTTCATGGGCGACACGGGTTCGCTGTCGCTGGGTGGCGCGGTCGCCGGCCTGGCGGTGATGACCCGGACCGAGCTCCTGGTGCTGCTGCTCGGCGGCCTGTTCGTCATCATCACCGCCTCGGTGATCCTGCAGGTCTCCTGGTTCAAGGTCACCAAACGCACGACCGGCGTGGGCAAGCGGCTGTTCCGGATGGCACCGCTGCAGCACCACTTCGAGATGCTCGGCTGGGAACAGGTCAACGTGGTGATCCGGTTCTGGATCATCTCCGGTCTGTGCGTCGCCACCGGGCTCGGTTTGTTCTACGCGGAATGGGTGGCCGGATGAGTCTGTCGACACGCACCGACGAAGGCTGGTCGACGACCCGTTTCGTCGTTCTGGGCTTCGGTACCGCGGGCTACGCCTGCGCCGACTCGCTGCTGCAGGCCGGCGCCGAGCACGTCGTCGTACTGGACGACCGGGACACCGAAGCGCTGCGCGAGAAGGCGCAGATCCTCGAAACGCTGGGCGCGACCATCACCCTTGGCCCGGGCAGTACGGCGGAGCTTCCGGCCGACGTGGAGATCGTCGTCACCTCGCCCGGCATCCCTCCGCACGCGCCACTGCTGGCGGCCGCCGCTGAACGGAACATCCCGATCTGGAGCGAGATCGAGCTGGCCTGGCGGCTGCGCGATCCGGCGAACGCGGCACCCTGGCTCTGTGTCACCGGCACGAACGGCAAGACGACGACGGTCCAGATGCTGACCGCGATCCTGACCGCGGCCGGCCACCGGGCCGTTGCCGCGGGCAACGTCGGTCTCCCGCTGCTGGAAGCCGTGATGGACCCCGAACCGTTCGACGTGATCGCGGTCGAGCTGTCCAGCTACCAGTTGCACTTCACCTCCTCGATGTCGCCGCACTCGGCCGCCGTCCTGAACCTCGCGCCCGACCACGTCGACTGGCACGGCTCGATGGAGGCCTACACCGCCGCCAAGGGCCGCATCTACGAGAACTGCCAGATCGCCTGCGTCTACAACGTGGCCGACCCGGTGACCGAGCAACTCGTGATGGACGCGGACGTGATCGAGGGCTGCCGCGCGATCGGCTTCACCCTCGGTACGCCGGCGATCTCGATGGTCGGCCTGGTCGAGGACCTGATCGTCGACCGTGCGTTCGTCGAGCAGCGCGCGTCGTCGGCCCTCGAGCTGGCGGCCGTCGCCGACGTCGTCCCACCCGCTCCGCACAACGTGGCGAACGCGCTGGCCGCGGCCGCGCTGGCGCGCGCGTTCGGCGTACCGGCGACGGCGGTACGGGACGGGTTGCGGAAGTTCCGGCCGGACGCGCACCGGATCGCCCACGTCGGAGAAGTTGCCGGGGTCAACTATGTCGACGATTCCAAGGCGACGAATCCCCATGCGGCACAGGCTTCGCTGCTCGCCTACGAGCACGTGGTCTGGATCGCCGGCGGTCAGGCGAAGGGCGCGACCTTCGACGAATTGGTGATCGCCGCCGCGCCGAGACTGCGCGGGGTCGTGCTGCTCGGCCAGGACAAGGCGGTGATCGCCGAAGCACTTGCCCGACACGCGCCGGATGTCCCGACGATCACCGTGGAGGCGACGGAGACTGGAGCCATGGAGACCGTGGTGGGGGAGGCTGCGAAGCTTGCACAGGTGGGTGACACCGTGCTGCTCGCGCCTGGCTGCGCTTCTTGGGACATGTTCGCCAACTATGGAGCCCGCGGAGACGCCTTCGCCGAAGCCGTACTGCGGCTGGGCGACCGCTGAGCCGCGGTGATCGCATGACGACGATCACTGACCGGCCGGACGACAAAGCTGCGCGCCCCGCGACCGACCGGCGCTGGGTTTCGGCCCTGAAGGACGTGCTGGACCGGCCGCTGACGTCGTACCACATCCTGCTCGGTGCGACCGGCTTGTTGCTGGTGCTCGGGCTGCTGATGGTCGCGTCGGCGTCGAGCGTGATGTCGCTGAACACCTACGGAAACCCCTACACGATCACCTACCGCCAGTTGATCTGGGTCGCGGTAGGCCTGCCGATGGCGTACGTCGCGTCGCGGATGACACCGCGGCACTTCCGGATGCTCGCGTACGTCGCGTTGCTGGGCTCGGTGTTCCTCCTCGTGCTCACCTATGTGCCGGGCCTGGGCAAGAACGTCAACGGCAACACGAACTGGATCTCCTTCGGCGGTCCGTTGCAGATCCAGCCGAGCGAGTTCGCCAAGCTGGCACTGGTGATGTGGTGCGCGGATCTCTACGCCCGCAAGCAGAAGCTGCTCACCCAGTGGAAGCACCTGCTGGTCCCGATGGTGCCGGTCTGCGGTCTGGTGATCGCGTTGATCATCGGCCAGCACGACCTCGGCACGTCGCTGGTCCTGATGGCCGTGATGGTCGGGATGATCTGGGTGGTCGGCGCACCGACCAGGCTGTTCGTCGGGATGCTGGCCGTGGTCGGCACGATCGGCGGGTTCTTCGTCAGCCAGGAGAGCTACCGGATGGCCCGGGTCGCGCAGTTCATGGATCCGTTCGCGGACCCCAGCGGCGTCGGCTGGCAGGCGTACCACGCGTTCTACGCGCTCTCCACCGGTGGCTGGTGGGGGGTCGGGATCGGCAACAGCCGGCAGAAGTGGGGCAACCTGCCCGAGGCGCACACCGACTTCATCTTCGCGGTGATCGGCGAGGAGCTCGGGCTGATCGGTTCACTGACCGTGCTCGCGCTGTTCCTCACGCTGGCCTACGCCGGCGTCCGGATTGCGACCAGGACCACCGAGCCGTTCATCCGCTACGCCGCGGCCGGAATCACGGTGTGGATCATGGCCCAGACGCTGGTCAACCTGGGCGCCGTGATCGGACTGCTACCCATCGTGGGTATCCCGCTCCCGCTTTTGTCGTACGGTGGGTCCGCACTGCTGCCGACGCTGATCGCGATCGGCATGCTGCTGTCCTTCGCGAAGGCCGAGCCCGGCGCGCAGGCCGCCCTGAAGGAATCCCGGCGGCCTTTGTTCTGGTGGGTGTCTTCGTGGCGTACACCTGGCCACCCTGGCCGTGAGAACACGCGGGAGCGTTGAAAGCTGTGCCGAGCATCGTCCTGGCCGGTGGTGGTACCGCCGGCCATACTTCCCCCCTGATCGCTACCGCCGACGCCCTGCGCCGGATCGACCCGACCGTCGAGATCCTCGCCCTCGGAACCGAGCGGGGGATCGAGGTCCGGGTCATCCCCGAAGCCGGCTACCGGCTCGAGCTCATCCCGCCGGTCCCGTTGCCGCGCAAGCCGACGCCCGCGCTGTTCGCCGTACCGGGCAAGATGCTCAGCTCGGTCAGCGCCGCCCGCAAGATCCTCGACGAGGCCAAGGCCGACGTACTGGTCGGCTTCGGCGGCTACGTGTCGACGCCGGCGTACGTCGCGGCCTGGCGCCGCAAGACGCCGATCGTGGTGCACGAAGGCAACGCGATGCCGGGGATCGCGAACAAGTTCGCGGCTCGCTACTGCACCGAGACCGTGGCGACCTCGTTCCCCGGCACGGACCTGCCGCACGCCAACTACGTCGGGCTGCCGATCCGCCGGGCGATCTCGACGATGGACCGGGCCGCGCTGCGGGCCGAGGCACGCGAGTTCTTCGGGCTGGACCCGGACGCGCCGACCGTGTTCGTCACCGGTGGTTCGACGGGTGCACAGCGGCTCAACGAAGGCTTCGGCGGCGCCGCGGTAGATCTGCAGGCGGCCGGGGTACAGGTGCTGCATGCGATCGGGTCGAAGAACACCCTGGAGATCTCGCAGACCGGCCCGTACCCGTACCGCGTGCTCAACTACATCGACCGGATGGAGCTCGCCTACGCCGCGGCCGACCTGGTCGTCTGCCGCGCGGGTGCGAACACGGTCACCGAGGTCTCGGGTGTCGGGCTGCCCGCCATCTACGTTCCGCTGCCGATCGGCAACGGTGAGCAGCGGGTGAACGCCAAGGCGGTCGTGGACGCCGGTGGCGCGCTGCTGGTCGACAACGCGGAGGTGACGCCGGACTGGGTTCGCGCGACCGTTCCGCAACTTGTCCACGACAAGGCGCGTCTACAGAGCATGTCCGCTGCTGCCCAGGGCCTGATCCGTCTCGACGCCGACGACCGGTTGGCGAAGATCATCCTCGATGTGGTGGGGTCTGCTTCGTGATCGTTACCGCTCCTGACACGATCTTCCCCGCCGAGAAGCTGGGCCGGGTGCACTTCGTGGGTATCGGCGGCGCCGGGATGTCCGGTATCGCCCGCATCATGGCCTCCCGGGGCATCGAGGTGTCCGGCTCGGACGCCAAGGACGGCCGGGTGCTGGCCGCACTGCGCGCGCTCGGAGCGACCTGCTGGGTCGGCCACGCCGCCGAGCACGTCGCCGACGCGGACACCGTCGTGGTCTCCACCGCGATCCGCGAGACCAACCCCGAGGTCGTCGCGGCCCAGGCCGCCGGGATCCCGATCCTGCCGCGAGCGGCGGCGCTCGCCGCGGTGATGGTCGGCCGGCGCACGATCGCCGTGGCCGGAACCCATGGCAAGACCACCACGACGTCGATGCTCACGGTCGCACTGCAGCACTGCGGCGTCGACCCGTCGTACGCGATCGGCGGCAACCTGAACGAGTCCGGTTCGAACGCGCACGACGGTAACGGTCAGCTGTTCGTCGCCGAGGCCGACGAGTCCGACAAGTCGTTCCTGACCTACAGCCCCGAGGTGTCCATCGTCACCTCGGTCGAGCCGGACCACCTGGACAACTACGGCGACGAGGCCAGCTACCGGCTGGCGTTCGAGCAGTTCTGCGACCGGGTGCTGCCCGGCGGTTTCATGGTGATCTGCGTGGACGACCAGGGCGCCCGGACGCTGGCCGAGTTCGCCCGCGCCCGCGGCATCGACGTACGGACGTACGGCGAATCGGAGGACGCGGACACCCGGGTCACCGAGCTCACCGCGGACGGCGCGACCCAGTCGTTCGTGCCGGTGTTCCGCGGCCGCAAGTTGCCCGTGGTGCACCTGCAGCAGGCCGGCAAGCACAACGCGCTGAACGCGACGGCGGCGCTGACGGTCGGCCTGGGACTCGGCTTCTCGGCCGCGGACCTGGCCGAAGGGCTCGCGTCCTTCACCGGGACCGGCCGCCGGTTCGAGTTCAAGGGCCAGGAGGACGGCGTCCGGGTCTTCGACTCCTACGCGCACCACCCGACCGAGCTGACGGTGGACCTGATCGCCGCCCGGCAGGTGGCGGGGGAGGGTCGCGTGATCGCGTGCTTCCAGCCGCACCTGTTCAGCCGGACCAGGATCTTCGCGACCGAGTTCTCCGAGGCGCTGGCGCTGGCCGACGAGGTCGTCGTGATGGACATCTTCGCGGCCCGCGAGGATCCCGAGCCCGGCGTCACCGGCGCGCTGATCGCGAACCACGTGCCGCTGAAGCCCGACCAGGTCCGGTTCGAGCCGTCCTGGTCGGCCGTACCGCGGGTGGTCGCCGACCTCGCCGTACCGGGTGACCTGGTGGTCACGCTCGGCGCCGGCGACGTGACGCTGATCGGGCCCGAAGTGGTCGGGCTGCTGGCCGAGCGGGCGGCGCTGAACGCCGCGACGATCGAGTGATCGCGGTGGTGTCGGTCCGATGAGTCAAAGCACTGACCTTGCCCGGGCACAACAGCGCTTCGCTCGCCGGCAGCGGTTGGTGCGGTGGAAGGGCTGGCTGCCCTGGGCCGTCGGCGGCCTGGTCGTCCTGCTGGCCGGGGTGACGGTCTGGATCTTCTACTTCTCGTCGCTGCTGGCCGTCACCGGCGTCCGGGTGACCGGGATCGATACGGTGCCGGAGGCAACGATCGTCGAGGCGGCCGGCGCGCCGATCGGTACGCCGCTGGCGAAGGTCGACCTGACCGCGATCGCGGATCGGGTCCGTACCGTCCCGGCGGTCGCCGACGCGCAGGTGACCAGGGCTTGGCCCCACCGGGTGGAGATCGTGGTCACCGAGCGGGTGCCGGTGGTGGTCGTGACGGACGGGAAGAAGTTCGAGCTGGTCGACGCGACCGGGGTGTCCTTCAAGAGCGTGCCGACCCGGCCGGACGGACTGCCGGAAGCGCTGGTGGTCGGTGCCCGCCGCGACGTCACGATCCGTTCGGTGGTGACGGTTTCGGCCGCGCTGCCGGTCGCGTTGCGGGCGCAGGTGGCGTCGATCTCGGCGGCCTCGCCGGACTCGATCACGCTCAACCTCGGGTCCGGGGTGAAGGTGGTCTGGGGCAGTTCCGATGACTCCGCGCGCAAGGCCGAAGTACTGAGCGTGCTGATGAAGCGGCAGGCGAGGACCTACGACGTGTCGGCGCCCGATCTTCCTGTCACCAAAGGCGAAAAGAAGTGACGCGTCACATCCTGGTACGCGGCGGCGAGGCGCGTGGACTTTGCCGGATAGGCTCCGTAGCGTCTGGCGTAATCTAAAGTTGACATAACTCTAACCATCTACTTGAGGGTTAAAACCCTCGATCCACTGGGGTTCCCGAGCTCGGGGACCGGTGGAGACCGGTGCACAGGGTGTGTCCGGGGAGCAGGCGCAGCTCGGACGGCCAACCGGCCATAACGGGAACAGAACGAGGCGAGAGGCGCGGACGTGGCGGCACCGCAGAACTACCTGGCACTCATCAAGGTCGTCGGCATCGGCGGAGGCGGCGTCAATGCCGTGAACCGGATGATCGAGCACGGTCTGAAGGGCGTTGAGTTCATCGCCATCAACACCGACGCGCAGGCGCTGTTGATGAGTGACGCGGACGTCAAGCTCGACATCGGCCGCGAGGAGACCCGCGGTCTGGGCGCCGGGGCGAACCCGGCGATCGGGCAGAAGGCCGCCGAGGACCACGCGGAGGAGATCGAGGAGGCGCTGAAGGGCGCCGACATGGTCTTCGTCACCGCGGGCGAGGGCGGCGGTACCGGCACCGGCGGCGCGCCGGTGGTGGCCCGGATCGCCCGGTCGCTCGGCGCACTGACCATCGGTGTGGTGACCCGGCCGTTCTCCTTCGAGGGCAAGCGGCGCGCGACCCAGGCGGAGGACGGCATCGCCACCCTCCGTGAAGAGGTCGACACCCTGATAGTGATTCCGAATGACCGCCTCCTGACCATCTCCGACCGCGCCGTGTCGGTGCTGGACGCCTTCAAGCAGGCCGACCAGGTGCTGCTGCAGGGTGTCTCCGGCATCACCGACCTGATCACCACCCCCGGCCTGATCAACGTGGACTTCGCCGACGTGAAGGCGGTGATGTCCAACGCCGGGTCGGCGCTGATGGGCATCGGCTCGTCCCGCGGCGAGGACCGCGCGGTCGCGGCGGCCGAGGCGGCCATCTCGTCTCCGTTGCTGGAGGCAAGCATCGAGGGCGCGCACGGCGTACTGCTGTCGATCGCGGGCGGCTCGGACCTCGGCCTGTTCGAGATCAACGAGGCGGCCCAGCTGGTCTCGGAGTCCGCGCACACCGACGCGAACATCATCTTCGGCGCGGTCATCGACGACGCGCTCGGCGACGAGGTGCGGGTCACCGTGATCGCGGCCGGCTTCGACGGCGGGATGCCGAAGCGCCGCGAGCAGGCGATGAACCAGGCCCGGCCGCAGAACCGGCTGCCCGCCGCGGGCGGCGACGTCGCCACCCAGGGCGTGCCCCGGTCCAGTGCCGAGCAGGCCGCGGCCCAGGCTGCCCAGCAGCAGGCGCAGCAGCAGCCGGCGCAGAGTGCCCCGCAGCAGACCGGCCAGCAGAGCCAAGCGCCGTATAGCGCGCCGATGTCCACCCCGGCGGGCCAGCCGGGCGCCGGCCAGCCAGGTGTTGGTCAGTCGGGCGTCGGTCAGCCCGGTGCCGGCCAGGCGGATGGTGGTCAGGGCGCGCAGCAGGGTGGTCTGCAGCGCGGGCAGTCGGGTGCGACGCAGATCCCGGCCGGGACGCCGACGGACGACACCGTGCCGGTGCCGAACACCGACCAGGGGCGGCCGGGGTCCGGCACGACCCACTCCGCCCGTCCGCAGGCAGGCGAGCCGGTGCGTACGGCGCACCAGCCGTCCACCAACCAGCCGCCCGCACCCGCGACCCCGGCGCCGACGCAGCACTCCTGGCCGACCACCGGCCCGAGCACCTCGCCGGCCACGCACCAGCCGCCGCAGCGGCAGCCCCGCAAGCCGGACAACGACGAGGACGATCTAGACATCCCGGACTTCTTGAAGTAGATCACCAGGGAACGGGAGCCTTCGGGCTCCCGTTTCTCATTGGCTCCTTCTCATTGCCGCGGCCGGTAGACGGTGACCAGTACGCCGTACCGCGCCTCGCCGGGGCCCGCGTCCTCGAGGGAGTCGACCAGGCCGTCGAGCTTCTCCATCAGTTCGCTCGCCTGGCGTTCGGTGAGCCGGATGTTGCGGAGGTTCAGCAGCGGCTCGCCGGTCGCACCCTCCAGCTCGGCAGCCACGGCCTGCAACGCGACGCCGGTGTTCGCCCGCCGGCCTTCGCCGGTGAAGTCGAAGATTTTGGCGCTGCGCCGGTAGTACTGCTCGGTGCCGCCCCGGACCTGCCGTGTCCCCGCCAGCTGCACCATGCCCGCGTCCCGCAGTACGCCGAGGTGGTGGGCGATGTTGCCCTTGCGGGTGTCCAGCGCGGTCGCCAGCTGGCTGATCGTCGCCGCCTCCTGACCGAGCGCGAACAGCAGCCGATGCCGCAGCGGGTGCCCGAGCGCCTTGAACTGCTCGGCCGACGAGATCTCCAGCCGGTCGGCAGGTTCCGAACCCTGATCGGTCATGGATCAAGCGTCAAGAGTTCTTGACGCTTTGTCAAGATCGGTGATTCACTCTGCGGCATGCGTGCAGACGAAATCAGGCAGGTGACCGAGCGCCTCGCGGTGCTGGTCGCGAAGTACTACGTGTTTCCCGGCACCGGGGCGGAGATCGCCGAGCGACTGCGGGCCGCCACCGCCGACGGCCGGTACGACGAGTTGTCCGACCCCGCGTCGCTGGCCGCCCGGGTGACGGCCGACCTGCAGGTGGGCAACGGTGACAAACACCTGCGGCTCAAGTACCACCTGGACGAGGTGGTCGACGAGACCGACCCGGTCGCGGAGGAGGCTGCCTGGGCGGCCCGGGCCGAGTTGGCCGGCGGGGGAATGGCCCGGGTGGAGCGGCTGCCGGGCAACGTCGGCCTGCTGGAGATCCGGCCGCTGCTGTTCGATCCAACTCACGCCGGCGCCCAGGTGAGCGCGGCCATGTCGTTGCTCTCGGCAACTGATGCGCTGCTGATCGATCTGCGCCGGTGCCTCGGCGGATCGCCGGACATGGTGGCCTTCCTGTGCAGCCACCTGTTCGACGGCGAGCCGGTGCACCTGAACGATCTGGTCAGTCCGGCCGACGACACCCGGCGGCAGTTCTGGACGACGCCGTACCTGCCCGGTCCGCGGTTCGGCGGCAGCAAGCCGATCTGGGTGCTGACCAGTTCGGCCTCGTTCTCCGGCGCGGAGGAGCTGGCCTACGACCTGCAACAGCTCGGCCGGGCGACCGTGATCGGTGAGCGCACCGGGGGAGGAGCTCACCCGCGGGACGGTTTCAAGGTCCATCCGCACCTGGAGGCGACGGTGCCGGTGAAGCGCGCGGAGAATCCGGTGTCGCACACCAACTGGGAAGGCGTGGGGGTGCTGCCCGACGTCGAGGTCCCGGCGGCCGACGCCTTCGCGGAGGCTTATCGGCGGGCACTGGAGCACGTCGCGGCGCTGCCGGCCGGACTGGAGCGCCGGAGTGTGACCGACGAGGCGCGCGCGGAACTCGGTTCGCTGGTGATTGCTGGATAGCCTTCAGGGGTGTTCGGCTACGACGAGGTCTTCGATGGTGTCCGATTCGCCTTCACCGATCGGTTCGGAGGGGCCAGCCGGCCGCCGTACGGCGAGCTGAACCTCGGCAGCCCGTCCGGCGAGGGCGAGGAGCCGATCGCGGAGAACTACCGGCGGATCGCGGCCGAGTTCGGGGTCGGTCCGGACGGCGTCGTGCGAGTCAGTCAGGTGCACGGGCGGGACGTTCACGTGGTCGGGCCGGATGACGAGGTGCCGGTCCGGCCGATGCCGCAAGCGGATGCACTCGTGACCACTCGGACCGATGTGGCCCTGTGCGTCCGGGCCGCGGACTGCTTGCCGGTGCTGCTGGCCGATCAGGGCCACCGCGTCGTCGGTGCCGCTCATTGCGGACGCCGCGGGATGTACGCCGGCGTCGTACCGGCCACCGTGGCGGCCATGCGAGAACTCGGCGCAGGCCGGATCACCGCAGTACTGGGGCCGTATGCGTGCGGCAAGTGCTACGAGGTGCCGGCGGAGATGCGCGCCGAGGTCGCCGAGCGAGTGCCTGCGTCGTACGCCGAGACGAGCTGGGGGACACCGTCGATCGACGTGGCCGCCGGCGTTGTCGCGCAGTTGGCCGACCTCGACTGTGAGGTGATCGACGCGACGAGCTGCACGATCGAGTCGGCCGACCTGTACTCGTACCGGCGCGAAGGCGCGGTCAGCGGCCGGATGGCCGGACTGGTCAGGTTGCAGCCGTGAGCCGCGAGGACGAACTCCGGGAGAATCTCCGAAACGTCCGTGAACGGATCCAGGCGGCCTGTCAGGCGGCCGGGAGGCCCGAGGGGTCGGTGACCCTTGTGGCGATCACCAAAACCTTCCCAGTCAGCGATGTGCGGGCTCTCGCGGACCTGGGCGTCACCGAGGTGGGGGAGAACCGCGAGCAGGAGCTGAAGGTGAAGGCTCCGGAATGCCCCGACCTGGTCTGGCACTTCGTCGGCCAGCTCCAGTCGAACAAGGCGCGCTCGGTCGCCCGGCACGCCCAGGTGGTCCACTCGGTCGACCGGCTTTCACTGGTCACCGCGTTGTCCAAGGCGGCCGTGGACGAAGGCCGCGTACTGCGATGCCTGCTGCAGGTGAGCCTGGCGGCGTACGGACCGGCCGATGCGGCCACGGGTGTGAATCGCGGCGGAGTCGAGCCGGCCGACGTACCGGCACTCGCCGCGGAGGTCGCGGCGGCCGACTGGCTCGAGCTCGGTGGGGTGATGGCGGTTGCCCCGCTGGGGGCGGACCCCGACGAGGCGTTCGCGGGGCTGGCGGATGTAGCCTCCCGATTACGCTCCGAACATCCGGGCGCCGACTGGATCTCGGCCGGGATGACCGGCGATCTGGAAGCCGCGATCAGGCACGGAGCGACACACGTTCGGCTCGGGCGCGCATTACTCGGAACGCGTACTCCTCTGGGCTAGTGTCGACATCGATACTCGACAGAAGGGCTGGAGGGCCATGAGCGGCGCGTTGCGCAAGATGGGTGTGTACCTCGGCTTGGTCGAGGACGGCGAGCGCTACAACGCCCGCTACGACGACGAGTACGACGACGGCTACGACGAGTACGAGGACGAGGCCGTCGACGGGGAGTCCCACGAGACCGAGCCGGTCCCGGCGGTCCGCGAGTCCGCTCGTGACGAGCAGGTCGGCACGGTCAGCAAGTTCCCAGATCGGCGTGGAGTCGCATCTTCCCCGGAGGTTACCGAGTTGGCCCGCATCACCACCGTGCACCCGCGCAGCTACAACGAGGCGCGCGTGATCGGTGAGCACTTCCGCGACGGCACGCCCGTCATCATGAACCTGACCGAGATGGACCACGCCGACGCCAAGCGGCTGGTGGACTTCGCGGCCGGCCTGATCTTCTGCTGCCGGGGCTCGATCGAGCGGATCACCACCAAGGTGTTCCTGGTCTGCCCGCCGAACGTGACGGTGGCCGCGGAGGAGAAGGAAAAGATCGCCGCGGACGGGTTCTACAACCAGAGCTGACGGCCGGTTGGCCCCGGTCTTCTACACTCTTCCTGACATGGTTGCTCTCGGGTTCGTCCTCAGTGTTCTCAGCTGGGTGTTGCTCGCCTTCTTCTTGATGCTGGTGGCGCGCTTCGTCCTCAGTCTGATCGTCATGTTCGCGCCACAGTGGCACCCGAAAGGGCCGTTGCTGCTGCTGTTCGAACTGATCTACTCCGTCACCGATCCGTTCCTGCGCCCGTTGCGGCGGATCCTGCCCCCGATCGGCGCGGGCGGCATCCGGATCGACCTGTCGATGCTGATGCTGTTCGTGCTCGTCTCGGTGGCGATGTCGATCAATTCGACCGCGATCAACTCGCTGTGAACCGAAGAGTGAGCAGGATGGGAGTGGGTATGAAGGCCCCGACACAGGTGCGTCGGGGAGCGTTATCGACCGCCCGGATTCCGCCGGAACACAACGAAGCGATAACGTGATCTACTGAGTCGCCGAGGTGCAGACCACGGGGACTCCGCCAAGACACAGACAAACGAGGTGAAAGATGCCGCTGACGCCGGATGACGTCCGCTCGAAGCAGTTCACGCCCGTCCGATTGCGGGAGGGCTACGACGTCACAGAGGTCGACTCCTTCCTCGACGAGGTGGAGGCCGAGCTCGAGCGACTTCTCGCCGAGAACGAGGAGCTGCGGGCCAAGCTGGCCGCCGCTCAGCGGGCCGGATCGGGGCAGGAGCGCCCGGTGGTCGACCAGACCGCCGCGCTGCCGCCCGTGGTCCAGCAGCCCAAGCCTGCTCCCGTCGTTGTGGAGAAGCCGGAGGAGAAGCCACCGCCGGTCGTAGCTGCTCCGGTAGCCGCCGCGGGGGCTGCTGCTGCAGCTGGAACCGTCGGCGACGCCTCCAGCTCCGCCGTGCGGCTGCTGGAGATGGCCACCAAGCACTCCGACGACCTGGTCCAGGAGGCGAAGGACACCGCCGACAAGATCATCGGCGAGGCCCGCGCCAAGGCCGAGCGACTGGAGAACGAGGCTCGTGGCAAGGCCGACCGGATGACCGGCGAGGCCCGTGCCCGCGCCGAGAAGCTGGACGGCGAGATCGCCGAGCGCCGCGCCCAGATGCTGGGCACGCTGGAGAAGCAGAAGGGTCAGCTCGAGCGCACCATCGACGACCTGCACGCTTACGAGCGCGAGTACCGCAGCCGGCTGAAGACGTACTTCACCGAGCAGCTGAAGGCACTCGGCAACGGCGATGACACGCTGAGCCCGCGCAACGGCTTCCGCCCGGAGGCCCGCGCCCAGGCTCACGGCCACGGCGTCTAAAAACACCTGACACAGAGGCGGTGCTAATCCGGCAGCACCGCCTCTTCGTCATGTCTGGACACTTTTGACACACGGTCCCGTCCCGGTGACACGCTGTCAGGGCCAGGCAGCCGGCTCCTTCTTGCCGGTCAGGGTGTCGACATCGAACATCCGCAGCCGGTACGGCGTGAGCCGCAGCAGCGAGGGCGTTTCCCCGGCCGGACCCGTGGGGAACACACTCCAGAAGTCGTACCCGAGCGGCGCCGGGGCATCCCGGAACAACTCCCAGGCGCGCTGCCGGGTCGCCACGTCCTCGATCCACGCCGCGTGGCAGTCCGCCACCGCGACTTGATGCCCGGGCTCCCAGTAACTGCAGCTCACATACGGGCTGTACGCGAGATGCCGCGCCTTCACCGGCGACGCCCGCGTCACGATCCAGCCGACCAGCCCAGCCGCGGCACCGGTGCCGGTCGCATCGCGAGGGAACGGTTCGCTGTCGGTCAGTTCCCAGATCGGGTGCAGGATGCGACTTCTCGGCCGGTGATCGGCTCCGACCGTCGCGACCGTGCACCAGACGATCTCATGGGCTCTGTCCCTGAACTCCTCTTGCACAACCATGGTTGTAGGTTAGCTGATGCACAACCCTGGTTGTATAGTCTTCGGCGTGACGGACTTCGATCCCGCGCAGGCGGATCTCTCGCTCGCCTCGTTGTTCGCCGGCTGGGCGCTCGCCGATGAACTGCAGCGCAGGCTGGCGGCGGACGGTTTCGCGGACGCCCGGTTCGCCGACGGAGTGGTCTTCCAGCACCTGATCGGCGGACCGCTGACGATCGGTGCGCTGGCGGAGCGACTGGGCGTGACCCAGCAAGCAGCCTCGAAGTCGGTGGCCGACCTGGAGAAGCGTGGCTACCTGAGTCGCGCAGCCGATCCTGCCGACGCCCGAGCGCGGCTCGTAGTACTGACTGCTCGGGGTGAGGCGGTGATCGCGGCGGCCCGGCGGCTGCGAGGTGAGGTGGACGCCGAGCTACGGGAGGCGTTGGGTGCCGACCGCATCGAGGCCGCTCGGACCCTGCTGGTCGACACCCTCCACCATCTGGGTGTCACTCCCACACTTCGTGAACGCCGGGTCTCCCCGCCCCGTTAGACCTTGGCCAGCCAGTAGGTGAGGCCGAGGTCCTCGTCGGTGCCGGTGGCCAGGTCGGTGGTTGCCGAAGGCGCCGACTGGGTCAGCTCGGTGGCGAGCACCTCGCGGGCGATCAGGTCGGCATGCTTGCCCAGGGCATCGGCCAGTTCGGCATCGGTCGCGGCGAGCCAGACGCTGATCCGGTCCGAGACCTCCAGGCCGGCGTTCTTCCGGGCCTCCTGCAGCATCCGGACCACCTCGCGGGCGAGACCGGCCTGCTTGAGTTCCGGCGTCACCTCCAGGTCGAGCGCGACGGTCTCACCCTGCTCGTTCACCACCGACCAGCCCTCGCGCGGACGCTCCGACAGCAGTACCTCGGCCGCGGCGACCTCGACGTTCTCGCCGTCGACCACCACCGTCGCAGTACCGGAGGCCTTGATCGAGGCGGCCAGGGCGGCGGCGTCGGCCGCTGCGATGGCGCCCGCGACCACCGGGGTCTGCTTGGCGAACCGCTTGCCGAGCTCGCGGAAGTTGCCCTTCGCGGAGTACTCGACCAGGTCCGCGCCCGCGGACGACAGCGGCTCGACGGCGCCGACATTCAGCTCTTCGGCGATCTCGGCGAGCAACTCGTCGTCCAGGTCCGCGATCGCGGCCGAGCCGACCAGCGCGCGGCTGAGCGGCTGCCGGGTCCGGACCTTCGCCTCGGCCCGGGCCGACCGGCCCAGCTCGACGACCCGGCGGGCCATCGACACGTGGGTCGCGAGCGCGTCGTCGATCAGCGCTTCGTCGTACTGCGGGAAGGCGCTCAGGTGCACCGACTCGGGCAGGCCGGGCGTGACCGGGCGGAACACGTCCTGCCAGACCCGCTCGGTGACGAACGGGGTGAGCGGTGCCATCAGCCGGGTGAGCACCTCGAGCGTCTCGTGCAGCGTGGCCAGCGCGCCGGCGTCGCCCGCCCAGAACCGGCGGCGCGAACGCCGTACGTACCAGTTGGAGAGCACGTCGATGAACTGGCTGATCTGGACGCCGAGCTTCTGCGTGTCGTACGTCGCGTAGGCGACGTCGGTCTCCCGGACCAGCCGGTGCGTCTCGCTGACCAGCCAGCGGTCCAGCACCGAGCGCTCGGCGACCGGCGGCGCGTCGGCCGTCGGCGACCAGTCGGCCAGCCGGGCGTAGAGCGCGTGGAAGGCGACCGTGTTCCAGTACGTCAGCAGCACCTTGCGGACGATCTCGTTCAGCACGTTCGGGCCGATGCCGCGGGCCTTCCACGGCGAGCCCGAGCAGGCCATGAACCAGCGGACCGCGTCCGCGCTGTGGTTGTTCATCAGCGGGATCGGCTCGAGGATGTTGCCCAGGTGCTTGGACATCTTCCGGCCGTCCTCGGCCATGATGTGGCCCAGGCAGACGACGTCCTTGTACGACGACTGGTCGAACACCAGCGTGCCGATCGCCATCAGCGTGTAGAACCAGCCGCGGGTCTGGTCGATCGCCTCGGAGATGAAGTCGGCCGGGTAGGCCTGGTCGAACTTCTCCTTCGAGCCCTCGGCCCAGGGGTAACCCCACTGCGCGAACGGCATCGAGCCCGAGTCGTACCACGCGTCGATCACCTCGGCGACCCGGCGCGACTCCTCGCCACAGGTCGGGCAGGCGAAGGTGATGTCGTCGACGAACGGCCGGTGCGGATCGGTCGCGGACAGATCGCGGCCGGCGAGCTCGCCGAGCTCGGCCAGCGAGCCGACACAGACCTGGTGATCCTCGGCGCAGCGCCAGATGGGCAGCGGCGTACCCCAGTAGCGGGAGCGGGAGACGGCCCAGTCGATGTTGTTGCGCAGCCAGTCGCCGTACCGGCCCCACTTCACCGAGTCGGGGAACCAGTTGGTCTTCTCGTTCTCGCGGAGGAGGGCGTCCTTGACCTGCGTCGTACGGATGTACCAGGACGGCAGGGCGTAGTACATGACCGGGGTGTGGCAGCGCCAGCAGTGCGGATACGGGTGCTCGTACGGGACGTGCTTGAAGAGGACGCCGCGCTCCTGGAGGTCCTTGACCAGGTCGGAGTCGGCCTTCTTGAAGAACTGGCCGCCCACCAGCGGTACGTCGGCGCCGAAGCGGCCGTCGGACTCGACCGGGTTCACCACCGGAAGGTTGTAGGCCTTGGCGACCAGGAGGTCGTCGGCGCCGAAGGCGGGGGACTGGTGGACCAGACCGGTGCCGTCCTCGGTGGTGACGTACTCCGCCAGGGCGACGTAGTGGGCCGGCTCGGGGAACTCGACCAGCTCGAACGGACGCTGGTACGTCCAGCGCTCCATCTCGCGGCCGCTGAACTGCTCGGTGACCGTCCACCCCTCACCGAGCGCGGACAGCAACGGCTCGGCGACCACCAGCGACTCGCTGCCGTCGGTGGCGACGACGTAGGTGACGTCCGGGTGCACGGCGACGGCAGTGTTGGAGACCAGGGTCCACGGGGTCGTCGTCCAGACGAGCAGGGACGCCTTGCCGGCGAGCGGTCCCGACGTGAGTGGGAAGCGGACGTAGACCGACGGGTCGACGACCGTCTCGTAGCCCTGGGCGAGCTCGTGGTCGGACAGGCCGGTGCCACAACGCGGGCAGTACGGCGTGATGCGGTAGTCCTCGACCAGGAGGCCCTTGTCGTGGATCTGCTTCAGCGACCACCAGACGGACTGGACGTACTCGGGGTCCATCGTCTTGTACGGGTGCTCCAGATCGACCCAGTAGCCCATCCGGTTGGTCAGCTCGTTGAAGGCGTCGACGTTCCGCAGTACGGACTCGCGGCACTTCGCGTTGAACTCGGCGATGCCGTACGCCTCGATGTCCTTCTTGCCGTTGAACCCGAGTTCCTTCTCGACCGCGACCTCGACCGGCAGACCGTGGCAGTCCCAGCCGGCCTTGCGCTCGACCGAGAAGCCCTTCATCGTCCGGTAGCGCGGGAACACGTCCTTGAAGACGCGCGCCTCGATGTGGTGGGTGCCGGGCATGCCGTTCGCCGTCGGCGGGCCCTCGTAGAAGGTCCAGGGCAGCCCGTCGGCCGTCTGCGCGAGGCTCTTGGCGAAGGTGTCGTGGGTGTCCCAGTGCTCGAGCACGTCACGCTCGATCGCGGGCAGGTCGACCTGAGCCGGGACCTGCTGCCAACCGGTGCTGGGGTGTTCGGCCATCTCTTCGTCCTTCGTCTTCACGAACCTGGTGTCTCGGTGACGAAGGGACGAGGCGCCGGCACTGTCGCCGGGCTCCGCGGTACCACCCTCCTTGGTGACACGAGGTCACCCACTTCGTTCGGCTCCGCTGCCGGTTCTAATAGGCCCGGTCGGGCTGTTCTTCCGGCGGCTCCGGGGTGATGGCCCCATCACTGCCTTGCGGTGGCGCGTGTGAAGTGTACGACTCCGATCCACTCCGCTACGAATCGTTAATCACTGGCCGCGGCGCGGTTCGTCCATGACAATTCTGTTGCGGTGGCGGCTGGGGTGAAGCAATTGCTTGCCTGAACGCGTGTCAGGGATGTGGTTGTGACGCGCGGAACATCGAGCGGGCTTGAAGAACCGACTACCGTATGTCCACGGTCTGCGCGTCGGGCTGGCACGAGGGGTTCGCGTGCCCTACTGTCTTGCGACCAGTCCGCTTCAGTCTCCGACGAAGGCAGGGGGTAGTCGAAAGATGGCTACATCGGCTCCGAAGAAGTCCGCCCCCCAACGCAAGACCGCGGTCGGGAAGAACGCCGCGAAATCCACCGAACCGGCCACGAAGGCTTCAGAAGCGAAGGCCCCGGCCAAGAAGACCCCTGCCAAGCAGACACCTACGAAGAGGGTGGCCATGAAGACGAACGAGAACAGGACCCCGGCGACCGCGCCGGCCAAGGCACCCGCGAAGTCGCCCACTTCGTTCAAGGTCAAGGACGGCGAGACGCCGTGGACCGCCGCCGAGGTGGAGGAGCTGCGCGCCGAGCTCGAAGCCGACGCCGTGCACCTGAAGGAAGAGATCCGCGACGCCGAGCAGGAGATCGTCGGACTGCTCCGCGACGGCGGTGACGGGGCGGGCAACGACCAGGCCGACGTCGGCTCGACCACGCTCGAGCGCGACCACGAGATGTCACTGGCGAACAACGCCCGCGACATGCTGGACCAGATCGAGCGGGCGCTGTCCCGGATCGACGACGGCACCTACGGCGTCTGCGAGAGCTGCGGCCAGGCGATCGGCAAAGGTCGGTTGCAGGCGTTCCCGCGTGCGACACTGTGCGTGTCATGCAAAGAACGCGAAGAACGCCGCTGAGCGAAGAGCAAGCGTCCACCCCACCGGCGGACGTCACAGCTGAAGACTCCACAGAGTCGGCCGACGCCGAGTCGGCCGGCTCTGTTTCGCGCCCACGGCACCGGATGGTGGTGCTGTTCGCGCTCGTCGGGCTCGTCGTGCTGGGGCTGGATCAGTTGACGAAGGTGTTGGCGTTGCAGCATCTGACGCCGGGCGAGCCGGTCAACGTGGTGGGCTCGCTGCTGAAGTTCAACCTGATCCGGAATCCTGGAGCCGCTTTCAGCCTCGGCACGAGCTACACGCCGGTGATCAGCGCGATCCAGATCGTCGTGGCGGTCGGCGTCGTGTGGTTGTCGCGACGCCTCGGCTCGATCGGCTGGGCGATCGCGTTCGGCTTCCTGTTCGGCGGAGCGGTCGGGAACATCACCGACCGGATCTTCCGCGAGCCGTCGCCGTTCCACGGACACGTGGTCGACTTCCTGCAGACGCCGCACTGGGCGATCTTCAACGTCGCCGACATGGCCGTCACCTCGGCAGCTCTCCTGCTGGTCATCCAGACCCTCCGCGGCGTCAAGCTCGACGGCACCAAAGAGGTGGCCAAGAAGTGAGTGGGGATTCGCGGACGGTGATGGTGCCGGACGGGCTGGCCGGGGAGCGGCTCGACGCGGCGCTCTCGCGGCTGTTCGGGGTTTCCCGGACGAAGGCCGCCGAGCTGATCGAGTCGGGCCTGGTGCAGGTCGACGGGGCGGCCGCGTTGAAGTCGACCCGGGTCTCGGCCGGCGTCATGCTCGACGTCGAACTTCCCCCGCCGCCGGGCGAGGTCACCGTCGTACCGGAGACCGTCGAGAACCTGCGGATCGTTCACGACGACGACGAGATCGTGGTCGTCGACAAGCCGGTCGGCGTCGCGGCGCATCCGTCGCCGGGCTGGACCGGACCGACCGTGATCGGGCACCTGGCCGGAGCCGGCTTCAGCATCTCCACCAGCGGTGCCGCCGAGCGCAAGGGGATCGTGCACCGCCTCGACGTCGGCACCTCGGGGCTGATGGTGGTGGCGAAGACGGAGTACAGCTACACCGTGCTCAAGCGCGCCTTCAAGGAGCGCACGGTCAAGAAGATCTACCACGCGCTGGTCCAGGGCCATCCCGATCCGTTCAGCGGAACGGTCGACGCCCCGATCGACCGGCACCCGCATCACGACTACAAGTTCGGGGTCGTCGCGGGCGGCAAGCCGAGTGTCACGCACTACGAGACGCTCGAGGCGTTCCGGTTCGCGACGCTGCTGGAGATCACCTTGGAGACCGGCCGGACGCACCAGATCCGCGTCCACATGGCCGCCATCGGGCACCCGTGCTGCGGCGACACGACGTACGGCGCCGACCCGGTCCTCGCCGAGCGCCTCCAGCTCAAGCGCCAATGGCTGCACGCCATGCTCCTCGGCTTCACCCACCCCGGCTCCGGCGAGTACGTCGAATACACCTCGGCGTACCCGGAAGACCTCGACAGCGCCCTCGACCAACTCGCCGACGCCCAGTAACCGGCGACGGCTTCCGGCGCCGCGGGTGCTCCCGGAAGTCTGCCGAACCGGCCTACCCTGGGACAGACCCGGGAAGGCGGGGAAGCGATCGGCATGGCTGAGACGAAGCCCACGGCAACGACTCGCGGCAAGCTACCGGCCGAGTTGACCAGTTTCGTGGGCCGGCGCCGCGAGCTGGCCGGGACCAGGCGGCTGCTGGCGAGCACCCGCCTGCTGACCCTGACCGGCGTCGGTGGGGTCGGCAAGACCCGGCTGGCGATGCGGCTGTGCGCCGAGGTACGGCGGACGTTCGCGGACGGCGTCTGGTTCGTCGAGCTCGCCGCCCTGCACGACTCGGGGCTGCTGGGGCACACGCTGGCGGGAGCGCTCGAACTGAGCCAGGTTTCGGCGAACCCGACCGCCGACCTCGCGGAATACCTGGAGGACAAGCACCTGTTGCTGGTGCTCGACAACTGTGAGCACCTGGCGGACGCGTGCGCCGTGCTGGTGAGCAAGCTGCTCGCGGCGGCCCCGCAGCTGCGGATCCTCGCCACCAGCCGGCACGTGCTCGGGGTCGAAGGGGAGCAGATCTTCCCGGTGCCTCCGTTGTCCACTCCACCGGAGACCGAGCTGACGCCGGACGACGCCGGGCGGTACGAATCGATCGAGCTCTTCGCGGATCGCGCCCGGTCGGTGTCGCCGGAGTTCGAGCTCGACGCGGCCGGCCGCCCGCTGGTGATCGAGCTGTGCCGGCGTCTCGACGGCATACCGCTGGCCATCGAGCTGGCGGCCGTCTGGATGCGGACGCTGTCGCCGGCGCAGATCCTCGACCGGATCGAGGACCGCTTCCGGCTGCTCGCCACGGGTAAACCGGCCGCGCCGGCCAGACAGCAGGCCCTGGACGCCGCGATCGGCTGGAGCTACGGCCTCTGCTCGCCGGCCGAGCAGGCGCTGTGGGAACGACTGTCGGTGTTCGCCGGTGGATTCGACCTCGAAGGCGCCGAGGAGGTCTGCTCGGGAGACGGCATCGACCGCGCCGAGGTGCTGGAGCTGATCGCCGGCCTGATGAACAAGTCGATCATCACGCGGAAGGCGATGACGGATCACAGCGTCGCCTGGTACGACATGCTCGGGATCATCGGCCAGTACGGCGTGGATCGGCTCACCGCGGCGGGCCAGGCGCGGGCGTTGCGGACGAGACACCGCGACTACTACCGGAGGATGGCCGCGGAGTGGGAGGCGGACAGCTTCAGCCCCCGCCAGGCCGACTGGTTCATCCGGCTGCGCCGCGAGCACGACAACTTCCGGGCCGCGCTGGACTTCTGCTTGTCCGAACCCGCCGAGGCAGCGGCCGCACTGGACATCGCCGCGCCGATCTGGAACTTCTGGTTCGCCGGGTTCCTCCGCGAGGGCCACCGTTATCTGGTCCGGGCCCTCGAGCTCGCCCCGGAGCCGACGCCGGCCCGCGCCGAGGCGCTGTGGGCGGCCAGCTATCTGGCCATGTTCCTCGGTGAGTCGGAGCAGATGAGCCGGCTCCTGGCCGAGTGTGAGGTGCTGGCCGAGCGGTTCGGCGACGACCTGCTGCGGGCGCGGATCGCGGAGGTCTCGGGTCATGCACTCAACTACGCCGGCGAACTCCCGGCCGCGGTGGCACGGCTGGAGGAGGGCCTGGCGGGATTCCGGGCCGTCGGCAACCATCTCGGCGAGTTCGACGTTCTGATCCTGCTCGCGGCGGCCACTTTCTTCCTCGGTGATCCACGGGTCGAGCAGTTCAGCCGGCAGGCGTTCGAGCTCGCGGACAGCCACGGCGCGGCGTCGTCGAAGGCCTATGCCCTCTGGACGCTGGGGATCGTCCAGTGGCGTGATCACGACGATGCCGAGCAGGCCGGTCGATCCTTCCGCGAAGCGATCCGGCTGTGGCTGCCGCTGAACGACCGGACCGGGATCGGGTTCTGCGTCCAGGCACTGTCGTGGTGTGCGAGTACGGCGGCGCCGAACGAACTCGCTGCCCGGCTGATGGGCGCGTCCCGGGCGGTCTGGCGCTCGAGCGGCGCCCACGTCGACGAGACCACGCCGTACAGCCAGTTCGACGAGCAGTCCCGGCAGCGGGTCCGGGCCGCGCTGGGCGATGCCGCCTTCGAGCAGGCCTTCGAGCAGGGTGCGGCGTACTCGTTCGAGCAGGCGGTGTCGCTGGCGCTCGGCAAGGACACGGAGCGCGGGGGCGCCGCCCGGCCGGGCCGGACCGGCGGCTTGACCCGCCGCGAACACGAGATCGCGGTACTGCTCAGCGAAGGGCTGAGCAACAAGGAGATCGCCGCCCGGCTCGTGATCGGCCAACGCACCGTCGAGACCCACGTCGAACACGTTCTCGGCAAGCTCGCGTTCACTTCCCGGGCGCAGGTCGCCCGCTGGATCGCCGAAACACGCACCGACTGACGTCACCTGCCGCGGCGTGGGCACGCTCCCACGTCCGTAGACAAACCCGTAGGTCTACGGATGCCCCGGACGGCCCGCAACCGGGATCGTTGCGCTGACAACGACAGACAGATCGTGACGAGGCTCTTCATGCACACCGAACCGAACGCCGGCCCAGGATGGTGGCGAAACGCGGTGATCTACCAGGTCTACGTGCGCAGCTTCCACGACGCCGACGGCGACGGCATCGGGGACCTGAGTGGTGTCCGGGCCAGGTTGCCGTATCTGCGCAGCCTCGGTGTCGACGGAATCTGGCTCAATCCCTTCTACCCGTCGCCACAGCACGATCACGGGTACGACGTGTCCGACTACTGCGCGGTCCACCCGGACTACGGAACCATCGACACCTTCGACCGGCTGGTCCGTGACGCGCACCGGCTGGACCTCAAGGTCATGATCGACGTCGTCCCCAACCACTGCTCGATCGAACACCCCTGGTTCACCGAGGCACTGGCCGCGGGACCCGGCAGCCGGGAACGGGCCCGGTTCCACTTCGCCGACGGCGGCGGACCGTACGGCGAGTTGCCACCGAACAACTGGCGCTCCATCTTCGGCGGGTCCGCCTGGCACCGCGTGCCGGACGGACAGTGGTATCTGCACACGTTCGCCGCCGAGCAGGCCGACTTCAACTGGCGTGATCCGGACGTGGCGACACACTTCGAGCAGGTACTGCGGTTCTGGTTCGACCGTGGCGTCGACGGGTTGCGGATCGACGTCGCGCACGGGCTGCACAAGCGCGCCGGGCTGCCCGACCACGAGCAGGCCGGCCACGACGAACTCACCGGCGATCCGGTCAATCCGCATGCCTGGAACCAACCCGAGGTTCACGATGTGTGGCGAAGCTGGCGAGCGATCGCGGAGGAGTACACCGCCCGGACCGGCCGGGAGCGGGTTCTGGTCGGTGAGGTCGGCGTGCTCGACGCGGAGCAGGTGGCGCAGTACCAGCGTCCGGACGAACTGCATCAGAACTTCTTCTTCGAGTTCCTCCGCGCCGATTTCGACGACCGGACGCTGTCGGACGTGATCGACCGCGGCCTGGGGACGATCGCCGCTTCCGGGTCCGCCGTCGCCTGGGTGCTCAACAACCACGACATGCCCCGGTCGGTCACCCGGTACGCCGGTGGAGCGCCCGGCGCCGGTCCGGGAGATGTCGAGGTCGGACTGGCCCGGGCCCGGGCGGCAGCGTTGCTCATGCTCGCGCTGCCAGGATCCGTCTACCTCTACCAAGGCGAGGAGCTGGGCCTGCCGGAGGTCACCGATCTGCCCGAGGAGGTGCTGGCAGATCCGATGTTCCACCGCAGTAACGGCGTACGGCGGGGCCGGGACGGCTGCCGGGTGCCGCTGCCCTGGGCGAGCGGGGCGGATCACTTCGGGTTCTCCGCGACCGCGTCCTCGACACCGTGGCTGCCCCAGCCTGGCTGGTTCGCGCAGCACGCCGTCGACTACCTGCTCGACTCCGGCGACTCGATGCTGCACCTGTACCGCGAGGCCATCGCCCTGCGGCGCCTGATTCCGGCATTCTCCGCGGGCGACTTCCGCTGGCTGCCGACCGAGCCGGGCGTCCTAGCGTTCACCCGCGGCGACGGGGTCGCCTGTGTCGTCAACTGCTCGTCGAAGCCTGTCTGTACTCCGGTCGACGGCGACCTGGTGATCGCCAGCGATCCGGAGGCGGGGGAGAAGCTCCCGCCCGACAGCGCTGCATGGTTCCTGCTGAGGGACGAGTCGTGATCCCCGGCATGTGGGCGCTGATCCTCGTCACCAGCGTGCTGATGATTCTGATGGCCCGCGACATCGCGCGGGATCTGCGGGATCGCTGAAGACCGGCGGACCCGGCCGTGAACCCCCCTGCCCGGCCCCGGGTCCGCCGCTCCACTCTCTCCGTCTCCTCCGGGCGGAGAGAGTGGAGCACCTCCTCCCGGACGGCACGAACTGGTGTGCTGGTGGTCCGGTCCACGACCGGATATCGGGCGGCCGGGACAGCGTCCGGCGATGCGATTCCAGGAGTGTCGGTGGGCCCGCATAGGCTGTGGCAGTCCCGCTCACTCACGCCTCTGGGAGGTCTGCGAAGACATGGCGTCCAGCGACAGTTTCGTGCATCTTCACGTGCACACCGAGTACTCCATGCTGGACGGCGCCGCGCGGATCGACGAGTTGTTCAAAACGGCCCAGGAGATGGGCCAGCCGGCCATCGCGACCACGGACCACGGGTTCGTCTTCGGGGCGTACGAGTTCTGGAAGACCGCCAAGAAGTACGACGTCAAGCCGATCATCGGCGTCGAGGCGTACCTGACCCCGCACACCCACCGCAGTGAGCGGAAGCGGGTCAAGTGGGGCGACGCGAACAGCGGCCGCGACGACGTCTCCGGTAGCGGTGCGTACACGCACATGACGCTGCTGGCGAAGAACACGTCGGGGATGCACAACCTGTTCAAGATGTCGTCGCTGGCCAGTCTCGAGGGCTACTACTTCAAGCCCCGGATGGACCGCGAACTGCTGCAGACCTACGGCAAGGGCCTGATCGCGACCACCGGCTGCCCGTCCGGCGAGGTGCAGACCAGGCTCCGGCTGGGGCAGTACAAGGAGGCCGTCGAGGCGGCCGCGGAGTTCCGCGACATCTTCGGCGCGGAGAACTACTACTGCGAGCTGATGGACCACGGGCTCGGCATCGAGCGCGACATCCAGGGCGACCTGCTGAAGCTGGCCAAGGAGCTCGGGCTGCCGCTGGTCGCGACCAACGACCTGCACTACACCAAGCCCGAGGACGCGGTCGCGCACGCGGCGCTGCTGTGCGTGCAGTCCGGCTCGACCCTGTCCGACCCGAACAGGTTCAAGTTCGACGCCAACGAGTTCTACGTGAAGACCGCCGCCGAGATGCGCGAGGTCTGGAAGGACTACCCGGAGGCCTGCGACAACACCCTGCTGATCGCGGAGCAGTGCGATGTGAGCTTCACCGAGGGCGAGGGCCGGTTCATGCCGCGCTTCCCCTGCCCCGACGGCCACAACGAGGAGTCCTGGTTCGTCGCCGAGGTCGAGACCGGTCTGCACAAGCGGTACCCGGCCGGCGTACCGGACCATGTCCGCAAGCAGGCGGAGTACGAGATCGAGGTGATCACCTCGAAGGGGTACGCGGGCTACTTCCTGGTCGTCGCCGACTTCATCAACTGGGCCAAGGAGCACGGCATCCGGGTCGGTCCGGGCCGTGGTTCCGGTGCCGGCTCGATGTGCGCGTACGCGATGCGGATCACCGACCTCGACCCGCTCCAGCACGGCCTGATCTTCGAGCGCTTCCTGAACCCGGAGCGTATGTCGATGCCCGACTTCGACATCGACTTCGACGACCGCCGCCGGCCCGAGGTGATCCGCTACGTCACCGAGAAGTACGGCGACGACCGGGTCGCGATGATCGTCACCTACGGCACGATCAAGGCCAAGCAGGCGATCAAGGACGCCGGCCGGGTGCTGGACTACCCGTTCGCGATGGGCGACCGGATCACCAAGGCGATGCCGCCCGCGGTGATGGGCAAGGACGTGCCGCTGTCCGGCATCTTCGACCCGAACCACAAGCGGTACTCCGAGGCCGGCGAGTTCCGCCAGCTGTACGAGTCGGACCAGGACGTCCGCAAGATCGTGGACACCGCGCGCGGGCTGGAGAACCTGAAGCGCCAGTGGGGTGTGCACGCGGCCGGCGTGATCATGTCCAGCGAGCCGCTGATCGACCTGATCCCGATCATGCGCCGCGACCAGGACGGCCAGATCATCACCCAGTTCGACTACCCGAGCTGCGAGACGCTCGGCCTGGTCAAGATGGACTTCCTGGGTCTGCGCAACCTGACGATCATGGACGACGCGGTCAAGAACGTCGAGGCGAGCCGCGGTATCAAGCTCGACCTCGACGAGCTGGCCAAGACGCTCGACGACAAGCCCACCTTCGAGTTGCTCGGCCGCGGTGACACGCTCGGCGTCTTCCAGTTCGACGGCGGCCCGATGCGGGCTCTGCTGCGGCTGATGAAGCCGGACAACTTCGAAGACATCTCGGCCGTCGGCGCGCTCTACCGGCCCGGCCCGATGGGTGCGAACAGCCACACCAACTACGCGCTCCGCAAGAACAAGCAGCAGGAGATCAGCTACCCGCACGACGAGCTGGCCGACGCGCTGGAGCCGATCCTCGGTACGACGTACGGGCTGATCGTCTACCAGGAGCAGGTGATGGCGATCGCCCAGCAGCTCGCCGGCTACACGCTCGGCAAGGCGGATCTGCTCCGCCGGGCGATGGGCAAGAAGAAGCGCGAGGTGCTGGACGCGGAGTACGTCGGCTTCTCCGAGGGGATGAAGGCGAACGGCTTCTCGGCGCAGTCGATCAAGGCGCTGTGGGACGTGCTGGTGCCGTTCTCCGACTACGCGTTCAACAAGGCCCACTCGGCGGCGTACGGGCTGGTCTCGTACTGGACCGCCTACCTGAAGGCGAACTACCCGGCCGAGTACATGGCCGCCGTCCTGACGTCGGTGAAGGACGACAAGGACAAGATGGCCATCTACCTGAACGAGTGCCGCCGGATGGGCATCAAGGTGCTGCCGCCGGACGTGAACGAGTCCGACTCGAACTTCACCCCGATCGGCACCGACATCCGGTTCGGGCTGTCCGCGATCCGCAACGTCGGCGTCAACGTGGTGGCGGAGATCGTCGCCGCCCGCGAGTCCGAGGGACGGTTCACCGACTTCGTCGACTTCATCGACAAGGTGCCGCTGCCGGTCTGCAACAAGCGCGTCATCGAGTCGCTGGCCAAGGCCGGCTCGTTCGACTCGATGAACCACGCCAGGCGCGCGGTCGTCGCGGTGCACGAGCAGGCCGTCGACGAGGCGATCGATCTCAAGCGGAACGAGGCGC
Source organism: Kribbella voronezhensis (assembly GCF_004365175.1). Lineage (NCBI taxonomy): Bacteria > Bacillati > Actinomycetota > Actinomycetes > Propionibacteriales > Kribbellaceae > Kribbella > Kribbella voronezhensis. The sequence continues at coordinate 492,753 of NZ_SOCE01000001.1, read as the reverse complement.
ACGGCCAGTTCGACCTGTTCAGCATGGGCGACGACGACGCGAACGATGCCGACGGCAACAGTCGGCTGACGGTACGGGTGCCCGAGATCGAGGAGTGGGACAAGGCGACCAAGCTCGCGCACGAGCGCGACATGCTCGGTCTGTACGTCTCGGACCACCCGTTGTTCGGCGTCGAGCACGTGCTCACCAACGGCACCGACTGCACGATCGGTCAGCTGCTCGCCGACGAGGACCGACCCGACGGCACCCAGGTGACGATCGGCGGCCTGGTCACGGCGGTCCAGCGCAAGGTGAACAAGCGCGGCGACATCTACGCGATCGTCACCATCGAGGACCTGGAAGGTTCGATCGAGGTGATGATGTTCTCCTCGGCGTACCAGTTGTCCGCGCATCTGCTCGCCAACGACGCGATCATCTTGATGAAGGGCCGGATCCGGCGCCGGGAGGACCGGGTCGAGCTGAGCGGTTCCGAGGTCTCGGTGCCCGACCTGACCGAGGGACCGAGCGGTCCGGTGGTGATCACGATGCCGATCAACCGGTGTACGCCGCCGGTCGTCGACCAGTTGCGTGACGTGCTGAAGTCGCACCCGGGGATGACAGAGGTCCAGCTCCGGCTGCAGGCGAGCCGCAAGACCACGGTGATGCGGATCGGCGACCGGTTCCGGGTCACCCCGACCTCGTCGCTGATGGCGGACCTGAAGGCGCTGCTCGGCCCGTCGTGCCTCGCGGGCTGACCTGCGCTGCTCGGCCGGTCTGCCTGACGGGCTGACCTGCGGTGCTCGGCCCGGCTGTCTGGCGGGCTGAGCGGGTCGGTGGGCCGGCGTCGGCGGGAATGAGCCACACTGGGGCGGTGAGTCAGCCAGATCAGCCGCAGCCGTACCAGTCTTTCGGCACTCCGTTCGGGGTGCCGCCGGAGCCGCAGCCGCGACTGCCGTGGGCGAAGGCGATCGCGGTGACCGTGGCGGTGTTCCTGGTCGCCGGTGCGATCGCCGGCTGGGCCTGGCAGCGGTTCTCGCCGCTCGCGCAGTACACGGTGGACGAGCGCGGTGGGTCGCTCGGCGAAGAGCAGATGACGAAGGTCTTCGGTCCGGACGGTACGTTCACCGCGATCGGGTTCCTGACCGCGCTGGTGCTGGGTGCCGCGCTGTTCTGGTGGTTGCGCAACTACGGTCCGTGGGTGGTGGGGATCATCACGGTCGGATCGGTGCTGGGTGGCGGTGTCGCCTGGGGTATCGGCATGTTGCTCGGGCACGACCCGCTGCAGCCGCGGCTCGAGCACGCCAAACCGGGAGATGTGCTGGACGCTCCGCTGGAACTGCACACGTGGACGCCGATCGCGGCATGGCTCGTCGGTGCAGCGTTGGCTGCGGCTGTCATCGCCGCTGCGAGTTGGCGCAGCGAACCGGTTGCAACCGACGCGCTGCCTGCCGCGTCAGAAGGATCGCCGCAGGTGCACTAACCTGTCCCGGCCCGGTGGTGAGGCCACCGGCGACGTGAGGGGGACATAGATGTCTGACAACACCAACCCGCCACAGGGCGGCCCACACAACCCGTACGGCGCCCCGCAGGGCCCGCACGCCGGTCCGCAGGGCCAGCCGGGTTATGGGGGTCCGCAGGGCCAGCCCGGTTCCGGCGGTCCGCAAAGCCAGCCCGGTTCCGGCGGTCCGCAGGGCCAGCCTGGTTACGGCGGTCCGCAAAGCCAGCCCGGTTCCGGCGGTCCGCAAAGCCAGCCGGGTTACGGCGGTTCGCAGGGCCAGCCGGGTTACGGGAGTGCGCAGGGCCAGCCGGGTTATGGCGGTTCGCAGGGGCAGTCCGGGCCGCAGTACGGGCAGGTGCCGGGGCAGGGGAATCCGGGGGCGCTTTGGCCTCAGCCGGGAGCGGCGGATTACCCACAGGGACCGCAGTACGGGCAGGGTGGGCAGCCGCAGTACGGGCAGGCGCAGTACGGGCAGGGTGGGCAGCCGCCGTTCGGGGGGCAGCCGCAGGTGCAGCAGTGGCAGCCGGAGCCGCGGAAGAAGCGCACGAAGCTGGTCCCGCTGATCGCGGTGCTGGCCGTGCTGGCTGTCATCGGCGGCGGTGGGATCTTCGCCTACGCGAAGCTCAACGGGGGTGACCAGCCGGCGAGCGTGCTCCCGGCGAACTCGGTCGCCTATGCGCGGATCGACCTGAACCCGTCGGCCGGCCAGCGGGTCGCCGCGCTGCGGTTCCTGATGAAGTTCCCGTCCGCGAAGGAGAAGATCGGGCTCACCAGCGACAAGGACGATCTGCGGCAGAAGCTGTTCGACCTGATCAAGAAGGACGCCGGCGACGACCTCGCCGACGTCGACTTCGAGAAGGACGTCAAGCCGTGGCTCGGCGATCGCGCCGGCGTGGCCGCGGTACCGGCCGACGACGGCAAGGCCGAGGCCGTGGTCGCTGTCGAGGTGAAGAACCAGGGCAAGGCCACCAAGGGCCTGGACAAGTTGTTCGCCGGCGACGACCACGCGCCGAAGCGTGCCTTCGCCGGGAAGTATGTGCTGCTGTCCGACGAGCAGTCCGTGCTCGACTCGGCCGTTGCCGCGAGCAAGGGATCCTCGCTGCAGGACAACGAGAAGTTCAGCAAGGACATGTCCGCGCTCGGTGAGCAGGGTTTCGCGTCCTTCTGGGCGGACACGAAGGGCCTGGCGCTCGCGGCCGGCAAGAAGATGACCGAGCAGCAGCGCGCCGCGTTGCCCGAGGGAAGCGCGGCCGCCGTTCTGCGATTCGATGCGCAGTACGTCGAACTGAAGGGCGTCGTGCACGGCGACCAGAGCCTGAAGGTCGGTACCAAGGACGCGGGCGACGTGATCGGCAAACTCCCGGACACCACGGCGGGTGCGCTCGCTCTCTCGGACGGTGCGAATCTGGTCGGCACCATCTGGACCCAGCTGGAGAAGTCGTCCGGTCAGGCCGGGATCAACCTCGGTGACCTGACCAAGAACTTCACCGACGAGTACGGCATCGCGTTGCCGGACGACCTGAAGCCGTTGCTGGGCAAGAATCTGGCGCTCGCGATCGACAAGGACAAGGCCGACGGCCCCAAGATCGCGGCCCGGATGGAGACCGACCCCGGCAAGGCCGAGGAGGTCGTCGACAAGCTGCTGAATCTGATGCACAGCCGCACCACGGCGAACGTCCCGGTCAAGAAGGCCAAGGACGACGACACGTTGGTGATCGCGACCGACCAGGGCTACGCGGAGCAGGTGCTGAAGGGTGGCAACCTCGGCCAGACCGAGAACTTCAAGCAGGCGGTGCCGGACACGAAGGGCGCCGTACTGGTCGGGTACGTCGACTTCGAGGCGATCGGGTCGCTGAGCAGCAAGGTGAGTTCGGACAAGGACTACGCCGCGCTCCGCTCGGCCGGGTTCAGCACCCGCGTCACCGGCGACGGCGAAGCGGACTTCACGCTGCGAGTCGTAGCCAAGTAGCGACGAAACCCGTCGGTGATGTCGAAAACCGGGCGGCGGCTTCTACCTCAGGGTGTCAGCACACTTTCTGAGGAGCACGAGATGAACCACTTCACTGGCATCCGTACAGTCGCCGTCCCGGTCGCCGACCAGGACAGGGCGCTCGACTTCTACGTCCACACACTGGGGTTCGTGACGGAGCTGGATGCGCCGTTGCCGCAACTCGGCGGCCGCTGGCTGGTCGTGGCGCCTCCCGGTGGCGGTACGTCGATCGCCCTGATCCCGGCCACCGACGCCTTCCCGGCCGGTACCGACACAGGGATCCGGCTGGCGACCGACGATGCCGCCGCAGCTCACGCCGCGCTGACGGGCCAGGGCGTCATCGCGGACGCGCTGCTGAACTGGCCGGGCGTACCGCCGATGTTCACCTTCTACGACCCGGACCACAACAAGCTCTTCGCCGGCCAGAGCTGACCGCCGCCGCACGGGTCATACCCTGGAGGTATCAGGAGGTGGGCAGGTGGATCTGGATCTGCGGAAGCTGCGGTACTTCGTCACGGTCGCCGAGGAACTGCACTTCGGCCGGGCGGCGGAGCGGCTGCACATCGCGCAGCCGGTGCTGTCGCGACAGATCCGGGCGCTCGAGGACGAGCTCAAGGTGCAGTTGTTCGTCCGCGACAAACGGGCCACCGCGTTGACGGCGGCCGGCCGGCAACTGCTCGAGGACGCGCGGCCGCTGCTCGCCTCGGCCGGTGCGGCCCAGCGAAGGGTGACCCAGGCAGCCAAGGGACCGCAGACGTTCACGATCGGCTTCATGCCCGGAATCACGGTCACGCCGGCGGTCCGGGCACTGACCGCGCAGTACCCGGACCTGACCGTCGAACTGCTCCGGACGTCGTGGGTCGATCAGACCGAGGTACTGCGGGACGGCCGCGCGGACGTCAGCATCGTCCGCCTGCCGATCGATCAGCAGGGCTTGACCGTGCGACCCCTCTTCGACGAACCGCGGGTCGCGATGCTGCCCGCGGATCACCGGTTGGCGGGCAAGCCGGTGATCCGGATCGAGGATCTCGCCCACGACCACCTGCTGCAGCCGCCGGACGCCGTGCCGGAGTGGCGCGATGTCGCCGTCGAGTTGCGCGAAGGCAAGACCGGCCGGTTGCCGGTCTTCCACAGTGTGGAGGAGAAGCTCGAGCACGTTGCCATCGGCAACGGTGTTTCCGTGCTGCCGCTGTCCACGGCTCGTTTCTACAGCCGTCCCGATGTGGTCAGGGTGCCGATCGAGGACATCGGTCCCAACCACGTCCACCTGGCCTGGTCGGCGGCCCGCCGGTCCCGCATCGTCTACGCCTTCGCCGACCTCGCCGCCGGCCTCACCTGGACGTGACCCGAACCTCCTGACAGCTGTCAGGCCACCAGCGCTTCCAGGACACCTTCGCCGTACTTCGCGAGTTTGTTCTCGCCGACCCCGCTGATGGTGCCGAGCTCGGCGAGGGTGCCCGGAAGCTCGGTGGCGATCTGGCGCAGGGTCGCGTCGTGGAAGATGACGTACGCCGGTACGCCCTGCTCCTTGGCGGTCGCGGCCCGCCAGCTGCGGAGGCGTTCGAACACCTCGACTGCCTCGGGCGCCAGATCGGCGACGGCGGCCTTCTTCTTGCCCGCCGACGACGAGCGCGATGCCCGGCCGGACCGCTCGGGCTCGCGGCGCATCATCACCTCGCGACGCCGGCCGAGCACCTCGGCACTGTCTTCGGTGAGCAGCAGGGTGCCGTAATCACCTTCGACGGTGAGCAGGCGCTGGGCGAGCAACTGGCGGATCACGCCACGCCACTCGGTGTCCTTCAACTCCGTGCCGATGCCGAAGACGGTCAGCTCGTCGTGCCGGAACTGCTTCACCTTCTCGGTGGGTTTGCCGAGCAGGATGTCGACCACCTGACCGGCGCCGAACTTCTGGTTCCGCTCGTGCTGCAACCGGTAGACGGTCGAGAGCAGCTTCTGCGCGGGGATCGTGCCGTCCCACGACTCCGGTGGGGTCAGGCAGGTGTCACAGTTCCCGCACGCTTCGCCCGTTTGGCCGAAGTACGCGAGAAGCTGCATGCGGCGGCACTGGACGGTCTCGCAGAGCGCGAGCATCGCGTCGAGGTGGGTGCCGAGCCGCCGGCGGTGGGCCGCATCGCCTTCGGAGGTGTCGATCATCTTGCGTTGCTGGACGACGTCCTGCAGTCCGTACGCCAGCCAGGCCGTCGACGGCAGGCCGTCGCGACCGGCGCGACCGGTCTCCTGGTAGTAGCCCTCGACCGACTTCGGCAGGTCGAGGTGCGCGACGAAACGCACGTCGGGCTTGTCGATCCCCATCCCGAAGGCGATCGTCGCGACCACGACCAGGCCGTCCTCGCGCAGGAAGCGGGACTGGTTCTTCGCGCGCGTACGGCTGTCCAGACCCGCGTGGTACGGGACGGCCTCGATGCCGTTCTGGGTCAGGAAGGTCGCGGTCTTCTCCACGCTGTTGCGGGACAGGCAGTAGACGATGCCGGCGTCGCCCGCGTGCTCGGTGCGGAGCAGGTCGAGCAACTGCCGCTGCGGGTTGTCCTTCGAGACGATCCGGTACTGGATGTTGGGCCGGTCGAAGCTGGCGACGAAGTGCCTGGCCTCGGTGAGGTTCAGCCGGGTGGCGATCTCGCGGTGGGTCGCCTCGGTGGCGGTGGCCGTGAGCGCGATCCGCGGTACGTCGGGCCAGCGCTCGTGCAGCTGCGACAGCATCAGGTAGTCGGGCCGGAAGTCGTGTCCCCATTGGGAGACGCAGTGCGCCTCGTCGATCGCGAACAGCGAGATCTTGCCCTGGTCGAGCAGCCGCGTGGTCGCCTCGACCCGGAGCCGCTCGGGCGCCAGATACAGCAAGTCGAGTTCGCCGGACAGGAAGGCCTGCTCGACCTCGCGGCGCTGCTCGAAGTCCTGCGTGGAGTTGAGGAATCCCGCTCGCACGCCAAGCGCGGTCAACGCGTCGACCTGGTCCTGCATCAGCGCGATCAGTGGCGAGATCACCACACCGACGCCGGACCGCACGAGCGCCGGGATCTGGTAGCACAGCGACTTGCCGCCACCGGTCGGCATCAGGACGAGCGCGTCACCACCGGCGACGACGGTGTCGATGATCTCCTGCTGCTGCCCACGAAACGAGTCGTATCCGAAGACCCGGTGCAGGACCTGCGCAGCCTCGCTCGCAGGATCGTCTTCGGGGAACTCAGCAGCAGCCACCCGGCAATCCTACGGAAATCGCCACCTCACTGTTCGACCCCTGTGGACAACTCGCCGCCATAGGTTCCGACACTCCACAGATTCCCTTCCGGATCGGCGATCGTGAACCCTCGCGACCCGTAGTCCTCCTCACGCATGGCCCGTACTACGGTCGCTCCCGCCGCGGTCGCCGTCGCAAAGACCCGGTCGGGGTCGTCGTGGACGAGATACACCGACTGGGTGCGATCGGCGAAGGCGCTGAACTCGTCGGACGTGTCCTTGGCGTCGGCCGAGCTCACCATCACCCCACCACCAGTCGGCCAGGCGAGCTCGGCGTGCGCGATCGACTCGGGTGCCGCACCGGCGTACGAGGCTGTCAGGGTGAAGCCGAGCCCCTCGGTGAGGAACTTCAGTGCGGCTTGGCCGTTCGCATAGACCAAAGTCGGCCAGACTCCGGTGACGTTCTTCGTATCCATGCCCCTAGCCTGCTGCCGGGGCGGCCTCCGGGTCTTGGACGATTGGGAGCTCTTCGGTCATCCACTGCCGCGGTGAGCAGCCGGCAAGGGAGTGCCATTCGCGGGTGAGGTGCGCCTGGTCGGCGTACCCGAGGTCTGCTGCCAGATCCGCAAGGCGGGTGGTGGGCCGGCGCTTCAACGTCGCAACGGCCTGCTCGAACCGCAGTACCCGGCCCGCGACCTTCGGCGACAACCCGTACTCCGCCCGGAACCGCTCGCTCAGATGCCGCCGGCTCCACCCGACCTCCCGGGCCAGTTCCTGTACGCCGACGCCGCCGGCCGTCTCACGCAACCGCTGCCAGGCCCAGCTGAGCTCGGCGCGTGCCTCGGGCACGGGCTCGTCACGCCAGGCCTCGAGGAACAGCTGCTCCAAGATGTCGAACCGCTGCTCCCATTCGGACGTCTCCCGAAGCCGCTCACCGAGTTCGGCCGCCGCCTGACCGACCAACTCGTCGAGATTGACCGTGGTCGCCGCGAGCTCGCCGGCCGGCAGACCGAACAGGGCACGACAACCCGCCGGGGTGAGGGCGAGCTGGACACCCGAGCGATTCGGCGAACCACCGATCCGGACAGCTGTGGAATGCAGTCCGCTCGCCAACGTGCTGAACTTCTCCACCGGTTCGCCGGCAACGGCCAGCCCCAACGGCTCGTCCAGCGTGATCACAATCGTCAGATACTGCGACGGCAGCCCCCGATGAAGCTCAGGCGGCTCACCGCCGTACGCATAGCCGATGAAATCGCCGAGGTACGGGCGCAACGCAGGGTGTACCCGTCGCTCGTGATGCTCGAACCCCGCCATGTCTCCAGGCTAGATCCCTTCGCCTCTTGGCCGAGCGGAAGTCGTCCAGGTCGAGCGCGACGCATTCAGCCCAGCGAAGGCCTGCACCGAACAGGATGGCCGGCCCGCACCAGCGCCGCGACCTCCGGCGGCCGGATTCCACGAACCTCCTGCGGGTCGTGTAACCCCCGCTCGTATTTCCAGGTGTGAATCGACCACCTGGTGAGGATCTTCGACCGCTCGGGAGAGGAATGACGATTGAGGGCTTACCGCGCAGGAGCTTGCTGGTGTTGGCCGGCAGCAGCGTGGGGGTACTGGCCGCCGGGTGGTCGGCGGCGTCGCCGGCGGGCATGATTCCGGCGACGTGATCCTGGACTGGAACGCGGCCCTGCTGCGGATCATGGGTTGCCGCCGGGGGACAGCCCACCACGATTCATCCAATCGCAGTTACCGGACGCGCTCTCGCCGCTGGTTTGAGTTCCGGCGCCGAATCGCGAAGCCACCGGAATTCGTTTGTCTCTGATCCGGCCGATCCGGCCGGCTCATCACTCATGTCCGAAGAAGGGAAAGTATGTCGTACCGAGGAAATGCCGGCTGGAGGAAATCGGTCCTCGCCGCGAGCGCCGCCGTGATCACTACGGCCCTGCTGATGGCGCCATCGGCCGCCGATGCCGCCACCGGCGACGTCTGGTCCGTCGTGAACAGTCCCAACGTCACCACCGGCACCTTGTCCACCAACAGTCTCCTCAGTGTGGCCGCCGTCTCCGACACCGATGTGTGGGCCGTCGGCTTGGAGAGCAAGACGGGCTTCAACCTGAGCGGGGCCTTCCCTCTGATCGAGCACTGGAACGGCACCGCCTGGAGCGTGTCGCTCACGGGTACGCAGAACGCCGTGCTCACGTCGGTCAGCGCCGATGCGGCCAACGACGCCTGGGCCGTCGGGAACGTCGTGAGCAGCCAGAGTCTGCTGGCCGAACATTGGAACGGCAGCGCCTGGCGCTCAGTGACGATGCCCATGCCCACTGGAGCGATCAGTGCCCGGGTCGAGGGAGTGACTGCCCTCTCCGCCGGCAACGCGTGGGCCGTCGGCAAATTCTCCACCAACGACCTGACGCTGCCGCTGATCGAGCACTGGGACGGCGTCAGGTGGTCGGTCGTGCCGAACGTGCCGCGCCAGGTCTCCGATTCCAACGTCCTGCATGCGATCACCGCCGTCTCGGCCGACGACATCTGGGCCGTGGGCGAGTTCGACCAGGGCGGCGTCAGCCCGCATAGTCCGCTGCTGATGCACTGGAACGGCACCGCCTGGTCGCTGTCCCAGCCGGCGGTGCTGAACCAAGGCGAGTCGAACGGTTTTCCCGTCGCGGTGACTGCCGTCTCGGGCAATGACGTCTGGGCCGTCGGAGGAGTGGGTGTCACCAGCCCGGACGGCACGTCCTCCTCCCAGCAGCCGTTCGCCATCCACTGGGACGGCACGCGATGGGCCGAGGTCGCAACACCGGCCCCGGCGACGCCCAGTGCGGCATTCGCGTTCACCGGGGTCACTGCCCTCTCGCCGAACGACGTCTGGGGCGTGGGGAACAACGCAGGCCGTGCCTTTGTCGAGCACTGGGACGGCAGCAGTTGGAGCACGAGCGGCACGCCGGCGCTGGGTGCGCGGGGGAACACGCTCGAAGGCATCACCCGCAGCGGGACGACGAGTATGTGGGCCGTCGGTGACAACAACCCCACCTCGGGCCTCATCACGCAAACCTTGACCCTGCACGCCACGAACGGCTGATCAGCCGTCCAGAAGCGACGCGGCGGGGCGTCCGCGCGGGTCTCCGGCCCGCGCGGACGCCTCGCCGGTGCGGGGGGAACTTCACCCGCATGGCCCTCAGCCGAGGGACGACCTGCTCGGCGTAGTAGCCGACCTGGCCCGCGACATCCTCGACCCACAGCCGGCCGAGCCCGCAGTACCACCGAAACGTCCCCGACTCTTTCGTCGTCGGGGATCGGACTGAGGAGCTGTGTCAGACCTCGTCCTCGAGGTCGAAGGCGAGGGTGATTGCTTCGGTGAGGGCTGGTTCCTGGTCGGGGAAGAGGTAGCCGATCAGGCGGCCGAGTTGGAGTTTGGGGATGGTCTGGATGTTGTCGCAGCTGATCGCGCTGGGGTGGTCGAGACCGTTGCGGGTGCCGACCAGGACCTCGGTGGACAGGCCACGGATGGTGCTGGTGATCGGGGCGACGGTGACGTTGGTGAGGCGCGGGCGGATCAGTTCGCGGGTGAGCACGACCACCGGGCGCGGCTTGTCCAGCCTTGCGATGTGGATCGGGCGCATTCAGTCGAGGTCGGACAGCACGGTCCCGGCGGCGGCGTCGGCCAGTCCGTCGAGGTCCGGGTAGTCGCCGTGGTCGGTGAGGATGGCGAGATCGCGTGCGGCCAGCTCCCGACGGCGCTCGCGCTCCATCGCCCGGGCGACGACCGACGCCCGGCTGGCAGCTTTGTTGTCGCCGACCAGCTGGTCCATGAAGTCGACCAGCTCGTCCGGCAACCGCACGGTGATCTGCTTACTCATACCAGAACCATACCACCGTGGGATGCGCGACGAACTTCTGCTCAGTTCGGGGCCATGTCCGACCAGCTGAGGTCTACTGCGGGGAGGGACGGAAGGGCTTTGATGGCGGCCATCTCGGTGTCGAGGAGGCCGACGAGGTGGGCCAGGCGGGTGGTGGTGTCGGCGGCTTCGAGGAGCTTCTGCCGGTCCGGGGTCATCAGGGTCATCGCGGCCGACATCAGGTACGACAAGGTGCTCGGGTCGTCGGGGAGGGAACCGATGTGCAAGCCGGGCTGGCTGATCTCGGTGACGGCGGCGGCGTACCGGTGGAAGCGCTGCACCGCGACGTTCGCCGTACCGAGGGGATCGTCGCCCGGGTCCTCGGCGAGCCATTCGACGTCGGCGATCAGGTAGTCGCCCTCGGTGTCCAGTTCGGCGACCTTGAAGCGGCGGTTGCCGGTCAGCGTGATCTCGACCGGGCCGTCGTCGGCGGCGTCGAGGGCGATCTCGGAGATGGTCGCGGCACAACCCGTGCCGTAGAGCGACCGGAACACCCGGTCGCCGAGCTCGTAGCCGTCCCGTACGGCGACGGCGCCGCAGACGAGTTCGCCGCCGTTCTCCACCAGGTCGCGGATCACCGCGCGGCCCTGGACGTCGGTCACGGGGATGGGAAGCACCAGCCCGGGAAAGATCACCGTGTCGACGGTGAGGAGGGGCAGGCGGGAATCCATGAGTCGAGCCTAGTGCTATCGGTCGGCGGTCGTGGTCCGCGCAGTAGACGGCGCGCGGGGGAGCGCGGGGCCGACCACTAGACTGGCGACCATGATTCGCCGCGTCGACCTGCGGGGCCGAGTGGCAGCCGGAGAGGTTCTCGACCTCCAAGCCCTGGTCCCCCGAGCCGTTTTCGACGTCGAGGCCGCCCTCGACGTCGTCCGACCGATCTGCCTGGACGTCCGTCATCGGGGCCTGGAGGCGATCAGGGAGTACGGCGAGAAGTTCGACCATGTGGCCGTGGCGGACCTGCGGGTCCCGGCCGAGGCGCTGAAGACGGCGCTGGAGGAGCTCGACCCGTCGGTGCGGTCCGCGTTCGAGGAGTCGATCCGCCGGGTCCGCGAGGTGAGCGAGGACGAGCGCGGCGAGGACGTCGTGTCCGAGCCGGCGAAGGGCGGCCGGGTCACCCAACGGCTCGTGCCCGTGCAGCGCGTGGGCCTCTATGTGCCGGGTGGTCGTGCACCGCTGGCTTCGAGCGTCGTGATGAACGTCGTACCGGCTCAGGTTGCCGGTGTGCAGTCGCTTGCTGTTGCCTCGCCGCCGCAGAAGGACTTCAACGGCCTGCCGCACCCGACGGTGCTGGCGGTCTGCGCGATGCTCGGGATCGAGGAGGTGTACGCGATGGGCGGCGCGCAAGCGATCGCCGGGTTCGCGTACGGCTTCGAGGGTTGCCGGAAGGTCAACCTGATCACGGGACCGGGCAACATCTACGTCGTCGCGGCCAAGCGATTCCTGCAGAGCGAGGTCGGGATCGACTCCGAGGCAGGCCCGACCGAGATCGCCGTACTGGCCGACGACACCGCGGACGCCGTGCACGTCGCGGCCGACCTGATCAGCCAGGCCGAGCACGACCCGATGGCTGCCAGCGTGCTGGTGACGCCGAGCGAGGCGCTGGCCGCGGCCGTCGAGGCGGAGTTGCCCAAGCAGGTCGCGAAGACCAAGCACCGGGAGCGGGTCGAGGAAGCACTCGGTGGCCAGCAGTCGGCCGTCGTACTGGTCGACGACCTCGATCAGGGGACCGCTGTGGTGGATGCGTATGCCGCGGAGCACCTGGAGATCCAGACGGCCGATGCCGAGGAGCGGGCCGCGCTGATCAACAACGCGGGCGCGATCTTCGTCGGCGGCTGGTCGCCGGTGTCGCTGGGTGACTACTGCGCGGGGTCGAACCACGTGTTGCCCACCGCCGGTTGCGCGTGCCACTCGTCCGGCCTTTCTGTCCGTAGCTTCCTGAAGGCTGTGCACGTGATCAACTACAGCCAGCAGGCGCTCGCCGATGTCGCGCAGCACGTCGTCGATCTCGCGCACGCCGAGGATCTGCCGGGGCACGCCGCGGCCGTGACCGCGCGCTTCCCGGGGGAGTCCGGCAATGGCTGACTTCGACGGTCTGCCGATCCGCGACGAACTGAAGAGCTTCGAGCCGTACGGCGCGCCGCAACTCGACGTACCGTTCCTGCTCAACGTCAACGAGAACCCGTATCCGCCGAGCGAGGCGACCGTCGCGGACATCACCGCGTCGGTGGCCGAGGCGGCGCGCGGGCTGAACCGCTACCCGGATCGCGAGTTCCTCGACCTGCGGGCCGACCTCGCGGCGTACCTGGGCCGCGAGTCGGGCGCGCACCTGGTCGCGGAGCAGGTGTGGGCGGCCAACGGCTCCAACGAGGTGATGCTGCACCTCCTGCAGGCATTCGGGGGACCAGGCCGTACTGCGCTGTCGTTCGCGCCCACCTACTCGATGTACCCGGAGTATGCCCGGGACACCAACACGGGCTGGGTCGTCGGACGCCGGTCGCACGACTTCACCCTCGACCCCAGCAAGGCGCTCGCGGCGATCTCACGACACCGGCCTTCCGTCGTACTGCTCGCCTCTCCCAACAACCCGACCGGTACCGCGCTGCCGATCGACCTGGTGGAGGCGGTTGCCGCCCGCACCAAGGCGATCGGGGCGGTGCTGGTGGTGGACGAGGCCTATGCGGAGTTCCGCCGAGCCGGTACGCCGAGCGCGGTGACCCTGCTGCCGGCGTACGGGAACCTGGCGGTGGCGCGGACGATGTCGAAGGCGTTCGCCCTCGCCGGTGGACGTGTCGGTTATCTTGCCGCGAGCAAGCAACTGGTGGACGCGCTGCGGATCGTGCGGTTGCCGTACCACTTGTCCGCGGTGACCCAGGCGGTCGCGCGGGCCGCACTGCGGCACTCGGACGAGTTGCTCAGCCGGGTCGACCAGCTCCGGGTGGAGCGGGACGAGACGGTGGAATGGCTACGTGCACAGGGTTTGCGCGCGGTCGACTCGGATGCGAACTTCGTGCTGTTCGGCACCTTCGCCGACCGGCACGCGGTCTGGCAGTCGCTGCTGGACGACGGTGTGCTGATCCGCGAGACCGGACCGGACGGCTGGCTGCGGGTGTCGATCGGCACCGGCGCCGAGATGGCCGCGTTCCGCGGGTCGCTGGAGAAGGTGCTCAAGACAGAGGTAGGAAGAACGCTATGACGAGGACTGCCCGGATCGATCGGGAGACCAGCGAGTCGAAGGTGCTGGTCGAGCTCGACCTGGACGGCACCGGCCGCGCCGACATCAGTACCGGCGTCGGTTTCTACGACCACATGCTCAACGCGCTGGCCAAGCACGCGCTGCTCGACCTGCACGTGAACACCGTCGGCGACCTCGAGATCGACGCGCACCACACCGTCGAGGACACCGCGATCGGTCTCGGCCAGGCGCTTCGCGAGGCGCTGGGTGACAAGCGCGGCATCCGGCGTTTCGGCGACGCGACCGTGCCGCTGGACGAGGCGCTCGTGCACTGCACGGTGGACCTGTCCGGCCGCCCGTACTGCGTCCACACCGGCGAGCCCGACGGTCAGGTGTACGCGATCATCGGCGGCGACTACGCGGGTTCGCTGACCCAGCACGTCTTCGAGACTCTCGCGTTCAACGCCGCGATCTGCATCCACATCCGGGTGCTGTCCGGCCGGGATCCGCACCACATCGTCGAGGCGCAGTTCAAGGCGTTCGCCCGGGCGTTGCGCGACGCGGCCGAGCTGGACCCGCGCCAGCCCGGCATCCCGTCGACCAAGGGCGCTCTGTGAGCCCGAAGGTCGTCCTGCTGGACTACGGCTCGGGCAACATCCGTTCGGGCGAGCGTGCCCTGCAACGGGTCGGCGCCGACGTGACGGTGACGTCGTCCTTCGAGGACGCGTTGAACGCGGACGGCCTGCTGGTCCCGGGCGTCGGCGCGTTCGAAGCCTGTATGACGGGACTTCGCGCGGTCCGCGGTGATGTCGTGGTCGACCGTCGACTCGCCGCCAGCCGCCCGGTGCTCGGGATCTGTGTCGGTATGCAGATCCTGTTCGCGCGGGGCATCGAGCACGGCGTCGAGACCGAGGGCTGCGACCAGTGGCCCGGTGTCGTCGAGCGGCTCCGGCCCACGGGTGGCGAGCCGGTTCCGCACATGGGCTGGAACACCGTGGAGGTGCCTTCGGGCAGCGTTCTCTTCGACGGTATGGAGAAGGAACGCTTCTACTTCGTGCACTCGTACGGCGTCCGCGAGTGGGAGCTCAAGGACGCTCGCGCCTCGGTGGCGCCGGCCGTCACCTGGACGACCTACGGCGGCGACCGCTTCGTCGCCGCGGTCGAGAACGGCCCGCTGACCGCCACCCAGTTCCACCCCGAGAAGTCCGGCGACGCCGGCGCGGAACTGCTGGCCAACTGGGTGCGCTCGCTGTAAGTACCTGACACGCGTGCTCTTGCTGTTCGGTTGTTGTTTACCGTACGTTCACTGGCGACCACTGTTTGTGCTGACAAGGAGACCGCCCGTGTCCGTTGAAGAGTCGAATGCCCTGTCCAGACGCCAGTTCGTCGCCCGTGCCGCCGCGGCCGGTGTCGCGGTCAGCGTGGTGGGATCCGTCGAGGCCCTCTACACGGCAGAGCCCGCGCTCGGGACGTCCGGCCCGAAGATCGGCTACGGCCCCCTGATCCCCGACCCGGCCGGCATGCTCGACCTGCCGCGGGGATTCAGCTACCAGATCGTTTCCCGCGAAGGCACCGTTCGGCCGGACGGCCTGCCGACGCCGTCCCGGTTCGACGGGATGGGCACCTTCCCCGACCGCTTCGGCGGCAACCGGCTGGTTCGCAACCACGAGTGCAGCCCGACCGCGAAGATCAAGGTGGTCGCGCCGCCCGAGCGGACGTACGACCCGGCCGGCGCCGGCGGCACCAGCACGCTGGTCGTCGACCGGCACAACCACAAGACCAGCGAGCACATCAGCCTGGGCGGCTCGGCGATCAACTGCTCCGGCGGCATCACCCCGTGGCGTACCTGGCTGACGTGTGAGGAGACCGAACTCAAGGCCGGTCAGAGCGGCTACACCAAGGACCACGGCTTCATCTTCGAGGTCGACCCGTACGACGACCGTCGCAACAATCACCCCACTCCGCTGACGGCGATGGGCCGGTTCCAGCACGAGGCGGTAGCGATCGACCCGGCGACGGGCATCGTCTACGAGACCGAGGACGCCTTCGTCGCCCCGCTCGGCGGGTTCTACCGGTTCCTGCCGAATCGCCCACGAGGCGGCTGGGGGAGTCTGCGGGCCGGCGGCGAACTCCAGGCGATGCGGATCCCGGACCTGCCGGACCTGTCGGTGGTGCAGGAGGCCGGCACCGTCTTCCACGGCGTCGAATGGGTGAAGGTGCCCGACCCGCTGGCGACGACCGAGTCGGTCCGCGCCCAGGACTACGGCAAGCAGACCACCGGCGGGTACAAACTCGAAGGCTGCTGGTGGGGCCAGCTGGACCGCTGCGTGTACTTCGTGTCGTCGTTCGCGCGCACCGAACTCGGCCCCAAGGTCGACCACGACGGCCAGGTCTGGCGCTACGACCCGCGGGCGAAGACGCTGAAGCTGATGGTCATCTTCACCCGGCCCAAGCCCGGCTCGGACGACCCCGAGTTCGATGCCCCCGACAACATCACCATGTCGCCGTACGGCGGCCTGATGATGTGCGAGGACGGCCTCGGCGAGCAGCACATCCTCGGCACCACCGAGGACGGCCAGGTCTTCAAGTTCGCCCGCAACGCGGTCAACAACGGCACGCCCGAAGCCCCGGAGTACGGCGAACTGGCCGGCGTCGGCTTCTCTGCCGACGGCCGCACCATGTTCTTCAACGTCTACACGCCCGGCATCACCTACGCCATCACTGGCCCCTGGCGCCGCCGCCGCTAGAGCTCAGGCGCCCCGGAGGTGGCTCGTGACCGCGGCGAGCCACCTCTGCGGCGCACGCCGGTGAATCCGATGGCCGGCGTCGACCGTCACGATGGTTGCCGAAGGCATCTGCTTCGCGATGAGCTCGAAGCGGGACTGGTCGAGGTGACTCTTCGGTCCACCCGCCAGCAGCAGCGTCGGTGCCGGCACCGCTATGAGCCCGTCCCACCACGCGGGCTGCGGCTTCCGCAACTCCGCCACGACTTCACGCAACATCCGCGGATCGAACTTCTTGCGTCCGAGGAACCCCATCACCCGCAGCGCCGCGCCCGTTCCCACCTTTCCACTCGGCGGTCCGCCACCGGCATATCGCGGCGGCACCGGCAGCTCCTCCAGCACCAACCGCTCAACCCGCTCCGGCACCTGCACAGCAACCAGACTCGCCACGAACGCCCCGAGCGAATGCCCCACCAGCGTCACTCGCTCCAGCCCGAGCTCGTCCAACTCCCGCACCACGTCGTCGCGGAAATCATCCAGCCGGTACGCCGTACGCCGAGCCGCCCCGCGATGACCAGCCAGCGTCGGGCAGTGCACCCGATAGCCCGCCTCCTCCAGGCCGGCCCGCACGCCGTCCCACGTCGCCGGTGCACTCCCGGCGGCGTGCAGACAGACCAGGTCCTTCAACTCTTCAGTCACGGAGACAGTGTCTACACGATCTGCGTAGACACTGTCTACCGCAGGTTGGGAGTCAGGGTGCGTCGATGACGATCGCGGCCTCCATCTCGAGGACGCGCTGGTAGTCCTCGTCGAGGGTGGCCGCGTCGCTGTGGATGAGGATCACCCAGGCCAGGCAGGTGAAGAGGTCGACCGTCTCCGGGACGATCGCGTCTTCCTCGTGCAGGATCTTCATCCAGTGGAAGGACTTCAGCTCCTCGGCGGGAGCCAGCACCTCACGATTGCGGAAGTACCCCTCCCGGACCGCGGAGATGAAGATGCCGCGCAGGTGCTGGACCAGGTCGAAGCTGTCCCGCACCTCGCCGCGTACCCGGTGCGCGACGGTCCGTTTGATGTGGTTGTCGCCGGTGGCCAGTTCGCTGACCATCTGGTGACCGCCGCCGGCCGGCCGGGCCGCGACCTCGATCAGCCGTGGTCCGTCGGCCGTCATCATCACCTCGGAGTGCCCGCACCCGACCCGGATGCCGACGGCATCGAGCACCTGCTGGGTGTACGGCCACAACGCCAGTACCTCGGGGTCGTCCGCCGCCAGGAAGTCGATCCGGTGGTAGATGCCGATCTTGTCGCCCCGGCTGACCTTGGTGTACCGGCAGACGTCGACGAGCGAATGCACCCCGTCCACCGAGTAGCTGTCCACCAGGTACTCGGTGCCCTCGGCGTACTCCTGGATCAGGACCGCGTCGTTGGTGATGCCCATCTTGTTGGTCCGGCCGAGCACCTGGTCGAACCGCTCCCGCCAGTCACCGTCCTCGAAAACGATGTAGACCTCGTCGCCGGCGGCGCTCTTCGGCGGCTTGATCACCAGTCGCTTGCCGAGCAGGTCGTTCTCCTTCAGCCAGTGCTCGGCCTCGGCCGGATCGGACGTCAGGAACTGCCGCAGCCTCGGAACACCGGCAGCAGAAAGCGCCTGGGCCATCTGCCACTTGTCGCGCCGCGCCGACGCGAGCTCAGGAACGTTCCCGCTGCCCGGTACCAGGATCTCGGTGAGCTGGTCGCACAACTCGACCCCGCTCTCCGCCCCCGGCACCAGGTACTCCGGTTCGTACACCCGCAACTCAGCCGCCAGCGCCTCCACGTCACCCGTGAAGTAGTGCACGTGCTCGAAGTCCTCCGGGTGCCAACTCGTCGTGTACGCCGGTGGCGGCTCGAGCCCACTCAGTACCGCAACCGGCACCTGCCCGGCCTCCTTGAAGGCCGCTGGGTACTCCTGACCAGTGGACAACGGATCCACGATGATCGTGTAGCTAGACATGAGGCCCTCCTACGAGCTCTCGCTCGGCAACGGCTCGCTGGCCGGGGTGATGTCGACTGCTGGTTCCTCGGCGGCCGTGTCGGCTCCACTGGACATTCCGAAGTACGCGAGGACGACGCCGATCGCGCCGGCCACGCCGCACCAGACCCAGACCCGGGTCCCGGCGTTGTTCCAGACCCACACGCCGAGAAAGGGACCGAGGGCGGAGCCCAGACCGAACATGGCGTGCGCGGACCCGACGTACCGGCCGAGGAGTTTCGGCCTGGCGGCCATGCCCGGGTAGGCGAACATGGTCGGACCGGCGATGATCTCCGCCAGCGTCCACAACAGGGTGCCGATCACGAAGATCGCCACCCCGCCCGGCAGCGCGTAGAACGCGAGTCCGCCGCCGAGCAGGACGAAGCCGATGATCGCGACGATCCGGGCCGGCCAGTGCTGGACCACCTTGGTCACCAGCAACTCGCAGGTGATCACGATGAAGCCGTTCAGCGCGACGACCGCGCTGAACCACCAGGTGGACAGCCCTTCCGACTTCATGTGCAGCGGAAGGACGGCCAGGTACTGCATGTAGATCGCCGCGTTGATGAACATGCACACGAGGAACAGCACGTACTTGTAGTCCCGCAGTACGGCGAGGTAGCCGCCCTTCGGTTCCGGCGCGGCCGTGTCGTCGACCGTGTCGTCAGCGACCGCCGGCGGCTTTCGGCCGGGGAGCGCGATGATCGCCACGGTCGCGTAGGCCAACGCGGCGAGGGCTTCGCCGATGAACAGCAGGTTCCACGAGATCGCGACCAGGGCGGCACCGATCAGCGGAGCTGCCGTCGTCCCGAGGTTCATCGCCAGCCGGTAGACCGCGAAGATCATCACCTGGCGGTTCTTCGGGGTCAGTTCGGTCAGCAGCGCCGCCGAGGCCGGCCGGTAGAACTGGCCGACCGCACCGGCCAGCGCCACCACGATCAGAACGGCGGTGTAGCTCGGCACGTAGGCGATCCCGAGTACGAACGCGGCCATGCCGAACATGCTGATCATCACCGCGGCCCGCGGCCCGACCTTGTCGGACAGCGAGCCGCCGATGATCAGGCCGATCACCGAGCCGCCGCCGTAGATGCCCAGCGCCGTACCGGCCTGGACGTCGGTGAAACCCTTCGAGGTGGTCAGGAACAGCACCAGGAAGACCTGCAGGAACCAGCCGAGCTTGTTCACGAAGACGCCGACCAGCAGCGCCTTCACCGGCAGCGGGGCGCCCTTGATGGTCGCCCAGATGCCGGTGCTCTCGTCGGTCGTCGAACTCATGGTGTCGCCTCTTCGGGTTCCTTGGGGTGGCCGGACCAGCGCAGTGCCTGCTCGGCCGCGTCCAGCCCGGCCCGGCAGTCTTCCAGCGAGGTGGCCACCACGGTCGCGTACGCGATCCGGCCCCAGAGCGTGCCGATCGGCGGGGGACTGGTGGTGGCGCCGGCCTCCATCAGCACGACCAGTTGGTCGATCGTTGCCGGCAGCCCCGATTCGTCGAAGCCGACCGAGTCGAGCACGGTGTCGTTCTCGTCGACGTAGAAGAACCGGACGCCCCCGACCATCGCCCGGTCAGGCACGAGTTCGGGGGTGCGGCCGCACGCCACCGCCGCGGCCGCGAGGCCCGGGTCGGCCCCGGTCGCCTGCAGGCCGAGGTACGGGATCATGTCGCCGCCGATCCGGGCGTTGATCTCGATCACCTTCGGGCCGTCGGCGGTGATCATGATCTCGGTGTGCGTGACGCCGTCGGTGAACCCGATCGCCGCGTGCGCGTCGGCCAGCACCTGCATCAGCTCCTGGTCGGCGAGCAGCGGGTCGGCCGCGTCGACGAAGTGACCGATCTCCTCGGCGTACGGCGGGTAGCCGATCTCCTTGCGGGCCAGGCAGAACGGCGTCACCTGGCCGTGGAAGATCGCCGAGTCGATGCTGATCTCGTAGCCGTCGGCGAACTCCTCGACCAGCACCTTGACGTCGTAGTGCGGCGCCTCCGGCACGGTCGTGTCGTGCGCGAACTCCCAGTTGTCCTTGAGTTCCGCCGCCGAGTTCACTTTCACCACGCCGAGGCTGGCGGCCAGCGCCCGTGGCTTCAGGATCACCGGGTAGCCGAGTTTGTCCGCCGTCTCGATGGCCTCGTCGACGGTCTCCACCAGCACGGAGACCGGCTGGGGGACACCGTGCTCGGCGAGCGCCGTACGGGTCAGGTGCTTGTCCCGGCAGCGGTTGATCATCTCGACGTCGCCGCCTGGCAGGCCGAGCGCCTCGGCGACGTGCGCGGTCTGCAGGATGCGCGCCTCGTCCCAGCAGAGCACGCCGTCGATGGGCTGGTCGGCGTGCAGCTTCGTCGCCGCGACGACCAGCGCCTCGGCGTCGAGCGTGCTCTCCAGCACGGTCCAGCCCTCGATGTACTCCTTCTCCCAGGTCGGCTCCGCGTGCAGGAACATGTGGATCCGGTACTGCGGCGCGATCGAGCGCAGGATGTACTCCCGGAACAGCCGCATTCCGGTCGCCACCACCAGCAGGTGCGGTCTTGCCGTCATCTGTCAGACCTCCCTGATCGGAGCGGGGATCTGCTCGATGGTGGAGACCCCCCGGGTGCCGTCGCTGCGGCGGAAGTGGTCGGTGATCCGGATGTTGCCGCGGACGTCGTACTCGGGGATGCTGCGGCACTCGCCGCTGACCAGCTCACCGTCAGCGGTCAGCAGGCAGTAGGCGCCCCTGATCGTCCCGTCCGGTTGCACCCGGCCGACCAGCCGCCCGCTGCGCAACGATCCACCCGCGTAGAACTCGGCCCAGACCAGGTCGTCCTCGCGGTGGTACTGCCCGTACGGCGTACTCGCGCCGTCCTCGGCGACCAGCTGGAACCAGACGCCGTCGACATCGGGAACAGCCGAAGGCTCCGGAGCAGCGGCGGTCACCACTTCACCGCGCACAGCTCGTCGGAGATCGGGTAGATCTCCCGGTCGAACATCGAGTTGAGCACGATCGCGGCCCGGACCGGGAGTTGCGTCAGGCCCGCGTTGGTCAGGCCGTGGCTGTACCGGCTCGCGTTGAACGAGAAGATCCGGTGGCCGTTCATGCCCTTCCAGCGCACCGAGTAGTCGGGCTCGACCAGCATCTCGCCGTCGTCGTCGTAGTCGATCCGCTCCCGCAGGTCGTCGTCGAACGGAGCCTGCACGTGCTCGCGGCCCGCGGCGATCACCAGCCGGCGTACCTCGTGCTCCTCCGGCATCGCCGGGGTCGTGCAGCGCAGGCGAATGGTGCCGTCGGCAAGTTGTTCGGCCGAGGTGACGTCGCGGCCGGGCAGCAGCGTGACCGGGAACCGGCCGAGCGTGAGCAGGCCGTCGTAGTTGCCCTGGTACAGGGCCTTCAGGCCGCCCGGGGTGATCGCGTCGCCGGAGTAGCGGGAGTCCACGATCATCTCGCGGCGCTTCGACCGGTTCAGTCCCTGCAGGAACTCGATGTGCGACGGCCGGTACAGCTCGTTGGCCATCGGGGAGTCGTCGATACTGCGGAACCACTGGTTGCGGCCGATCCAGCGGATGTCGGTGAAGCCGGAGCCGAGCAACCGCAGTACGCATTCCAGGCCGGTCTGGCCGCCGCCGATCACCGCGACCGGGTCGGCCTTGTCGGCGTCCATGGCGGGCAGCCGCGCGCCG
This sequence comes from Kribbella voronezhensis, assembly GCF_004365175.1. Classification (NCBI taxonomy): domain Bacteria; kingdom Bacillati; phylum Actinomycetota; class Actinomycetes; order Propionibacteriales; family Kribbellaceae; genus Kribbella; species Kribbella voronezhensis. The sequence goes on along the minus strand of NZ_SOCE01000001.1, from coordinate 470,651 downwards.
AGTTCGTCGGCGATGAACGCCCGCTCGGAGTCCAGCCCGCGGACGTACTCCGGCCACACCGGCCGGGTGCCGAGGCCGAGGACGAGGTGCTCCGACAGCGCGACCGGCGTACCGTCCACGCAGATCTGGAAGCCCTCGTCGGTGATCGAGACCGAGTCCACCCGGCAGTCGAAGTTGACCACGCCGAGCCGCTCGGTGGCCCAGGCCAGGTAGCGCTCGTACTCGATCCGGGGCAGGGCGTCGAACTGGGAGTTGATCAGCGCGTAGAGCCGGCCGGACGTGACCAGGTAGTTCAGGAACGTCAGTTCGTGCCGTGGATCGACCAGCGAGACCAGGTCCTTCATCCAGCCGGTCTGCATCCGCACCCCGGGGTACAGCAGCGGCGTGTGCCAGCCGGCCACCGGGCGGGAGTCGAACAGCGCCAGTTTCTCGGTGGTGACGTTCTTGTACAGGGCCGCCAGCGACAGGTTCGACGGACCGGCACCGATGCCGATCGTGTGGTACCTGGGCGGGTGGCCGTTGCCTCGTTCCGAATTCGTCATGCGCTTGTTCTCCGTCCGCGAAGTGGTGGTGCGCGTGGATTCCCCGGTGACGAGCGGCCCGAGCAGGTCGCTCGCTGCCGTCCGGCTCGCGGCCAGCGCGGTTTTCACGCTGCCGCCGGACCCACCGGTGAAAGTGAAGAGCCGATGTGTGCTGCCGAGCACCGACCAGAGCGTCAGTACCGGCGGATCGGCATAACAGTCGGCGTTGGAGACCGTGTGCCTGGTCCCCAGCAGCCTGAGGTGCGGCAGCCGCTCGGCCGCGATCCGGACGGCCTCGGTGGCCAGGTCCGGGACCGGTTGGCTGCTGCCTGGTGGTACCGACCAGCGGTGGGTGTCGACGCCGAGGAGGAGGCCTCCGTCGGCGGTCGGGCGCCCGTACAGATCGCTGGTCTCGTCGATGAACATGGTCGGCAGGGCGCCGTCCACGTCGTACACGGCGACCTGGATCGCCTTGGTCCGGTAGGGCTCGGCGGGCAACGCGTTGCCCGCGAGCAGTCCCGGCGTCCACGGTCCGGCGGCCACCACGACGAGGTCGTACCGGCCGCCGGCACCTGGTGTGCGGCAGCTGACCGACCCGTCGGGATGAGGAACCAGACCGAGCACAGGGCCCGGTACGACCCTGCTGTTCTTTCCACTCGCCAGTTCGCTGATCACCAGCGAGCGAAGTTGATCCGGCCGGATGAACCCGGCCCGCTTCTCCAGTACGCCGACCGTGCCGTCCGGCAGCCCGTGCCAGCCGCGGCCGCGCAGAGCGCTCGCGTCGACGATCTCGGTCGAGCCGGGGTGCAACTGCTCCACCTCGGCGACGGCGGCCTCGAGTCCGGCGTACGGCGTGAGCAGGTAGGTGCAGCCGGTCTCCACGTAGCCGGCCTGATCGAGCAGGTCCGGGGTCTCGAAGAGCTCCGCCAGGCTCTCGGCCGCCAGCCGCCGCTGCTCGGGGTGCGTCTCGAAGCCTCGCACGCCGCCACCCGACGCCGCCGTGGCATCGGTGCCCGGTACGCCGGTGACCAGGTCGACCTCGACGCCCGGATAGCTGGTCAGCCGCCTGGCCAACAGGGTGCCGGCGATACCGGCACCGATCACGCAGATCCGCATCGCGCTACTCGCCTGCCCCGGTCAGGGCCGCGCGCAGCGACCCGGTGTCCCGGACTCCGGCGGCGAGCAGGTCGATCATGATCCGGACGGCCAGCGCCGGGTCGAAACCCGACGGCCGGAGCGCGTCCTGTGCCCGGGCCAGCTCGATCTCGGCGAGCACCGGGTGGAGCGGCTCGGCGCAGGTCCGGGTGCCGTCCAGCAATGGGCCGATCCGGTCGGCAAAAGCGCGGAACGCTTTCCAGCTGAAGTCGCTGCGATAACGGTCCGGGCGGTCCCAGGCGAGGTAAAGCCGGACCATTCCCGGGTCCTCGTCGCGGAGTATTTCGTTCGCTCCGACGACGTGATTGCGGCTGGTCGAGAATTTGCTTCCGTCCAGCAGATAGAACTCATTCACGACTAGACCGGAAACCGGCAAGGGATTCACTCCGGCCGCGGCCCAGATGGCCTGCCAGTACAAGGCGTACCAGTACGCGTTGTCGAGGCCGAGGAAGTGCCAGAGGTTTCCCACCCGGCCGAGCGCGGCCAGGTATCCGGGCAGATCGCCGGCGTCCGGATCGACGGCTTTGGCGACGTTGTAGAGATCGGTCAACGCGACCTCGGTGTAGGGGCCGATCCGCAGCCCGGTCAAGGCCGCGTCGCCCTCGATACCCCAGTTCGTCGGGTAGGCCAGGGCGATCTCCGGCAGGCCGTCGGCCAGTTGCCGGCCGATCAGGGCGCGCACCGACGGCGGCAGCTCGGCCCGCAACCACATCGCCGTGAGAGCTTCGCGGTGATCCTCCATCCGCAGTACCGGAACCGTTGCCTGGAAGGGCCTCGGCTCGCCGCCGCACCGGCCGCAGACCGGATCGATCATCGAGTCGACGTAGGTGAACGCCCCGCACTGCTCGCACGCGCCTCCTGCCGCTGGAGCCTTGCAACCGCGGCAGAGACCGACCAGGTAGGACTCGTGCAGGGTGCGCGAGCAGTCGCTGCAGGCATGCAGTGTGACCTCGCGCATCGGCGTGGCCCCGCTGGCGACCAGGTGGTTCATCAGCTGCCGGATGATCGGCGCGTGCTCGTCGGTCAGCGGGTCGCTGAACCGGTCGTAACCGATCCGGGCGAGTTCGTAGGTCTCCTTGATGTCGGCGCGGAAATCCGCCGTCATCACGCCGACCTCGATGCCTTCGCGTTCGGCCCGGGTGAGCACGTAGTTCTGGTGGACGTCCAAGCCGGTCGTGACGACGACTCGCTCGCCCCTGGCCCGTGCGGCCCTGGCGGCGATGTCGGCGGCGACATAGGGACCGGCCAGGTGCCCGAGGTGCAGCGGCCCGTTGACGGTCGGCTGCGGGAAGGTGATCACCGTGACCGGTTCAATCCCATCCTGGTCAAGCATGGTCGGCCGTCACGGCTTCGACCGGTCTTTCACCGGTGACAGGCATCCAGTACGCGCTGAAGACGGTCAGCAGTTCGTCGTCCGAACGATTCTGGACGACGTGCGCCTCGGTGCTGCTGAGCAGGAACGCGTTGCCGTGGGTGATCTCGTGCTCCGCGCCGCCGACCAGAACGTGCGCGGTCCCCGCGACGACGATCGACAACTCCAGTTCGGGGTGCTGGTCGATCGGGCTCTCCGACCCGGGCGGAACGCTGTACCACATTGCCTGGAAAGGCATTTGCCCGCCGAGTTCGTATTGCTCCCAGCGAACGACCCGGAGGTCTTTCACAAACAGGCTCTCGCCGGTGATCAAATCGAATGTACGCATGCTTCGCTACCCTCCGTAGCCGATCCGCGACGCGGCTCAAGAAGTTGAGTGAAAATGCACTGAAGGCACGGTCAGACGCTTTGATTCAGCCTTGGACGATCACCCACGCGGCAGTGGCTCCCGACCACCATCGGGACCAGAACTTCGTTGCTGCGTTGGTGAATACCCGGCGACCCCCCAGTCTCCGTGGCCGAAAATATAGGGAAGGTCGCGCTCCGAGTAAAGGGGAGTACGCAACGAATTTCAGATCACCCGTAACCGGGCCGGAAATCCTTCGTTATGGCAGAGATTTGTCAGCGGTCGGTGAACGTCCGGGCACGCAGCGAAACCGGTATGGTCCGCAAGTCCCGGCTCAGCCTTGACCGGGAAACGCCTGCGGGGTGCCGCCCCAGCTGAGCTCGGCGCGGGACGTCGCGATCAGGGCCTGGATCGCCAAGGTCCGGACCGGCTCTTTCTCCGCGGCCTCGACCAGGTCGGCATAGACGGCCGACAGTCGCCGTTCGATCAGCAGCACCAGCGCCACCGCCGACGCCGTACTGGTGACAGGTTGCGGCAGGTCGTACGCCGGTTCGGCGGCGACCGGGGTCTCGCCGTCGTCGGCCAGCAGGTCGGCCAGTTGGTCACGGCGTTTGCGGTGCACCCCGAAGGTTGCCGTGGCCTGGGCGAACCGGGCGCCGGAAAGCTTGCCGCCGGCCACGCCGACGCCGTACATGGCGGCGTGTTCGCCGGCGAGTGCGGCCTGCAGGGCTTCCTTCTCGGTCATGACGCCGCCTTCTTCTTGCCTACGGTCAACGTCGCCGCGAGTTGGCTCTCGGCCGCGGCCAGCATCGCGAGCAGCCGGGCCGCTTCGCCGGACACCTTCACGGCAGCGGTCGCGTGACTGACGGACAGCTTCTGCTCCCGGCCGGCCAGCTCCGCCAGGGCCGCGGCGGCGGTGCCCGGGAGTGCGGGGAGTTTGCCGGGCTGGGGTGGCTCGAAGCCGCCCACCTCTTTGAGCTTCGCGAACTGGGCCGCATGGTTCTTCACGCCGGCCGCGAGCTGGGCACGGAGCTTCGGATAGCCCTGCAGCACCTGGCTGTAGCGGAGCGAGAGCTGCGCGACCTGGGTGGCGGCGGTGGTCAGCGCGGCGACGACGACCGGGTCGGTGCTCGGTGGCGGTGGGGTAGGACCGTCCGGCCCTTCGGTGGCGCCCGGCGTACCGCTGTGGTCTTTCTCGTCCTCGCAGCCGGTCAGCAGGGTCGCCGAACCCGCCACGACGGCGGCGCTCCGGAGAACAGCACGTCGCGACAGTCGAGGAGGCTCGGTCTGCACGGCCCGAACGATATCCCGGACCGAGGCGCATGGCCGGACCACCCGGCGGGCCGGATAAGGTGGGCTACTGCTCTCGGCCGGATCGCCGAGGTGCGCAACGGGTGACACAACTGGAGAGAGGCAGGTCTACCTGTGAGCCGAAAGACTGACCACACGGACCCCACGAGCCTCGAGAACTTCCTGCGGCCGATCGTCGAGCAGTTCGGCTGTGACCTGGAGGCCGCCGACGTCTCGCCGGCCGGCAAGCGGCGACTGCTGCGCGTCCTGGTCGACCGCGACGGTGGCATCAGCCTGGACGACGTCGCTGAGGTGACCCGGGCGATCTCCAAGGCCCTGGACGCCGACGACGTGATGGGTGACGGCGCGTACACGCTGGAGGTGTCCAGCCCGGGGGTGGACCGGCCGCTCACGCTGCCGAGGCACTGGCGGCGCAACGTCACCCGGCTGGTCGCCGTCACGCTGGCGGGCGGCCACAAGGTGACCGGGCGGATCAAGTCCGCCACCGACGACACGGCCGAGCTGGACGTCCGGGGCCAGACCCGGACGATCGCGTTCGCGGACGTGGAGAAGGCCAAGGTCCAGATCGAGTTCAACCGGCCAGCCGGCACCGACGACAATGAATCCGCCGCTGACGGCGCGGTAGAGGAGAACTGATGGATATCGACATGGCCGTCCTGCGGTCGCTGGAACGCGAGAAGGACATCGCGTTCGACATCGTCGTGGAGGCGATCGAACAGGCCCTGCTGGTGGCCTACCACCGGACCGAGGGAGCGCAGCAGCAGGCGCGGGTGGAGCTGGACCGCAAGACCGGGCACGTGACGGTGTACGCGAAGGAACTCGCCGAGGACGGCACGGTGGCGCGCGAGTTCGACGACACGCCCGCCGACTTCGGCCGGATCGCGGCGACCACGGCCAAGCAGGTCATCCTGCAGCGCCTGCGCGACGCCGAGGACGAGGTCCGGTACGGCGAGTTCTCCGGCAAGGAGGGCGACATCCTGTCCGGCGTCATCCAGCAGGGCCGCGACCCGCGCTCGGTGATGGTCGACCTCGGCAAGATCGAGGCGGTACTGCCGGCCCCGGAGCAGGTGCCGGGGGAGAAGTACGAGCACGGCTCGCGGCTGCGGGTCTACGTCGTCGGTGTCCGCAAGGGCTTCAAGGGTCCGCAGATCACCGTCTCCCGGACCCACCCGAACCTGGTGAAGAAGCTGTTCGCCCTCGAGGTGCCGGAGATCGCCGACGGCACCGTCGAGATCACCGCGATCGCGCGCGAGGCCGGGCACCGGACCAAGATCGCGGTCCGGACCCTGAACCCGTCGGTGAACGGCAAGGGCGCCTGCATCGGCCCGATGGGCCAGCGGGTGCGCAACATCATGCACGAGTTGCACGGCGAGAAGATCGACATCATCGACCACAGCGACGACCCGGCCACCTTCGTCGGGAATGCGCTGTCGCCGGCGCAGGTTTCCTCTGTGGAGGTCGTCGACGCCGCGGCTCGCGCCGCGCGGGTCGTCGTACCGGACTACCAGCTGTCGCTGGCGATCGGCAAGGAAGGGCAGAACGCCCGCCTCGCGGCCCGGCTGACCGGGTGGCGGATCGACATCCGGCCGGATACGGATGTGACTCGTGAGGACGAGAAGGTAGACTAGTGATTCGGTCGGTCGACTGAGTCGTCACCACACCCTGAGGAACAGTGATCCAAACTGCAGACGCGCGCCCTGAGAAGGTTCGGGAGCGTACCTGTATCGGGTGTCGGAAGCGGTCCAGTCCGACCGATCTGCTGCGGATGACGGTGTCCGGAGGACTTGTCCTCCCGGATCCCGAGCATCGGGCACCCGGCCGTGGGGCGCACCTGCACCCGGCGACCGGATGTCTCGACCTCGCCGAGCGACGGAAAGCGTTCCCACGGGCCTTCAAGGTCGCGGGACCGCTGGACATCACGCTCGTGCGGGAACTGGTCGAGCGGCAGCAGTAACAGCAGGACAAAGTGCGGTCACCAGGGCCGCCCGCGACAACCGTCGCGACGACATGAAGGCGGGTCATCGACTCATGACTACTCGATGAGTGTCCAAAAGTGATGGATACACAGCGATGAGTGCAATGCGATGAGCATGTACGTCGATTAACGGTCCGCGCCCCAGGCTCGGACCAGAGGGAGAGTAGTGGCAAAGGTCCGGGTCTACGAGCTCGCGAAAGAGCTCGGAGTTACCAGCAAGGTCGTTCTGACCAGGCTGAACGACATGGGAGAGTTCGTCCGATCGGCGTCCTCGACGATCGAGGCACCCGTCGTACGACGGTTGGCGGAGGAGTTCGAGAAGAACCCGCCGAAGAAGCGCGCGGCCAAGAAGGCCGCCGCAAGTACTTCGCCTGCGACCGCGCAGGCAACAGCGCCGGTCACGCCGGCGGACAACGCACCCGAGGTGGCCGCGGCGACTCCGGCCCCGGCTGTGGAGACCGAGCGCACCGCGCCGGCCGCCCAGGCGGCTCCGGTCGCCGCCGAGCCGACGGTGACCGAGAAGGCCGCGCCGGCAGCGGGAACGTCCGCGCCGTCGCCGGCTCGTCCGGGTCCGCGTCCTGGCCCCAAGCCAGGTCCGCGCGTCGAGGCCACGCCGGCCCCGGCCGCCGAGGCCCCTGCGGTCGAGGCTCCGTCCTCGCCCGCGCAGCCCGCGTTCGAGGCGCCCGCCGCCAAGGCGGCACCGGCTCCGGCCGATGCGCCCGCGACGCAGGCCCCGGCAGCACAGGCTCCGGCCGCACCGAGCCCGGCTCCGGCCGCGCCGCGGTCGGCCGATGCTCCGGCCCGGCCCGCGCCGCGTCCCGGTGTACCGGGCAACGCTCCTCGGCCGGGTGGCAACGCCCCTCGTCCGGGTGCGCCGCGTCCGGGTGGATCGCCCCGTCCGGGTGCTCCGGGTGGGCGTGACGGCGGCCAGGGCGGCCGTCCGGGCGCTCCGCGTCCGGGCAACAACCCCTTCAGCTCGACCCAGGGCATGCAGCGCGGTGGCGCCCGTCCTGGTCCGGGTGGTGGCGCTCCGGCGGCACCGGCCCCGGGTGGAACGCCGGCGGGTATGCCGCCGCGGCCTGCCCAGGCCCGTACCGGTGGCACCGACCGGCCGCGTCCGTCCGGCGGAGTGCCGGGCGCACCGCGTCCGAACCCGGCGATGATGCCGAAGTCCTCGGCCGGCACGTTCACCGGTCGTCCGTCCGGTCCGGGCGGCGGCGGTGGCGCGGGTGCCGGGGGTGGCGGCCGTGGCCGTCCCGGCGGCGGTTCCGGCGGTCCCGGCGCGGGTGCGCGTCCGGGTGGCGGCGGCGGTGGCGGCGGCTTCCGTCCGGGTGGTGGCCCCAGCGGCCCGCCCGGTGGTGGCGGTGGCGGTCGTCCGGGCCCGGGCAACCGGGGCCGGGGCGGAACGCAGGGTGCCTTCGGGCGTCCGGGTGGTCCGGCCCGTCGTGGTCGCAAGTCCAAGCGCGCCAAGCGCCAGGAATTCGACAACATGCAGGCTCCGGCCGTCGGCGGCGTGCGCGTCAAGCACGGTGACGGCGAGGTCGTGAAGCTGGCCCGTGGCGCCTCGCTGACGGACTTCGCCGAGAAGGTCGGCGTCGACCCGGCATCGCTGGTCCAGGTGCTGTTCCACCTGGGCGAGATGGTGACCGCGACCCAGTCGGTCAACGAGGAGACCCTCGAACTGCTCGGCACCGAGCTGAACTACGACGTTCAGGTCGTCTCGCCGGAAGACGAGGACCGCGAGCTGCTGGAGTCCTTCGACATCGACTTCGGCACCGACGAGGGTGGCGAGGGCGAGCTGGCGGCCCGGCCGCCGGTGGTGACCGTGATGGGTCACGTCGACCACGGTAAGACGAAGCTGCTGGACGCGATCCGGCACGCGAACGTCGTGGCCGGCGAGGCCGGTGGCATCACCCAGCACATCGGTGCGTACCAGGTGACGACCGAGGTCGACGGCCAGGAACGCGCCATCACCTTCGTCGACACCCCCGGTCACGAGGCGTTCACCGCCATGCGTGCCCGTGGTGCGCAGGCCACCGACATCGTCATCCTGGTGGTCGCGGCCGACGACGGCGTGATGCCGCAGACGATCGAGGCACTGAACCACGCCCGGGCCGCGAACGTCCCGATCGTGGTCGCGGTGAACAAGATCGACGTCCCGGCGGCGGACCCGACCAAGGTCCGCGGTCAGCTCACCGAGTACGGCCTGGTGCCCGAGGAGTACGGCGGCGACACGATGTTCGTCGACGTCTCGGCGAAGTCGCGGATCAACATCGACGGCCTGCTCGAGGGCGTCATCCTGACCGCGGACGCGGCGCTGGATCTCCGGGCCAACCCGGACATGCCGGCCCAGGGTCTCGCGATCGAGGCGCACCTGGACAAGGGCCGTGGACCGGTGGCGACCGTGCTGGTGCAGCGCGGAACGCTGAAGGTCGGCGACTCGATGGTGGCCGGTCCGGCGTACGGGCGGGTCCGGGCGATGCTCGACGAGCACGGCAACTCGCTGCAGGAGGCGCTGCCGTCGCGTCCGGTGCTGGTACTCGGTCTGACCGCGGTACCAGGAGCGGGCGACAAGTTCCTGGTCGTCGACGACGACCGGATGGCTCGCCAGATCGCCGAGAAGCGGGAAGCCCGGGCTCGTGCCGCGGCCAACGCGAAGCGGCGCGCACGTCGTACGCTCGAGGACTTCATGGCCTCCATGGAGAAGGGGCAGAGCCAGGAACTGCTGCTCATCCTCAAGGGCGACGGCTCCGGTTCGGTCGAGGCGCTGGAAGACGCGCTGGTCCGGATCGAGGTCAGCGACGAGGTCAACCTGCGGGTGATCGACCGTGGTGTCGGTGCCATCAACGAGAACGACGTCAACCTGGCCATCGCCTCCGACGCCGTCATCATCGGCTTCAACGTTCGGCCGGCCGGCAAGGCCGGTGACCTGGCCGAGCGCGAGGGCGTGGATGTCCGGTACTACTCGGTCATCTACCAGGCGATCGACGACATCGAGGCGGCCCTGAAGGGCATGCTCAAGCCGGTCTACGAGGAAGTCTCGCTGGGCCAGGCGGAGATCCGGGAGATCTTCCGCTCGTCGAAGGTCGGAAACATCGCCGGTTGCTGGGTGACCACCGGGGTCATCCGCCGCAACGCCAAGATCCGGTTGATCCGCGACGGCGCGGTGATCGTGGACAACGGCGACCTGTCGTCGCTCAAGCGGTTCAAGGACGACGCGTCCGAGGTCCGCGAGGGCTTCGAGTGTGGTCTGACCGTGCAGAACTACAACGACATCAGGATCGGCGATGTCGTCGAGGCGTTCGAGCTGCGCGAGAAGCCGCGGAGCTAACTGCCTCTAGTAACGTCCGGAGTGGCGGTGGAAGCCGCCGCTCCGGACGTTGTTCATGTCTGAATGAAGGAGTGAGCCCTGATGGGTGAAGCAAGGGCTAAGCAACTGGCCGACCGGATCCAGGTTCTGGTGGCCGAACTGCTCGAGCGCCGTGTGAAGGATCCCCGCCTGGGCTTCGTCACGGTGACGGACGCGAAGCTGACCGGAGACCTGAGTGAGGCGAGCGTCTTCTACACCGTGTACGGCGGTGAGCAGGAGCGCGCGTCGACCGCGGCGGCCCTGGAGTCGGCCCGCGGCCTGATCCGCAGCGAGGTCAGCAAGGCGCTGGGGCTGCGGCGCGCGCCGAGTCTGGCGTTCTACCTGGACGCGATCCCGGAGACGGCCGGCCAGATCGAGGAGCTGCTGGAGAAGGCCCGCCAGGCCGACGCCGAGGTGGCCAAGGCCGCCGCCGGGGCCAAGCCGGCCGGCGACGCCGACCCCTACAAGCACCGCGAGGACGATGATTCCGACGACGAGTGACCCGCTCGCCGCAGCCATGATCGTTGCCGACGGCATCGTTGTGGTGGACAAGCCGGCCGGGCTGACCTCGCACACGGTGGTGGCCAGGATCCGCAAGCTGGCCGGCACCCGCAAGGTCGGCCATGCCGGCACCCTCGACCCGATGGCCACCGGGGTCCTGGTGGTCGGGCTCAACCGCGCCACCAGGCTGCTCGGCCATCTGCAACTGGCCGACAAGTCGTACGACGCGACGATCCTGCTCGGCGCCTCGACCAGTACCGACGACCGCGAGGGCGAGATCGTCACCACCGCTTCGGCGGAGGCGCTCGCCGAGGTGACCGTCGAAGGGATCGAGGCGGCCGTCGCCGGGTTCCGCGGTGAGATCTCGCAGGTGCCGTCCAAGGTCTCCGCGATCAAGGTCGACGGCAAGCGCGCCTACGAGCGGGTCCGGGCCGGCGAAGAGGTCGCGCTCAAGGCCCGTTCCGTCACCGTCAGCCGGTACGAGGTCCTCGACGTACGGCCCGGCCCTGCCGGGATCGAGGTGGACATCTCGGTCGACTGCTCCAGCGGCACCTACATCCGCGCGCTGGCCCGCGACCTGGGCACCGAACTCGGCGTCGGGGGCCATCTGACGATGCTCCGGCGGACGCGGGTCGGCTCCTTCGGGATGGCTGCCGCGCACACGTTGGAAGAGCTGGCCGAGTCGTTCAGCTATCTGCCGATCGCCGAGGTCGCGGCGGACACCTTCCCGCGGTACGACGCCGACGCGGAGCAGGCGGCCGCTATTCGTACCGGCCGGCCGCTTCCCGGCCTGAAACTGGCGGCGGGACAGACCGCCATGTTCGATCCGACGGGCCAGTTCCTGGCGCTCTACGAGCCGCACGGACCGCTCGCCAAACCCACCGCAGTCTTCGTGAGCTGATCAACCCGACTCGACGGTAGCCCCGGCTGCCTGGGAATGTGTGCGGTGACAGCTGGAGTCCAACGACAGGAGTGCCGCCCGGTGTTCAACCGCATCGCCATCGTCAACCGGGGTGAAGCCGCGATGCGGCTGATCAACGCGGTCCGCGAGCTCAACGCCGAGACGGGCAGCACCGTCGAGACGGTTGCGTTGTACACCGATGCCGAGCGCACTGCGACGTTCGTGCGCGAGGCCGACCTGAGCTACCCGCTCGGTCCGGCCTCGGAACGGCCGTACCTGGATCACGCGAAGCTCGAGCGGGCGCTGGTGGAATCCGGCGCCGACGCCGCCTGGGTCGGCTGGGGCTTCGTCGCGGAGGATCCGACGTTCGCCGACCTGTGCGCGCGGATCGGCGTGACGTTCATCGGGCCGAGTTCGGAGGCGATGCGCAAGCTCGGCGACAAGATCGGCTCGAAGCTGATCGCCGAGGAGGTCGGCGTACCGGTGGCACCCTGGAGCCGGGGTGCGGTCGAGTCCCTCGACGCGGCGCTGGAGTCGGCGCGGGGGATCGGCTACCCGGTGATGTTGAAGGCGACCGCCGGTGGTGGCGGCCGCGGCATCCGGGTGATCCATGACGACGACGACCTGCGCGACGCGTACCAGCGGACCAGCGACGAGGCCGCCCGCGCCTTCGGCAGCGGTGTGCTCTTCCTGGAGCGGCTCGTCACCGGCGCCCGGCACGTGGAGGTGCAGGTCATCGCGGACGGGCAGGGTACGGCGTGGGCGCTCGGCGTCCGCGACTGCTCGGTGCAGCGGCGCAACCAGAAGGTCATCGAGGAGTCGGCCTCGCCGGTCCTCGCTCCCGACCAGGTCGCCGAGCTGAAGACTTCCGCCGAGCGGCTGGCCATTGCCGTCGGCTACAGCGGCGCCGGCACCGTCGAGTTCCTGTACCACCCGGGCGACAAGCTGTTCGCCTTCCTCGAGGTCAACACCCGCCTGCAGGTCGAGCACCCGATCACCGAGGTGACCACCGAGTTCGACCTGGTCAAGGCCCAGTTGCACGTCGCCTCCGGCGGCCGTCTCGTCGGCACGCAGCCGGTCGAGCAAGGCCACGCGATCGAGGCGCGGCTCAACGCCGAGGACCCGGACCGCGACTTCGCCCCCTCACCCGGCCGGATCGCGCGGCTGCGGCTGCCCACCGGTCCCGGCGTACGCGTCGACACCGGGGTCAGCGAGGGCGACTCGATCCCGGCGGACTTCGACTCGATGATCGCGAAGATCATCGCGTACGGCCGGACCCGCGACGAGGCCCTCGGCCGGCTCCGGCGTGCGGTCGCCGACACGGTCGTCGTACTGGAGGGCGGCGCGACCAACAAGAGCTTCGTGCTCGACCTGCTGGACCAGCCCGAGGTGATCGACGGCAGCGCCGACACCGGCTGGATCGACCGGGTCCGCGGCGAGGGCCGGCTGGTGTCGAGCCGGCACTCCGGCGTCGCTCTGATCGCCGCTGCGATCGAGGCGTACCAGGAGGCCGAGCGGGTCGAGCGGCAGCGGCTGCTGGAGACCGCCCGTGGCGGGCGTCCCCAGGTGCAACATGAGGTCGGCCGGGCGATCGCGCTGAAGCTGCGCGGGGCGTCGTACAAGGTGACCGTCGCGCGGATCGGCGCAAGCCGGTACCGCGTGGGCGTGGCGATCGGCGACGGCGTGCGGTCCCTGGATGTCGAGCACGAGCGCCTGGACGAGTACGACGTACGCCTGGTCGTCGCCGGTCACCGGTTCCGTCTCGTCACCGCGACGCACGGGCCGGTGCACCTGGTGGAGGTCGACGGAGTCACGCACCGGGTCAGCCGGGACGAGGGCGGCTTCCTGCGCGCGCCGTCGCCGGCCCTGGTCGTCGCGACTCCGGTCGCGGTCGGCGCCGAGGTGGAGGCCGGGGCGCCGGTGCTCGTGCTGGAGAGCATGAAGATGGAGACGGTGCTGCACGCGCCGTTCAAGGCGATCCTGCGTGAGCTGCCGGTGTCGACCGGCAGCCAGGTCGAGACCGGCGCGCCGCTGGTGCTGCTGGAGCCGATCGGTGACGCCGACGCTGTCGTCGAGACGAGCGAGAACGTCGATCTGGAGCTGCCCGAGCCGGCCGAACAGGCGACCGCGGCAGAGCGAGCGGCCCGTGGCCTGGACGATCTGAGCAGCATGTTGCTGGGGTTCGACATCGACCCGGTCGACGAGAGCCGGACGCTGAGCGAGTACCTGTCGGCCCGGGCCGAGCTGGCCGAGCCTCCGGTGGCGGAGGAGATCGGCGTACTGCGACTCTTCGCCGACCTGGCCGAGCTGAGCCGGAACCGGCCGGCCAGCGAGGACCTGCGGACCGAGCTGCGGGTGCACAGCCCCAAGGAGCACTTCCACACGTACCTGCAGACGCTCGACACCGAGCGTGCCGGGCTGCCGGCGGAGTTCACTGAGCGGTTGGCGCGAGTGCTCGGTCACTACGGTGTCACCGACCTGGACCGCACCGACGAGCTGACCGACGCGGTGTTCCGGATCTTCCTGGCCCAGCAGCGCACGTCTCCCGACGTACGGCTGGTGACGTCGCTGCTGGAGCAGTGGCTGGTCGAGGACAAGCCCGAGGCACCACTGGACGCCGAGGCGTACGCCGTACTGGAGCACCTGGTGCTCGCCACGCAGCTACGGTTCCCGGTGATCGGCGACCTGGCTCGCAGTGTGCGGTTCCGCTGGTTCGACCAGCCGCAGGTGGATCAGGCGCGCGCGGAGGTGCTGGCAGGCGTCGGTGACGAGCTGGCCGCGCTCTCGCTGGACCCGGAGGCTCCTGGTCACGCCGAGCGCGTCGAGGCGCTCGCGACGATTCCCGAGCAGATCGTGCGCTTCCTGGCCGAGCGGCTCGAACGAGGGGTCAACGGCACCGAGCCGATGCTGGAAGTCCTGGTCCGTCGTCACTACCTCGAGTACGAGCTGCACGGCCTGCGCAACGCCACGGTGAACGGTCGCGCTTTCACGACGGCGGACTACACCGTCGACGCGCGTCCGACGCATCTGGTCACGACGATCGGGACGGTCGATGAGGTGGCCGACCCCGGCAGCTCGCTGGTGCGCGACCTGTCCGCCGAGCTCGCCGCTCGCCCGGCCGGCCATGAAACAGTGGCCGACCTCTACCTGTCCTGGCCGCAGACGCCGGAGTCCCCGCAGGAGGCGTCCGACCGGTTGTGCGAGATCGTCGCCCCGCTGCTGTTCGAGCAGCAGGTACGCCGGGTGGCGATCGCCGTCGTACCGGGCGGTGGCCGCGAAGTCTGGTACTTCACCTACCGGTTGTCGACCCAGGGCGCCGTCGAGGACGACAACGTGCGTGGGGTCCACCCGATGGTCGGGCGGCGGCTCAACCTGTGGCGGCTGCGCGACTTCCGGATCACCCGGCTCGACGCGCCGCAGGACGTGCTGCTCTACCACTGTGTTGCCCGTGACAACGAAGCCGACGAACGACTGGTGGCGCTGGCCCAGGTCCGCCAGTTCGCCGCTGTGCGCGACGAGGACGGCAAGATCACCGCGCTGCCGCACGTCGAGCGCGCGATCGCGAACTGCCTCGAAGGCATCCGCCGGGCCCGCACCGCGCGCGGTGCCGCCGGGGCCAAGCTGGAGATGAACCACGTCTGGGTGACGATCTGGCCGGTCCTCGACGCCGAGGTCGCCGAGCTGACGGCGCTCAAGCGCAACATCGCGCCGCTGACCTCCGGCGCGGGGATCGAAGAGGTCAGCGTCGCCGGCCGGGTGATGGGCACCAACGGCGTACCGTTCGCGGTCGTCGGCCGGTTCTACTACCAGCCCGGCGCGGGCGTCGTGACGGCCGTCGAACGGCCTGCGACCGAGCCGCTCAAGCCGCTCGACGACTATGCGCAGAAGGTGCTCCGGGCCCGTCGCCGCAACACCGTCTACCCCTACGAGGTGGCCGGGATGGTCGCCGGCGCGGGCGGCAGCTACGTCGAGTACGACCTGGACGACACCGGCACGCTGGTCCCGGTCGACCGGCCCCGCGGCCTGAACAAGGCCGGCCTGATCGCCGGCGTCATCAGTACGCCGACCCGCCGGCACCCCGAGGGCATCACGCGGGTCGTGCTGAGCGGCGACCCGACCAAGGCGCTCGGCGCGGTCGCCGAAGCCGAGTGCGGCCGGATCATCGCCGCCCTCCACCTGGCCGAGAAGATGCGGGTCCCGGTCGAGTGGTTCGCGGTCTCCGCCGGCGCCCGGATCTCGATGGACTCCGGCACCGAGAACATGGACTGGGTCGCCAAGGCGCTCAAGCGGATCGTCGAGTTCACCCAGGCCGGCGGCGAGATCAACATCGTTGTCGCGGGCATCAACGTCGGCGCCCAGCCGTACTGGAACGCCGAAGCGACGATGCTGATGCACACCAAGGGCATCCTGGTGATGACGCCCGACTCGGCGATGGTGCTGACCGGCAAGGAGACGCTCGACTTCGCCGGTGGCGTCTCGGCCGAGGACAACTACGGCATCGGCGGCTACGACCGGGTGATGGGGCCGAACGGCGAAGCGCAGTACTGGGCGCCCGACCTGGCCGGTGCACGCGACATCCTGATGGCGCACTACGACCACACGTACGTCGTACCGGGGGAGCCCGGGCCGCGGCGGGCACCGACCACCGACCCGCACGACCGCGACGTCACGGCGTACCCGCACGATCCGGCCGACGGCGGCTTCACCACCGTCGGCGGGATCTTCTCCGACACGACCAACCCGGATCGCAAGAAGGCGTTCGACATCCGCACGCTGATGCGGTCGGTGGCCGACCAGGACCACCCGATGCTGGAGCGCTGGGCGGGGATGGCCGACGCGGAGACCGCGGTCGTCGTCGACACCCGGCTCGGTGGCCTGCCGGTATGCCTGCTCGGCATCGAGTCCAAGCCGGTACCGCGGCGTGGCCTCTCGCCGACGGACGGCCCGGACGTCTACACCGGCGGGACGCTGTTCCCGCGCTCGTCGAAGAAGGCGGCCCGCGCGATCAACGGTGCCAGCGGCAACCGTCCGCTGGTGGTGCTGGCGAACCTGTCCGGCTTCGACGGTTCACCGGACTCGATGCGCAACCTGCAACTGGAGTACGGCGCGGAGATCGGCCGGGCGATCGTCAACTTCGACGGCCCGATCGTCTTCTGCGTGGTCTCGCGGTACCACGGTGGCGCGTTCGTCGTCTTCTCCAAGGCGCTGAACCCGCGGATGACCGTGCTGGCGGTCGAGGGCTCGTTCGCCTCGGTCATCGGCGGCGCACCGGCGGCGGCCGTGGTGTTCTCCCGCGAGGTCGACACCCGTACGTCGGCCGACCCGCGCGTCGCTTCCGTCGCGGCCCGGCTCGCCGCGGCCGAGGGAGCCGAGCGGGCCACCTTGACCAACGAGCTGACCGAGCTCCGGTCGGCCGTGCGGGCCGAGAAACTGGGCGAGGTCGCGGCCGAATTCGACCGGGTGCACAACATCCACCGGGCGGTGGCAGTCGGCTCGGTGGACGCCGTGATCCGGCCCGAGGAGCTCCGGCCCCAGCTGATCGCAGCACTGGAGGCCGGCCTGTCCTGACCAGGTCGCCTCGCCCTTTCCGAGGCGTGCCTGGGGTTGCTGGCTACTCTTGGTGGGTGCGTTCTCGCCCCACCTTGAGTTGGACTCCCGGTCCTGACGTGCTGTCGCTTGCCCCGGGAATCGCGGATGTGGCGCCGGTCGCCGAGGTCGTGGCCGACGGGGGAGTGGTCGTGCTGAGCGGCGCCGGGATCTCCACCGAGTCAGGAATCCCGGACTACCGCGGCGCGAGCGGCAGCCTGCGCACCCACACCCCGATGACGTACGCCGATTTCGTCGGCAGCGAGACGGGCCGGCAGCGCTACTGGGCTCGCAGCCACCTCGGCTGGCGGACGATCGCGCGCGCCGCGCCCAACGACGGGCACCGGGCGGTCGCAGTACTGCAGGCGCGTGGGTTCCTGACCGGCGTCATCACGCAGAACGTCGACGGGTTGCACCAGGCGGCCGGGGCGCGGGACGTGATCGAGCTGCACGGGAATCTCGACCGCGTGATCTGCCTGGACTGCCGCCGTACGACGCCGCGCGAGGAGCTGGATCGCCGTCTCCGCGAAGCCAATCCGGCCTTCGAGGGCGTGGCGACGCGGATCAACCCCGATGGTGACGTCGAGCTGCCCGAGGATGTCGTCGGTGGATTCCGGCTGGTGCCGTGCAAGAGCTGCGGGTCGGCTCTGCTCAAGCCGGACGTGGTGTTCTTCGGGGAGAACGTCCCGAAGCCGCGAGTGGAGCGGTGCTACTCCTTGATCGACGAGGCGCGTGCGGTTCTCGTTCTCGGCTCGTCGTTGACCGTGATGTCCGGCTTCCGCTTCGTCCGGTACGCCGCCAAAGCCGGCAAGGAAGTGCTGATCGTCAACCAGGGGATCACGCGGGGCGATCCGTATGCGACCCACCGGGTGAACCTGCCGCTCGGCCAGGCGCTCACCGAGCTCACGGCCGCCGTCTGATCCAGCAAAAGGCACCGGGCCGGTCCACGCGTGAAGTGGGGCCGGCCCGGCGTCCGCCGTACGGATTGGAAAGGGTCAGCGTTGCGCGCCGGTCCGTAGGCGGTTCATGGCGGCCTTGACGGCCGGGTCCTTCGCAGCCTTCGCGCTGAGCGTGCGGGCCTCGGCGGCCCACCTCGCCTGCTCGGCGGCGGTGACGGTCTCTTGAGCACCGGTCAGCTTCTTGAAGGTCAGCGAGGCGACCCCGGCCTGACCTTCGAAGCGGGGGTGGTAGTTCAGGGCGCGGAGCAGGTTGATGTCCTTGCCCTGGATCCAGGCCTGCCCTTCCGGGGCGCACGCGTCGTGACCGGTGGACGGTCCGAAGGTGTCGACGTACGTCGCGCCGCCGGCCGCCGCCGCGTTCTCGACGGCCTGGTTGAGCTTCTGCTCGATCGAGTACAGGTAGGCGTAGTCGCCGTCGGCGAACGGCAGGATGTCCGGGCAGGTGCCCTTCTCCGGCGCGATCTTCGGATAGCCGACCAGCACGATCGTCGCCTTCGGTGAGCGCTGCTTGATGCCGTTGACCACCTCGGTGATCCGGACCTGGGTCTGCGCGATCTTGCCGGCCAGGGCGTCCTTGCCGTCAACGGTGAAGTGCGCCTTGCACGGGGCGCCGGCCGGATCGCTCGCGCGCAGTCCGGGGCAGGTGCTGGTGATGTCGCCGAAGACGCCGAAGTCGTTGCCGCCGATCCCCACGGTGACCAGGTCGGTGTCGGCCGTGAGCGCGTTGAACTGCGGTGGGAAGGTGCCGAGCGGGGTGCTCTGCGGCTGGGTCATGTTGGTGGTGTCCGCGCCGCCGCAACTCACGTCGGTGAACGAGGTGACCTGGAGCCGCGCGGCCAGCTGCTTCGGGTAGTTCCCGATCGAGCGCAGACAGCCGAGCGAGAGCAGTTCGGGCAGCGGCACCAACGGCGCCGATGTGTAGGAGTCACCCAGCGCGACGTACTTCTTGTACTGCGCGGCCGGGGCAAAGGCGGTCGCGGGAGCCGTGATCGACAACGTGCCGAGAAGAGCCGCGGCGGTGCAGGCAGCGATGAGGCGGTGAATCTTCACGGGTCCTCCGAAGGTCGACCAGATGCCGCGGCCACCTTAGGTCGAGTCACCGAACGATTACAAGGGGTGACCAACCAGCAATCGGGGTCCCTGCCGATCGGGGGACGGGACCGGCATGGAATCCTGCTGCCATGCGTGTCTGGCACGGTTTGGACGAGGTGGACGCCGACTTCGGCCCCTCGGTCGTCACCATCGGCAACTTCGACGGAGTGCACCGCGGTCACCAGGAGGTGCTGGCGCACGCCCGGGCCCGGGCGGAGGCGCTCGGCGGCCTGCCGGTCGTCGCGATGACCTTCGACCCGCACCCGATGGCGGTACTACGGCCCGGCCACGCGCCGGCGACGATCAGCGAGCCGGCCGAGCGGGCCGAGTTGCTCGGGGCGGCCGGAGCGGACGCCGTACTGATCCTGCCGTTCGACAAGGAGACCGCGGTGTGGTCGCCGCAGGAGTTCATCGACCGGGTCCTGGTCGTCACCCTGCGCGCCAAGGCGGTCGTGGTGGGGGAGAACTTCCGCTTCGGCCACCGGGCGGCCGGGCACGTCGACACCCTGGTCGAGGCGGGTGCCGCCGCCGGCTTCGAGGTGGAGGGTCTTTCCCTCGCGGGCGACGCCCAGCCGTGGTCCTCGACGTACATCCGGAACCTGATCGCCGAAGGTGACGTCGAGGGCGCGGCCGTCGCGCTCGGGCGGCCGCTGCGGGTCACCGGGACCGTGATCGAGGGCGACAAGCGCGGTCGCGAACTCGGCTACCCGACGGCCAACATCCCTGCCCTGACAGGCGCCGCGGTCCCCTTGGACGGCGTGTACGCCGGGTGGCTGACCGTGATCGAGCCCGCACCCGGCACCCCGCGGTACGGCGAACCGTTGCCCGCGGCCATCAGCGTCGGCAGCAACCCGACCTTCGACGGCGTCGACCGCCGGGTCGAGTCCTACGTGCTCGACCGTGACGACCTGGAGTTGTACGGCTCGCGGATCGCGGTGGACTTCGTCGCCCGCCTCCGCGGCACCCAGATCCGCTTCGACACCATCGACGACCTGCTGGTCCAGATGAAGCTCGATGTCGACAACGCCCGCCGGATCCTTACCCAGAATTAGGGTGACGCGTCCACGGACTGGTACCGTGGACGCTGCCGTCTGAACGGCCGCGGATCGAGAGTGCCCGGGTGACCCAAGCCCCGGTGCGCCGCGCAACGGACATCGAGAGGATCGCACGTGTCGTCAGCCAATCCTGAGGCGAAGAAGAAGATCATCGGCGAGTACGCCCTGACCGAGGGCGACACCGGTTCCCCCGAGGTCCAGGTCGCGCTCCTGACCCACCGCATCGCGGACCTGACCGAGCACCTGAAGGAGCACAAGCACGACCACCACAGCCGTCGTGGTCTGCTCCTGCTGGTCGGCCAGCGCCGCCGCCTGCTGAACTACCTGGCGAAGAAGGACATCAACCGCTACCGGTCCCTGATCGAGCGGCTCGGCCTTCGCCGATGACGTCGTGAGAAGCGGCCACCGTACTCTGGGGTGGCCGCTTCTCGCGTATCCACGCCTGGCGTGGGACAACTGAATAATCAACGACAACGAGACGACGCGATTTGCGTGCCGGGCCGACGACCGGTCCTCGGTAGTGGCCTTCGGGACAGCTCAGCTGCCCCCGCGGGCCTCGATCGAAGACCGGCACACCCCCGGAGAGTTCGCGCCTCACAGTCGTCTCAAGTGACGAGAGGGGTATCCCGTGTCGGGAACCACAAACGCGCCCATGGAGGGCGCAGAGTTCGCTGAAGCAGTCATCGACAACGGCAGCTTCGGCACCCGTACCATCCGCTTCGAGACGGGCCGGCTGGCCCAGCAGGCCGCCGGTTCCGCCGCCGCCTACCTCGACGGCGACACGATGGTGCTGTCGGCCACCACGGCCAGCAAGAAGCCCAAGGACCAGTTCGACTTCTTCCCGTTGACGGTGGACGTCGAGGAGCGGATGTACGCCGCCGGCCGGATCCCGGGCTCGTTCTTCCGCCGGGAGGGCCGTCCTTCCGAGGAGGCCATCCTGACCTGCCGGCTGATCGACCGCCCGCTGCGGCCGTCGTTCGTGTCCGGCCTGCGCAACGAGATCCAGGTCGTCATCACGGTCCTGGCGCTCAACCCGGACAAGCTGTACGACGTGCTGGCGATCAACGCCGCGTCGATGTCCACCCAGATCGCCGGCCTGCCGTTCTCCGGTCCGATCGGCGCCACCCGCGTCGCCCTGATCGACCAGCAGTGGGTCGCGTTCCCGACCCACACCGAGCTCGAGGACGCCGTCTTCGACATGGTGGTCGCGGGCCGGGTCACCGACACCGGTGACGTCGCGATCATGATGGTCGAGGCCGAGTCCACCCCGGGCACCTTCGACGCCGTTGCCGCCGGCAAGCAGGCGCCGACCGAGGAGATCGTGGCCCAGGGCCTCGAGGCCTCCAAGGCGTTCATCAAGACGCTGGTCGAGGCGCAGTCCGAGCTGGCCGCGAAGGCTTCCAAGCCGACCGGTGAGTTCCCGCTGTTCCCGGACTACCAGGACGACGCGTTCGCCGCTGTCGAGGCAGCTGCCACCGAGGAGCTGTCGCAGGCGCTCACCATCGCGGGCAAGCACGACCGCGAAGAGGCCACCGACGCCGTCAAGGCCGCTGTCGTCGACAAGCTGGCCGCCGACTTCGAGGGTCGCGAGAAGGAGCTGTCCGCAGCCTTCCGCTCGCTCACCAAGAAGCTGGTCCGCAAGCGCGTGCTGACCGACAAGGTCCGCATCGACGGTCGCGGCCTGGCCGACATCCGGCCGCTCAAGGCGCAGGTCAAGGTGCTCCCGCGGGTGCACGGCTCGGCGCTGTTCGAGCGCGGCGAGACCCAGATCATGGGTGTCACCACGCTGAACATGCTCCGGATGGAGCAGCAGCTCGACACGCTCTCCCCGGAGACGCGCAAGCGCTACATGCACAACTACAACTTCCCGCCGTACTCGACCGGTGAGACCGGCCGGGTCGGTTCGCCGAAGCGCCGCGAGATCGGTCACGGCGCGCTGGCCGAGCGGGCCCTGGTGCCCGTGCTGCCGTCGCGGGAGGACTTCCCGTACGCGCTGCGTCAGGTGTCCGAGGCGCTCGGCTCCAACGGCTCCACCTCGATGGGCTCGGTCTGCGCCTCGACGCTGTCGCTGCTGTCGGCCGGTGTGCCGCTGAAGGCACCGGTCGCGGGTATCGCGATGGGCCTCATCTCCGGTGAGGTCGACGGCGAGACGCAGTACGTCGCGCTGACCGACATCCTGGGCGCCGAGGACGCGTTCGGCGACATGGACTTCAAGGTCGCCGGGACGAAGGACTTCGTCACCGCCCTGCAGTTGGACACCAAGCTGGACGGCATCCCGGCGCACGTCCTGGCCGGCGCGCTGACCCAGGCCAAGGAAGCCCGCCTGACCATCCTCGACGTGATGGCCAAGGCCATCGACGCCCCGGGTGAGATGAGCGAGTTCGCGCCGCGGGTCATCTCGGTGAAGGTCCCGGTCGACAAGATCGGCGAGGTCATCGGCCCGAAGGGCAAGATGATCAACCAGATCACCGACGAGACCGGTGCCGACATCTCCATCGAGGACGACGGCACGGTGTACATCGGTGCGACGGACGGCCCCTCGGCCGACGCGGCGCGCGCGATGATCAACGCGATCGCCAACCCGACCATGCCGGAGAAGGGCGAGCGCTACCTGGGCACGGTCGTGAAGACGACCAACTTCGGTGCGTTCATCTCCCTGCTCCCCGGCAAGGACGGTCTGCTGCACATCTCGAAGCTGCGCGGCCTGGCCGGTGGCAAGCGGGTGGAGGCCGTCGAGGACATCCTGTCCGTCGGCCAGAAGCTCCAGGTCGAGATCGCCGAGATCGACGACCGCGGCAAGCTGTCGCTGATCCCGGTCCTCGACGAGGACGCGGCCAAGGGTGACAGCAAGGGTGACGACGCAGAGGTCGCTCCCGCCGAGTGACACGTGCCATCACCAGCACGCTGCTGAGCTCGGAGGCGGGCGGTCCGGTCAAACGGACCGTCCTGCCCTCCGGGCTCCGCGTGCTTTCCCAGTCCGTACCGGGCTTCCGCTCGGTCACCTTCGGTCTCTGGGTCGGCGTCGGATCGCGGGACGAGCCGATCCAGCTGTCCGGTGCGACGCACTTCCTCGAACACCTGCTGTTCAAGGGCACCGAGCGCCGTGACGCGCTGGAGATCTCCGCGGAGATCGACGCGGTCGGCGGCGAGATGAACGCGTTCACCGGCAAGGAGTACACCTGCTACTACGCCCGGGTGCTGGACTCCGATCTGCCGCTCGCGGTCGACGTCATCTGCGACATGATCACCTCGGCCACGCTGACCGAGGAAGACGTCGAGAGTGAGCGCGACGTCATCGACGAAGAGATCGCGATGCACGCCGACGAGACGTCGGACCACATCCACGACCTGTTCGCCGAGCAGCTCTGGGGCTCGTCGCCGCTCGGCCGCTCGATCACCGGTACGCCGGAGTCGGTGGCCGCGCTGACCCGGCGCCAGGTGACGGGCTGGTACCGCCGCCGCTACCGCCCGGAGAACATCGTCGTCTCCGTCGCCGGCAACGTGGAGCACTCCGACGTCGTCAAGCTGGTCCGCAAGGCGTTCGAGCGGCACTGGGCCACCGGCGAGGCCGAGCCGACGCCGGTACGACGTGGGTCGGCGCGCCGCGTTCCGACGTACGGGGGTGTGCAGGTGCACCACCGTGATGTGGAGCAGGCGCATCTCGTGCTCGGGATGCCGGGGCTCGTGCGCAACGACGAGCGACGATTCGTTGCCGGCGTGCTGCACGGGATCGTCGGTGGCGGCATGTCGTCGCGGCTGTTCCAGGAAGTGCGGGAGAAGCGCGGTCTGGCGTACTCGGTCTTCACCTTCGGTTCGGCGTACGCGGACTCCGGCATGGTCGGTGTGTACGCGGGCTGTCTGCCGAAGAAGGCTCCCGAGGTGCTCGACGTGATCCGGGCCGAGCTGGCCACGATCGCCAAGGGCGGCATCACGGCCGACGAACTGCTCCGCGGCAAGGGGCAGATGCGCGGCTCGGTCGTGATGGGCCTGGAGGACACCGGCGCCAAGATGACCCGGATCGCCAAGGCCGAACTCGTGTACGGCGAACTGCCGACCGTCGACGAGATCCTGCGCCGCATCGACGCGGTCACCCTCGACGATGTCAGCCAACTCGCGGCCGACCTCTATGCGGGCGACCCGGCGCTGACCGTGATGGGGCCCTTCGACGAGGACGCAGGCGCTTTCACCCTGTAATCACGCGCTCACTCCACGGACCGTTCGCACGCTGTGTGCGGATGGTCCGTTTTTTGGGGTCAGACGCCGTTGACATCTGATGACTTGGGGTTGTGTCGGCGTTATCGTGACCGAAGGGCCCTCTGCGGGTACAGGTGCTCTGAGGTCTCGGAAAGATAACGCGGCCACAATTTGGCGCTGACAACGTTGACATGCGCAGTTTCGACCAGCCAACATGGCGGCTATTCCGCCTACCGGCCCTCCCGCCGAGGAAGTTGGTTTCGACCGTGCGACGTGCGACTGGTGTTCTGGGGGTGGCACTCGGGCTCGCCCTGGTGCTCAGCTCCTGTGGAGACGGCAAGAGCTCCGGCGGCGCCGGTAGCGGTGCCAAGAGCGAGGTCATCGCGATCGCCGCGGACCCGCTCGACTACATCAACCCGCTGAACGAGAACGGCAGCCCGGGGATCCAGGTCGCCCAGGCGGTGTTCGCGCCGCTGGTGGCCACCGATCCGAACACCGGCAAGACGGTGAACGTGATGGCCGAGTCCGTCACGCCGGACAAGACCAGCCAGACCTGGACGATCAAGCTCAAGTCCGGCAACACCTTCCAGAACGGGCAGGCGCTGACGGCCAAGGACTACGTCGACAGCTGGAACCTGACCGCGCAGGGCTCGACCGCGTGGAAGAACAACGGCTTCTTCTCCAAGGTCGAGGGCTACGACGCGATGAACCCGCCGACCCCGGACGGCGCCACCCCGAAGCCGACCTCGGTCAAGACGCTGAGCGGCCTGAAGCAGATCGACGACCTGACCTTCTCGGTGAAGCTGAAGGTGCCGTTCTCCCAGTTCGGGCTGACCCTGCAGTACCTCGGCCTGGCCCCGCTGCCGGAGGAGGTCCGGAAGAACCCGGACGCCTACAAGCGCAAGCCGATCGGCAACGGCGCGTTCAAGCTGGACGGCGCCTGGAACCCCGGGGACGACATCAAGCTGGTCAAGTGGGACGGCTACAAGGGCCCGAACGCCCCCGAGGCGGACGCCATCACGTTCCGGTTCATCCCGAACGCGGACACGGCGTACAACGAATTCCTGGCGGGCAACGTGGACTTCGTCGACGTACCGCCGACCAAGATCAAGACCTTCAAGACCGACGCGCCCGACGGCTGGGTGACCGCCACGAGCTCCGGTGCCAACTACTTGACGATGCCCGCCTGGGACCCGCGGTACAAGAACCCCAAGCTGAGGCACGCGTTCTCGATGGCGATCGACCGGAAGGCGTTCGCGGACCTGGTCGGCCTGGCCACCCCGTCGAACGGGCTGGTCTCACCGGACATGGACGGGTACCGGCCGGACGCCTGCAAGTACTGCACCTTCGACCCGACCGCGGCCAAGCAGTTGCTGGCCGAGGCCGGCGGCTTCTCCGGTGCGGTGAACATCAACTACAACACGACGTCGGCGACCGGCCAGATCTTCGCCGAGGCGATCGGCAACATGCTCCGGCAGAACCTCGGGCTGACCGTCAAGTACACCGGCAAGCAGGGCTCGGAGATCACCCAGTTGGCCGACACCCGCAAGCTGGACGGCCTGCGGTTCAGCGGCTGGGGCCACGACTACCCGTCGATCGAGGACTACCTGACCCCGATGTTCAAGTCCAACGGTGACGCGAACTTCTCCGGCTACAACAACCCCGAACTGGACAAGGTGCTGGCCCAGGGCGACGCCGAACCGAACCCGGAGAAGGCGATCAAGCTCTACCAGCAGGCCGAGGACATCGCGCTCGAGGACATGCCGCTGATTCCGCTGTACGCCAAGCAGAACGCGTATCTGCACTCGGCGAAGATCATGCCGCGGGTCTCGAAGTACACCGGCGTCCAGGCGCTCTACTCCACGTTCAAGTGACCCGGTTCGTCCTCCGCCGGATCCTGGCGGCCATCCCGATCGGCCTGATCGTCACGCTGGGGGTCTTCGCGCTCGTGTTCGCGATGCCCGGAGACCCCTTGCGCGAACTGGCCGGTGACAAGCCGATCCCGGCGGCCGTGCTGGCCGCCAAGCGGGCCCAGTTCCACCTCGACGATCCCTTCATCGTGCAGTACCTGCTGTCGATGAAGGACATGTTCACCGGCCACTTCGGTACGACGTTCGCCGGCGCCGACATCGCCTCCCAGCTCCGGTTGCGGATCCCCGTGACGCTGAAGCTGGCGACGCTGAGCCTTGCGCTGCAGTGGATCGCAGGGCTGCTGTTCGGCCTGTACGCCGGGTTCCGGCGCAACGGGGTCGTCGACCGGATGCTGCTGCTGTCGACGCTCGTGGTGCTCGCCGTCCCCGGGCTGGTCCTTTACTTCGCGGGCCAGTTCCTGTTCGGCGTACAACTCAAGTGGTTGCCGGTTTCCGGGATCACCGAGGGCTACCCGCTGGCGTACCTGCTGCCCGCGACCTGTATCGCGATCACCGGTTTCGCCGGGATGGCACGGCTGACCCGGACCTCGATCGTCGACACGGCGAACGCCGACTTCGTCAAGACGGCCCGGGCCAAAGGACTGGGGGAGCAGCGGATCCTCTGGCGTCACGTGCTACCGAACGCGTTGCTGCCGGTCGTCACCTTGATGGGCATCGACTTCGCCGGCATCTTCGCCGGTGCGGTCCTTGCCGAGAGCATCTTCAACCTGCCGGGGCTGGGACAGTTCCTGTTCCAGTCGATCAGGTTCCACGAGGGCGGGGTGGTGGTGCTGTTGTCCACGCTCGCGTTCGTGATGTTCATCGCGATCAACCTCGTCGTCGACATCGTCTACGGCCTCATCGATCCGAGGGTGCGCAATGTCTGAGGCACAACAGGTCTTCGAGTCGGAGACGCAGGACCTCGAAGGCCGGACCCTGTCCAACCGCGAGCTCTTGCGGGCGTTGCTGAAGAAGCCGCAGTTCGTGATCTGTGTCCTGCTGGTGGTGGCCGTCTTCCTGATGGCCGCCTTCCCGCGGCTGTTCACCTCGGTCGACCCGCGCTTCTGTGAGCTGGGCAAGAGCCAACGGGGTCGCGAGCCCGGGCACCCGTTCGGTTTCGACATCCAGGGCTGCGACTACTTCGCGAACGTGATCTACGGTGCCCGGCCGTCCGTCCTGGTCAGCCTGGTGGCCGGCTTCGGCGGGTTCGCGGTGGCCGGCATCCTCGGCCTGCTGGCCGGCTACTTCCCGGGCGCGGTCGACACGATCATCTCGCGGGTCGCCGATGTTCTGTTCGCGTTGCCCGGTCTGATCGCGCTGATCGTGATTCTCAACTCGGTGCCGAACCGGAGCATCTGGATCATCGTCGGCATCATCCTGGTCACCGGCTGGCCGCAAGGTATGCGGGTGATGCGGTCGACCGTCTTCTCGGTGCGCAACCGCGAGTACGTGCTGGCGGCGCGGTCGATCGGCGTACCGCCGCTGCGGATCCTGCGCAGACACGTGTTCCCGAACGCGATGGCTCCGCTGCTGGCGATGACGACGCTGGGCATCGGCGGGCTGATCGGCCTGGAGGCCGTGCTCACCTTCCTCGGGGTCGGATTGCAACCACCGTCGATCTCCTGGGGATCGCAGTTCGGCGTCGCGGCGTCGTACCGCGACAGCCCGCACCTGTTCATCTGGCCGGCGATCTTCATCTCGACCACCACGATTTCGTTCATGATCATCGGCGACTCGATCCGAGACGCCCTGGACCCGAAGTTGATCCGATGAGCTCCGGCGAAGTACTCCTCAAGGTCGACGATCTGACCGTCGAGTTCGACACCCCGCACGGCCGCGTCCGGGCCGTGGACGGCGTGTCCTGGCAGGTCCGGGCGGGGGAGACGCTGGCGATCCTGGGCGAGTCCGGCTCGGGCAAGAGCGTCTCCACGCAGGCACTGACCGGCATCCTCGAGATGCCGCCCGGGCGGATCGTGTCCGGCACCGCGGAGTACCGCGGGCAGGACCTGATCGCGATGACGACCCGCGAGCGGCGCAAGATCGTCGGCGACCGGATCACGATGGTCTTCCAGGACTCGTTGTCCGCGCTGAACCCGGTGCAGTCCGTCGGCAAGCAGATCGCCGAGTGCTACCGGGTCCATCGCGGTCTCTCGAAGGCCGACGCGATGAAGCGGGCCGCCGAGATGCTCGACCAGGTGCGGATCCCGGCCGCGGCGAAGCGGGTGAACGACTACCCGCACGAGTTCTCCGGCGGGATGCGGCAACGGGTGATGCTGGCGATGGCGCTCGCGCTCGATCCCGACGTACTGATCGCGGACGAACCTACGACGGCGCTCGATGTGACCGTGCAGGCGCAGATCCTCGAATTGATCGCGGACCTGCAGGCGGAGCGCGACATGGGCGTTGTGCTGATCACGCACGACCTGGGTGTGGTGGCTGATGTCGCCGACAACGTCGTGGTGATGTACGCCGGACACGTGGTCGAGCGGGCCGCCACTGCCGAGGCGTTGGAGAACCCCGTTCATCCTTATACAGAAGGGCTTCTGCTCTCCATGCCTTCAGCGGATCTGAAGGGGCAGGAGTTGCCGACCATTCCCGGGACGCCGCCTTCACTGCGGGCGATTCCGTCCGGCTGTGCGTTCCGGACCCGCTGCCCGATCGCAGTACCGGAGTGCGCCCTGGAGGTGCCTCCGTTGCTGACGGTGGCCCCGGGGCGGGACGCGGCCTGCATCCGGCGTACCACGATCTCCGCGAAGGAGGCAGTCTGATGTCGTCAGAGTTGCTGGTGGCAACTGATTTGGTGAAGCACTACGACATCAGCCCGGCGTTCTCCTTCGGCCAGAAGACACTGGTCCGCGCGGTCGACGGGGTCGATCTCGTACTGCGCAAGGGCGAGTCGCTCGGCATCGTCGGCGAGTCCGGCTGCGGGAAGTCCACGCTGGTCAGGCTGCTCGCCGCTCTGGAGAAGCCGACGTCGGGCTCGTTGTTCTACGACGGCGTGGATGTGAGCAAGCTCCGCGCCAAGGAGCTGCGCAAGTGGCGCCGGAACGTCCAGGTGGTCTTTCAGGACCCGTACTCGAGTTTGAATCCCCGGCTGCGCGTCGGCGAGATCGTCGCCGAGCCGCTGGAGGTGCACCCTGATGTGTCGAAGGGGCTGGACATCCGGACCCGGGTGCGTGAACTGCTGGAGCTGGTGGGATTGCGTCCCGAGGACGAGACCAAGTTCCCGCACCAGTTCTCGGGTGGCCAGCGCCAGCGGATCGGTATCGCGCGAGCGATCGCACTGAACCCCGACGTGCTGCTGTGCGACGAGCCGGTGTCGGCGCTCGACCTCTCCGTCCAGGCGCAGGTGGTGAACCTGCTGATGCGCCTGCAACGCGAACTCGGTCTCAGCATCATCTTCGTCGCCCACGACCTGTCGGTGGTCCGGCACGTCTCGGACCGGGTAGCCGTGATGTACCTGGGCCGCGTCGCCGAACTGGGTGAGCACCACCAGGTGTACGACGTACCGGCCCATCCCTACACCCAGGCACTCCTCTCGGCCGAACCAGGCCTCGCCCGCAAAGGCCGCCAACGCATCATCCTCGCCGGCGACCCACCCTCACCAGTTCACCCACCCGCAGGCTGCCGCTTCCACACCCGCTGCCTCCGAGCCGAACCCCGCTGCTCAGTAGAAGTCCCCGAACTCCGCACGATCCCTTCAGGCCAAGAGGTCTCCTGCCACTTCGCCGAAGACGCCCAATCCACCTTCACAGCAACCCTCACGGCCTAGTACTCCGCCCACGCTGGCGCCGGGCTCGCTCCTGCGTCGCTCACTCGGCGCTGGGCTCCCACCCGCCCGGGGTCGCGGGCTCCTCCGTCGCCCGCTCGGCGAAGGCGACCAGGTCGCGAGGCCGCCTTGGTCGTCGAGCTGCTGTTGTACCGGGGGAGCGGGTGACGCCGGGTGAGTTCGAGTGACCACGCGGGCGGTGCCTTGGTCGAGCTGCTGGTGTCTGGGGGAGGCACCGGGTGAGTTCGGTTGACCCACGTGGTCGCCTGGCTTGGTCCTGCGTCGCTCGCTCGGAGCTGGGCTTCCCTCCGAGCTAGTTAGTGCGCTTCTACCACGTACGGAATCGTTTGTGGGCCTTCCGGTAGGACGCACATTGTTGCGCCGGGTCCAGCCTCGGTGAGGAGCTTTGCCGCGGTGGTTGAGATGTCGTGCGTCTGCTCGATTTGTACTGCGGCCAGCTCCGCGTCGGTCAGGTAGCCGGTGTGCATGATGACGCGGTTCGCCGACTGCATCTTGGCTTGGATCTGGATCTGCCATTGGTCGGGAACGGTGACGGAGCGAGCGGCGATCTCAGCCAGCAACGCTTGTGGTGAAGGGGCCGCCTCGAGCGTCGCGCGGTACAGGCCGTGGTCCGGGAAACCGTCCCGGCATTCGGCCGCGCAGATGATCGTGCCGCCCGGCCGGACGACTTGGTAGGCGGCCGAGATGCCTTTCACCGCCTGGTACAGGTTCTGGTCGAGCGGGAAACCGGAGTTGGTGGTCACGACGACGTCGAAGCGCCTGTCGACGGGCCGCATCGCGATCTCCTGAGCGAAGGCCGCGGCGGCTTCGTGCATCGGCAGGAGATCGCCGCCGAACGCTGCGACGATGTCCTTGTCCCGATTCAGTACGACGTCCAGGGCGAACGTCACTCCGGTCGCCTCGGCGATCGCCCGGACGTCATCGTGAACCGGGTTTCCCTTCGTGACCCCCCAAGTCGCCCTCGAGTCCCCGATCCTCGAGGCGTCGTGCAGGACGAGGACCGTCTCCAGGCCGGCAAGCCCGGGCGCCACCAGCTTCGGGCCTCCGGAGAAGCCCGCGAAGAAGTGCGGTTCGACGAAACCCGTGGTGATCCTGACGTCGGCATCGGTCCACTCCCGGTTCAGCCACACCGGTACGCCGTTGCCGTGCGTGCCGCGCCACACCAGCTGGGACGAATCCCGGGCGTCGTGGTTGACGATGCGCGCGGAGTCGGCGACCTCGGCACCGAACATGGCCCGGAGTTCGGCTTCGGTGTTCCCCCGATGGGTGCCGGTGGCAACCAGAACGACGATGTCGTCCAGAGCCACGATCCCTTCCAGCTCCTCGATGATGGCAGGGATCATCAGCTGCCGCGGCTGTGGCCGCGTCCCGTCGCAGGCCGAGATGGCGACCGATTGGCCGGGGCGGACCCGCTCGCGCAACGGCGGCCCGGCCACGGGCTCGCGCAGCGCCGCGCGAAGGGCTCCCGACTGACTGGCGGCCGCCGTACTGCGTACCGGCTCGACAATCGTCGTCACCTCCGGATCTACCGCCAGCGACAGCCCGGAATCGCCGTACGCCAGCCGGACCTCGGTACTCAATCCGCCGCCCCGTCAGCCGACCTCTGGGCGCGCAGGCTGTAGACGTGTGGCAACACTTGCCCGGCCGCACCGCCTTCTTCCCCGACGAAGTAGGCCACGTGCCGTCCGATGTGTGCCTGCCAGGCCAAGTTCGCGGGGTCGTCTTCGAGAGCCTTGGTCGCACCGAGCCAGTCATCGCAGTCGACCAAATGGAACAAGTTGCGCCCACTTCGCCAGATCGACCACTCGTGGATGCCGAGACGAGCGAAACTCGCCTCCAGGTCGGCCGGGATGCGCTGATGGTCGCGGTCGTACTGCTCCTCCGCGCCTTCGTGCAGAACGGAATGCAGTGCAACGATCATGAGCCTGCCCCTCTGTCGAGTCTGTCGAGTAGAGCGGTCCTCGGCCAGGTCTCTGCGACGGCCACGAGGTCCTTGAGTCGATGGCGTGTGCGGGCGACAAGGCGGCGGTCGGGCCGCCGG
The DNA here is from genome assembly GCF_004365175.1 of Kribbella voronezhensis. Taxonomy (NCBI): domain Bacteria; kingdom Bacillati; phylum Actinomycetota; class Actinomycetes; order Propionibacteriales; family Kribbellaceae; genus Kribbella; species Kribbella voronezhensis. Next base: position 438,593 of record NZ_SOCE01000001.1, on the reverse strand, counting down.
CCGGCGATAAGATCATACGTATGGCGAAAGACCGGGGTGACGCGGCAGGGCTGATTCCGCGGCGTCTGCCGGTCGGCCGGCTCGGTGTCGCAGTCGTTGCCGAGCTCGTCGATCTCATCGTCACCGGGCGATTGCAGGAAGGTGACCTGCTGCCGCCGGAGGGTCCGCTGAGTGAGCAGTTCGGCGTGAGTCGCACGGTGTTGCGCGAGTCGGTGAAGCGGCTCGAGGAGAAGGGGCTCGTAACCGTCTCGCAGGGCCGGGGTACCCAGGTCCGCGCGCCCGGCTACTGGAACATGCTGGACCCGGTGGTGCTGTCGGCCCTGATCGACAACGACGAGAGCCTCGGCGTGCTCGACGAGTTGACGGTCGTCCGGGCGAGCCTCGAGTCGGCGATGGCGGGCGCGGTGGCCGGATCGCACAGCGCGGAGGAACTGCGACGGCTGGAGAACGCGTTGACGGCCATGCGCGAGAGCGAGTCGGAAACGGACTCGTTCCGGCAGGCGGACGTGATCTTCCATTACGCGCTGATGGAGATCTCCGGCAACCGGCTGGCGGAGAACATCGCCAAGCAGATCTACCGGCGAGCCGTCGAGTCCAGCCGCTATCAGGGCATCAACCCGCCGGACGCCGTCGCGCTGACCCTCAAGGAACACGAGGCGATCGTCGACGCTATCGCACGCAAGGACGCCGTCGCCGCCGAGAAGTCGATGTACGACCACATCCACGGGTCGTGGGAGCGTCGCCGCCTGTCCGACCACGCTCCCCGGCCCCGCGGCAAAGGGCGGGGTCGCAAGAAGAAGTAGGGCTCGGCGGCGCGGTACGAAGGCCGCGCGGTCGGGCTCGCGCGTCACGAGACCGGCCTCAGCGGTACGGCGGGATCGTCGATCACGTCCGGCTCGGCCACCAACCGCAGAGCAGCGCGCTCGGGCCGGATGTGTGGTCCGGTCGACGCCGGGATCGCGGCCGCTGAGTTGACCGGGGACAACTGGGACTCGTTCACCAGGATGCCGATGCCCGGCCGGTCGCCCAGGATGATTCCCCCGTCGTCGAACTGCTGGTCCACATCGAGACCGACGGGGAAATGAAGATCCTGCAGCTCGCAGGTCAGCAGATTCGGTACGGCGGCGGCCGCGTGCGCGACCGGGTTCGCGTTGTAGGCGACCGGGCTCACCGGCAGGTCGTGACCATGCGCCAGCACCGCGACCCGAAGGAAGTGCGTGATGCCCCAGACGTTGCCCACCTGCACGATGTCGAGGGCTTTGGCGTCGAGCAGAGGGCGGTACTGCTCGAGCCCGGTCAGATTCTCGCCGCTCGCGATGGCCGCGCGGACCTTCCCTCGCAGTACGGCCATTCCGGCGGCGTCCCATCGACGCAGCGGTTCCTCCACCCAGGTCAGGTCCATGCGCTCCTCGATGGCAGCCACATAGCGGGCTGCCTGCGCCTGGTTCCACGACTCGTTGGCGTCGAACATCAACGCGGGCCGGCGGGAATTGCGGCTGAGCACCTCTCGCATGATCTCCAGCCGGGGCAGATCCCGGTCCAGATCGCGGCCGCCCTTGAGCTTGCCTGCCTTGAACCCGCGATCCGCGAACCGTCCGTAGAGTCCGGCGAGTTCCTCGTCGGTCAGGCCGTACTCAAGGCCTGACGCGTAGGCGGGAACGAAGCGTTCGCGTGCCCCCAGGGTCCGCCACAGCGGCTCGTCGGCCGCCTTGGCCTTGATGTCCCACAGAGCCATGTCGACGGCCCCGATCGTGCCGAACACGGGGCCGGCATGACCGGCCTTGAACACCCAGTCGAGCATCCGGTCGTACAGCGCCACCACCGATCGCGGATCCTCGCCGTCGATGGCGGGGAACACCCTCGCGATGTCGAAATGGGAGCCGAGACCGACGCCCTCGATGCCGACATCCGTCTCCAGGATCAGGACAGGCACCGGTGTGGTCTCACCGCTCTGCACCCCGTTGACGTCACCGGTGACTCGTCCCCAGTCGTGCACGGTGCTCAGGCTGCGGTATCCAGTGACCTTCATCCGCGGTTCTCCTTCGCAAGCCCGACCCCGATCGCCGCAAACATCATACGTATGTCCGAAGCGACGTCCAGTGCAGCGATCCATTGCCGCGCCTTGCGCCTACCCGCGGCCCTCGGCCTGGCTACTGTGGGGCCGCATGAATCGTCATGCGGCCCCGGTGCATCGTGCGGCGGTCGGCGTACTGATCACCGACCTCGACGGACGGGTGCTGCTCGTCTCCAATCCCTACCGGAAAGAGCTCGTGCAGGTAGGCGGGATGGTGGAAGCGGGGCAGAGCCTCGCAGACGCGGCAGAGCGAGAGACGTTCGAGGAGATCGGCCTCAAGCTGACCGTCACCCGCCTTCTCGCGGTGCACTACCGCCCAGGCATCACCGACGCCGACACCATCCTGTACGTCTTCGACACCGACCCGATCGACGCCTCCACGCCGCTGGTTCTCCAGGACGACGAAATTACCGCCGCGTTCTGGCTGGAACCGTCCGACGCGATCGGTCAGCACTCCGCACGAGGCCGGGCTCGCCTTGCCGCCGCCCTCAAAGCTCGCGCAGCCAACACCACCATCTACCTAGACGCCAACCGAACCCTCTGACGCACCACGAACATCTGGTCTGGTACTTCCGCCGTCATCGTTGGGGCTGCGGATGAGATGACGCGGGGATGGCGTTGTCGATGAGGACGGCGGCGATGGCGGCGGCGGTGGGGAACGATTCGCTGTTGAGGACCCGGGTGCGGGTCGAGGCGCCGTCGATGAGCAGTGCCAGTTGTTCGCCGAGCTGTTCGGGGTTGGTGGCGCCGGCTTCGCGGGCGGTTTCGGTGAGGCGCTCGGCGATGGCGGTCTTGTAGTCGCGTGCGTACTGCGATGCGGGATGTTCGGGGTCGTGGAGTTCGACGGCCGCCCCGATATAGGGGCACAGAGGCATGGACGCGGGAACGTCGAAGGCGGCGAGGAGCCGTTCGCGGGGCGTGAGGTCGGTGCGATCGAACACGCCGGGCATGACCTCGGGATCGAATCGGCGCAGGTATTCGGCCACGAGTTCGTCCTTGCTCGGGAAATGCTGGTACGCCGTGCGCTTCGACACCTGGGCCACGGCGCAGAGTTGGTCCATGCCGGTGCGGTTGATGCCCTGCTCGCGGAACAACTGCTGTGACGCGCTGAGGATGCGCTCGCGTGCGCCCCTGCCGCGGCGCCGCCCCAGAGGGCCCTTCTCCAACTCCGTCATACCGCCAGCATAGCTCGTGCGGTACTGATCGGTGTACTTAGCTTGCACTCCGAGCGAGGGCCGGATACGTTAAGTACACAGTTTGGTTTATATAAGCACCGAGCTGTTCCGGATACCCCTCAACTCAACGGAGTGATCGTGGGAAAGCTCGATGGCAAGGTCGCGGTGATCACCGGCGGATCCACCGGCATGGCACTGGCCGGAGCCCAGCTGTTCGTCGAGGAAGGAGCACATGTCTTCATCCAGGCACGGCGGCAGGAGGCCCTGGACGACGCCGTGAAGCTGATCGGCCGCAACGTCACCGCCGTTCAGGGGGACGCGGCCGATCTGGACGATCTGGACCGCTTGTACGACACCGTCAAGCAGGAGATGGGCTCGATCGACGTACTGTGGGCCAGCGCCGGGATGGGCGAACCCGGCGTCCTCGGCGAGATCACCGAGGAACAGTTCGACCGCGCCTTCTCGCTCAATGTGCGCGGCACCCTGTTCACCGTGCAGAAGGCGTTGCCGCTGATCAACGACAACGGCTCGATCTTCATGACCGGATCCAGCGCCTCCCTCGGCGCCTACCCCGGCTGGAGCCTCTACGCGGGAAGCAAGGCAGTCCAGCAGGCCTGGGCTCGCGTCTGGCTCAACGAACTGCGCGACCGCAACATCCGGGTCAACGTTCTGACCCCCGGCCAGGTCGCCACCGCCAAACAGGAAGAACTGTTCGACGAGGCAACCAAGGCCGCCTTCGAGTCCCTCATTCCGCGCGGAAAGATGGGCCGCCCCGAAGAAATCGCCACCGTCGCCCTGTTCCTCGCCTCCGACGATTCCAGCTACGTCAACGGCCTGGAACTGGTCGCCGACGGCGGTACCACGGCCATCTGACCCACTCCCTCGAACAAGAAGAGAGCACACGCATGAGCAGCATCACCCTCATCGGTACGGGGAACATGGCCCGCACCATCGGCACGCTCGCGGTAGCGGGCGGCAACACCGTCGAGGTCATGGGACGCGATCAGTCCAAGGCCGATAACCTGGCCAACGCTCTGGGCGGCGGCGCGACGACAGGGGAGTGGGGCGCGGTCCCAGTCGGGGACATCGTCATCACGGCCCTGTTGTACGACGGTGTCGTTCCGGTCGTCGCGAAGTACGGAGAGGCCCTCGCAGGCAAGGTGATCGTCGACATCAGCAACCCCTTCAACGCCACGTTCGACGGACTCGCCCACAGCGAGGAGACCTCGGTCGCCCAGGAAGTCGCCAAGGTCGCCCCGGCCGGCACCAGCGTGGTGAAGGCGTTCAACACCATCTTCCGCAACGTCCTGGAGAAGGGCCGACCCAACGTCTTCCTCGCCGGCGACGACGCCCAGGCGAAGACGACCGTGGCGACATTCATCGAAAGCCTCGGCCTACGCCCGCTCGACGTCGGCAGCCTGAAGATGGCGCACTGGCTCGAAGGAATGGGCCTGGTCACGGTAGGCCTCGCCGGCAACGGCGTCGGCCACTGGGACTTCGCCCTCGGCGTCAACGAATTCATCAACTAAGCGCGCGCGAGAGTTGGAGGGGGCGAATAGGCGTGGTGTTCCAAGGACGTGGGGTGCCTTCGTTCAGCGGGCGACGGAGGCCGCGTGGGGTGCGCGGGATAGGACGGCGCGAGGCTGGGGCCCGAACAGGCGTGGTGTTCTAACGACGTGGGTTGCTTTTGTTCAGCGGGCGACGGAGGAGCTCGCGTTCGGGGTGGGTGGGAGCTCAGCGTCGAGTGAGTGACGTAGGAGCGAGCGAGGCCGCCTGCGTGGGGTGCGCGCGATCGGACGGCGCGAGGCTGGAGATTGAGCAAGCCTGGTGTTCCAACGACGTGGGTTGGTTTGTTCAGCGGGCGACGGAGGAGCTCGCGTTGAGGGTGGGTGGGAGCTCAGCACCGGCTGAGCGACGTAGGAGTGAGCGTGGTGCCGGCGTGGGGGACCTCGCGAGAGAATGACATCCTTGGGCGGACAGGACGAGGAAGGGTGTGGATGGTCAAGGTTGGGGTGTTGGGGGCCAAGGGGAAGATGGGGTCCCAGGTTTGTCTGACGGTCGAGCGGACCGACGGGCTCGAACTGGTGGCCGCGCTTGACCAGGGTGACGACCTGGAGCAGTTGGCCAAGGCCGGTGCTCAGGTGGTGGTGGATTTCACCCGCCCCGAGGTGGTGATGGACAACCTCAAATGGTGCATCGAGCACGGGATTCACGCGGTGGTCGGCACGACCGGGTTCGACGCGGAGCGGCTCGACACCCTGCGCGCGCAGCTCGCCGCGAGCCCTGACACCGGCGTACTGGTTGCAGCCAACTTCTCCATCGGTGCCGTCCTGATGATGCAGTTCGCCGCGAAGGCCGCGAAGTACTACGAGTCGGTCGAGATCATCGAGCTGCACCACCCGAACAAGGTCGACGCACCGTCCGGTACTGCGCGGCGCACGGCGGAGCTGATCGCCGCTGCCCGGCAGGAGGCCGATGCGGCGCCGATCCCCGATGCGACCACGACGGCCCTCGACGGTGCGCGCGGTGCCGAGGTCGAAGGGATCCGCGTGCACGGGATCCGGTTGCGCGGGCTGATCGCGCACCAGGAGGTGCTGTTCGGCGATGTCGGCGAGACGCTGACGATCCGGCACGACTCGATGGATCGGGAGTCGTTCATGGCCGGCGTCGTGGTCGGGATCCGGCGGGTCGTCGACACTCCTGGCCTGACCGTCGGCCTCGAGAACTTCCTCGACCTGGACTGATGACGACCAGAGGACGCGCGTGACAGCGAAGCGGGCCGTGGTGGTGATCGCGGTCGTGTTCATCGCGTACGCCGTACTGCTCGGCTGGCGCGGCGTGTTGCTGATCGGCACCGGTGACCCGGTCGCGATCGGGCTGGGGATCGCTGTGCTGGTGATCCCGCTGCTCGGCCTGTATCTGGTCTGGCGGGAGATCCAGTTCGGCCGCCGGACCGAGGCGCTCGCGCGCGAACTGGCCGAAGCAGGCGAGTTGCCGGTGGACGACCTGCCCCGGCGCCCGTCGGGCCGGGTCGAGCGGGCCGCGGCCGACGCCGCCTTCACGCAGTACAAGGAAGAGGCCGAGGCGGCGCCGGAGGACTGGCGGGTGTGGTTCCGGCTCTCCACGGCGTACGACGCGGCCGGTGACCGTAAGCGGGCGCGGTCCTCCATGCGGACGGCGATCGCCCACCACGACCGGGCCTGATTCCGGAGAGTTTGCTGTGAGTTGGCTGGGAACGACCGGTTCAGCCTGACAACCCGGTCGGGAACGGGATACCTTCGGATCAGCGTGGCGACCGCCACGTCGACAGGTCGGAGACTGGGTGGGCCGTCCTTTGCCATCAGACGGGTCTCGCCGCGGCTCGGACGACGCGCAGGGCACTGGCTTCGGTGACTTGCTCCGACGGCACCGGCGAGACGCCGGACTGTCCCAGGAGAAGCTGGCGGAGTTGGCCGGCCTCAGCGTCGACGCGATCGCGGCGTTGGAGCGGGGACGCCGTCGTGCGCCCAGGCCGCACACATTGCGGTTGCTGGGTGACGCACTGCGGCTGGGGGCGCCTGATCGCGCCCAGCTGACCGCTGCCGCCCGCCGCGACGCCGACACCACCCGCTCTGTACTGCGGCTGCCGCCGGTCGCTCCGAACGAGTTGATCGGCCGCTCGCAAGAGGTCGAAGAGGCTGCCCGGTTGATCAGCGAGCGCGCGACCCGGCTGCTCACCTTGAGCGGCCCTGCGGGCGTGGGCAAAACCCGGCTCGCGCTGGCCGTGGCCTCGCAGGTCGCGCATCGGTTCGAGGACGGCGTCTGCTGGGTCCCGCTGGCTCCCGTGCTGGAACCGGCCGCGGTGACACCCGCGATCGCCACCGCGATCGGGCTGCATCCGCTCGACGGCGCGCGGCTCACCGAGGAGATCGCGGAGCAGATCGGTCGGCGCAGCCTCTTGCTGGTGCTGGACAACTGCGTGCACGTCCTTGCCGGCGCTACCGGGGTCGTGTCGACGCTGCTGGAGTACTGCCCGAATCTGACGGTGCTCGCCACCAGCCGCGAGTTGATGCGAGTGCCCGGCGAGAGCGTGTACGTCGTACCGCCGCTGGCGTTGCCCACCGACGACGAGGACTCGGCCAGTTCGCCTGCGGTCCGGTTGTTCGTGGATCGGGCGACTGCCCGGGGCTGTCCGCCGACCGGGCAGCTCGATCAGGTCGCCCGCGTGGTCAGCCGGCTCGAAGGGATTCCGCTCGCCATCGAGCTCGCCGCCGCCCGGACGAACGTGCTGACCGTCGAGGAGCTCGCGGCCGAGCTGGACTCCTCCTTCGCGATCCTCGGCGGGGGTTCCAGCACAGGTGGTTCGCGGCAGGAGTCGTTGTTCGGAGCGATCGGCTGGAGTCACGCCCTGCTGACACCGTCCGAGCGGGACCTGTTCGCGAGGCTGTCGATCTTCGCGGGCGGGTGGAGTCTGAACGCGGCCGCGGCAGTGCTGTCCGGCCGGCTCGTGCCAGGGCCGCTGGAGCGTGCCACGGCACTCGACCTGACCAGCCGGCTGGTCGACAAGTCGTTGATCCGGGTGTCGCGCGATCGGGGCATCGCGCGGTACGACATGCTCGCCGTGATCCGGGAGTTCGCGGCGGGACAGCTGACCGTGGCCGGCACCGACGAGGAGACCGCACGGAACCACGCAGGCTTCTACATCGCGCTGGCCGAAGAGGCCGAAAGCCATCTCCGTGGGCCGAATCAGGGCGACTGGCTCGACCGACTCGACGGTGAGCTGGACAACCTGCGGGCGGCGATGGCGTGGGCATTTCGCACCGAGGCGATGACCGAGGCCGTCCGGCTCGCTGGTGGATTGTGGCTGTTCTGCTATCTCCGCGGCCACTACGCCGAAGGTGGCGAGTGGCTCGAGCGTGCGCTGAAGCTGGCCGACGCAGGCGGCCCCGAGCTTGCGCCGTACAAGGCAAAGGCTTGTCTTGGCGCGGGGATGCTGGCGTTCCTGCAGTGCGAGTACGACGCGGCGACCACGCGACTGGAGTCGGCCCTCGCGCAGTACAAGGCGCTGGACGACACAGCCGGTA